>NZ_JBHXFI010000005.1:0-66477 GCF_042724075.1 Streptomyces sp. NPDC127097 | reverse complement strand
TCCCCGGTGGGGGGGGTTCGGGGGGGGCGGCCGCCGGGTTTGGGGGTGGGTGGGGCCCCCCTGGGGGGGGCGGGCGCGCCCTCCCCCTCTGCCAGGGGGTAGCAGAGGCGGAGCGACCGCGCGGCCCGGGTTCACAGGCAAAACCAGGGCCGAGCCGGGAATCGGGGAAAATCCCTCGGCTCACCCTGAGATACGCACCGCGTGGCGGGATGATTCAACCGGCTTCCGAATTCGTCGCGGTGGGGGGCTCAGGGGGCCCCGACCCTGATCCGCCGGGCCGGGACACCCCTGAGGGCCCGTCAACTCTCCACCGGTCCGGCCGCCCCCGCGCTCGGATGGTGGCGGATCCGGGCGGCGAGGACGGCGACATCGTCCTCGGCGTGCAGTCCGTCGAGGCGGAGCAGGACCTCGTCGAGCATCGGCTCCACGCCGGCCCCGGCGGGCAGTCGCATCCTCGCCAGCCGGGACAGGGAGGCATCGATGTCCTCGCCGCGGCGCTCGATGAGCCCGTCGGTGAACATCAGCAGGGTTTCGGTGGGGGTGAGGGCGCGGGTGACGAGTTCGTAGCCCCCTACGCCGGTGCCCAGAGGCGGGCCGACGGGGACGTCGACCAGACCGGTGGCGCCCTCGGGGCCGATGACCGCCGGGGGGAGATGGCCCGCGCTGGCGAAGGCGGCGATACCGCGCGCCGGATCGACCCTGGCCAGCAGGCAGGTCGCGGGCCGGCGGGACTCCTCCCCGGCCACGGCGGCGTCGAGTTGCCGCAGTACGCGATGGGGCGGCAGATCGGTCGAGGCGACATAGCGGAGGTGGGAGCGGTAGGCGTTCATATCGACCGCCGCGTCGAGTCCGTGCCCCATGACATCCCCCATGACGAGCAGGGTGCGCCCGTAGTGGAGCCGTACCGTCTCGAACCAGTCGCCGCCTACCAGGGCGCTGCCGCCGGACGGCAGATAGCGGGTGGCCAGCTCCAGGTTGGGGTGCGGCCGGCCCGGCTCCGCGAGGAGCGCCCGCTGAAGGTCCATCGCGGTGCGCTGCACGGCGGCATGGCGGCGGGCGTGGGTGAGCCGGGTGGCGGTGAGGCGCGCCAGATGGTGCACGGTGGCGGTCTCCTGCCCGGAAAAGCTGCCGCCCGCGCGCAGGGCGAGCAGCACACCGTAGCGACGGCCGTACGCCAGGAGCGGGGCGGCCACGGCCTGGACGGCGCGGCCGCCCGGCAGCACCGCCGCCGCGGTGACCGGGCGCTCCTCGTCCAGCGCCCGCAGCGAGGGCGTGTCCTCGGCCGGCCGCTCGTCCGGGAACTGCGCCTCCAGCACCTTGACCAGGCCGGCCGTCGCGACGCGGGTGAGCGCCTCCGGGGACCGGGGCCGGGCGCCGGTGCCCTGCCCGGTGAGCAGGTCCACCGCCGCGGCGTCACACAGGTGCCGGCACAGGAAGCGGGCCAGCTCGGCACAGGTGGTCCGCTCGTCCAGGGTCGTGCCGATCTGCTCGGCGGCCTCTTCCACCGTGTGCAGACGGGCCAGGACGCCGGCGAGCTCGGCGTCCGGGTCCGTCTCCGCGCCATCCCGGTTCGACAAGGCCACCTCCAGGGCACTGCGGCCCGCCGCGGGCGGGCGCTCCTCATGCACCCATACCATCAGCAACCCGGCATCACGGCCCGGCGCGACGGCCGCGCCGGGCCTCCGTGCGGCCGAGCGGCACGGCCGGCCGGGTCCCTGGTGACCGTCAGCTGAGGACGCCCGCGCCCAGCAGTCCGAAGAGCAGCGCTCCGACGAGGATCCGGTAGAGGACAAAGGAGTTGAAGGAGTGCTTGGCCACGAACTTCAGCAGCCAGGCGATCGAGGCGTAGGCGACGCCGAAGGAGACGACGGTGCCGATGGCCAGCGGGGCGACGGCGGCGCCGGTGCCGATGGCGTCCTTCAGCTCGTAGATCCCGGCGCCGGTGAGGGCCGGGATGCCGAGGAAGAAGGACAGCCGGGTGGCCGCGACCCGCTCCAGGTCGAGCATCAGCGCGGTGGACATGGTCGCGCCGGAGCGGGAGAAGCCGGGGAAGAGGAGGGCGAGGATCTGTGAGCAGCCGACCAGCATGGCGTCCTTGAGCGAGGTGTCGTCCTCACCCCGCTTGTGGCGGCCCATCCGGTCCGCCGCCCACATCACCCCGCTGCCGATGATCAGCGAGCCGGCCACCACCCAGAGCGAGGCGAGCGGGCCTTCGATCAGCGGCTTGGCGGCCAGGCCGACGACGACGATCGGGAGGGTCGCGTAGATCACCCACCAGGCGAACTTGTAGTCGTGGTGGTACCGCTCCTCACGGTCGCGCAGTCCGCGGAACCAGGCGCCCATGATGCGCACGATGTCCTTGAAGAAGTAGGCGAGTGCCGCGGCGATCGCGCCGACCTGGATGACCGCGGAGAACGCGACGACGGTCTTGTCGCCGACCGGGATGCCCATCAGACCCTCGGCGATCTTGAGGTGGCCGGTGGAGGAGACCGGCAGGAATTCCGTCACCCCCTCGACGGCTCCGAGGACGACGGCTTGGCCGATGCTGATCGCGCTCATGGGGTCCATTCCGGGTGAAGGGTGATCGGTGGGCGTGGGGGCGCCGCGGCACACAGGTCGGTGTGGTGACTGTACTGGCGCGCTCGCGGTCCGGCCGAAGCGCGACGCTCCGCGGGCACGACCGGAGAGAGAAGGATCACGACTGCCACATCAAGTGGCGGCGGGCCACCGGGATCCGATACGGATGAAGCAGCCGTGGGCCAATGGTGAACAGGGCGTGGACGGCCGGGCATTGGGCCGTGTCGCCGCTTCTGCGGTGCCGGGCCGGGGGGCGCCCCACGCGTCCCGGCGTCTACAGTTCACCGACGGTCTACAGCACTGTAGACGACCAGGGGGAGGAACGGCACGCCGCAGGGTGCCGCCCCCTCCCGCAGCAGTCCACCCGAGGAGCCGGTATGCCGCTCACCGTGATCGCCATGACCATCGCCCCCACCAGCACGGCAAGAGAGCCACGGCGGCCGACGGACTGCTGGGAGGCCGTGTCGTGATCCCCGCCCCCCGGTCCTCCGCCCAGCAGGACACCGGCCGGATCGCCCCCGCCGAGCCGCCCGCCACCGCGGCGCACCGGTCCGCCGGTGCCCCGGGCGAACCGGCGCCGCCCGCCCCGGCCGAGCCGCCCGCCCCCGCCAAACAGCGCGACGCGTTCTTCGACAACGCCAAATACCTGGCCATCGTCCTGGTGGCGCTCGGGCACGCCTGGGAGCCGTACTACCACGGCAGCCGGAGCGCGGCGTCGCTGTATCTCTTCGTCTACGCCTTCCACATGCCGGCCTTCACCGTCATCTCCGGCTATTTCTCGCGCAGTTTCGACCTGCGCCGCGACCGGCTCCAGCGGCTGGTCACCGGTGTCGCCGTCCCGTTCGTCGTCTTCCAGACGGCCTTCGCGCTCTTCCGGTACTTGGCCGGTGACATCCCGAGTTTCACGGTCAGCCTGCTGGATCCGTGGTTCCTCACCTGGTTCCTGGCGGCCCTGTTCATCTGGCGGCTCACCGCTCCGTTGTGGCGGATCGTGCGCTGGCCGGTGCCTTTGGCCCTCGTGATCGCCATCGCGGCTTCCGCGTCCCCGGACGTCGGCACCGAGCTGGACCTCCAGCGGGTGCTGCAATTCCTGCCGTTCTTCGTCCTCGGCATGTGCCTGAAGGCGGAGCACTTCAGCCTGGTGCGCCGCTGGCCGGTGCGAATCGCCGCGGTGCCCGTCCTGGCGGTGGCGCTGGTCTTCGCGTACTGGGCCGTGCCCCGGATGAACGACGCCTGGTTCTACCACACCGACAGCGCCGAGAACCTGGGCGCTCCGTGGTGGGTCGGTGCGCTGATGCAGCTCGCCATGTTCGGCTGCTCGCTGGTGCTGACGGCGTGCTTCCTGGCCTGGGTGCCGGGCCGCCGGATGTGGTGCACCGCGCTGGGCGCCGGCACGCTCTACGGCTATCTGCTGCACGGCTTCCTCGCCAAGGGCTCCCGCTGGTGGGACTGGTACGACGCCGGCTGGGTCCGCACCCCGTGGGGCGCCATCGCCGTCACCTTCATCGCCGGAGCGGTCGTGACGCTGCTGTGCACACCGCCGGTGCAGCGGGTCTTCCGCTGCGTGATGGAACCCAAGATGACATGGGCGTTCAGAGCGGAACCCCCGACCGGTGCGACGGAACCCCCGACCGATGGTGCGGCGGCGCCCCCTGCCGGTAAGCAGTCGGCCGGGAAGCAGGCGACGGGGAAGCAGGCGGTGCCCTAGGGGATCTCGGGCGCCCGTCCGCTCCAGGGCCACGATCGCGCCGGCGGATAGCATCAGTACTGTTGGCGTGGCTCATACCTGCGGTAATGGCTCCCTCATGGGCCGGTCGAGTACTTGACAGCACACGATCGGAAGTCCTGCGAGAGGGCCGGCAGTCCCAGAGCCCCGGCCACCCGAACCCTCCAGAGGCGCCGATCATGGATCCAGCTGCCGCGGCATCGCCACCCCGTACGGGCATCAGCCTGCGCCAGTTGCTGATGTCGCTGGGCGAGCCCCTGGTGGAGCTCCAGGCCGCGCCCGACGGGCTGGACGTCGAGATCCGCAGCGTCGCACTGCTCGACCCCGAGGACCCGCCGATGGCCCGCCCCGGCGAGCTGATCCTCGCGATAGGGGCCCGGGGGCGCGCGGCGTTCCCCGCGCTGCGGGCCGGCGGACGCGACGGGGCCGCTGCCGTGGCGGTCAAGCTGGACGCTCCCGGGCAGGCCGCGGCGCTCAGTGCGACGGCCGTCGAGGCGGGCATCGCGCTGCTGTCCGTACGGAGCGAAGCGCGCTGGGAGCAGGTGGACGCGCTGGCCCGCGCGGCGCTGGAGAGTGCGCCGCTGGGGCGCCCCGGCGAGGGGGCCGAGGAAGGCGACCTGTTCGCGCTCGCGCAGACCACCGCCATCCTCACCGGCGGCATCGTCAGCATCGAGGACACCGCCAACCGCGTGCTGGCCTACTCCCGCTCCGCCGACGACGACGAGGTCGATGACCTGCGGCGGCGGTCCATCCTGGGGTGGCACGGCCCGGAGGCGTATCTGTCGCGGCTGCGCGAGTGGGGCGTGTTCCAGCGGCTGCGCACCTCCGACGAAGTGATCAACATCGATGCCCACCCCGAGCTGGGGATCCGCCGGCGGCTCGCGGTGGCCATCCGCTCCGGGGAACGGCAGCTGGGCGTCATCTGGGTGCAGGAGGGCTCCACGCCGCTGACCGAGCGCGCCGACCAGGCGCTGCTGGGCGCGGCCCGGGTCGCCGCCCTGCATCTGGTACGCCGCCGCCGTGAGCTCTCCGCCGACCTCACGCTGACCCGTACACTCGCGGCCGGGCTGCTGGAGGGCAGCACCGGGCCGCAGCCGCTGGCGAGCCATCTGGCCCTGGACGCGGCCCGCCCGGCCGCCGTCCTGGGCTTCTCGTACGGGACGGCCGAGGCCACCCCGCCGGAGCTGACCCGTGGCGAGGTCAGCAACCTGATCTCGGTGCACACCGCCGCCCGGCACAGCAGCTCCGTGGTCACCCAGGTCGACGCGCGGATCTATGTGCTGCTGCCGCAACTGCCGCGCAGCATCGACACCGGCACGCTGCGCGGCTGGGGCCAGGAGATCACCGACGCGGCCGGCCGCCACCTGGGCCTGTCGCTGCGCGGCTCGGTCGGCTGCATCGTGCCGGGGCTCGGGGAGATCCCCGAATCGCGCCGGGAGGCGGACCGGATCCTGGACGCCATGCTGAGCGTCGGGGTCGCCACCACGGTCGCCGCGCTGCCGGACATCCAGGCGGAGGTACTCGTCAGCGAGGTGCTGGCGCTGCTGTCGGCGCACCCCGAGATGCGCGACCCCCGGCTGACCGCCCTGGTCACCCACGACAGCCGCAACCAGGGGCAGTTGGCCGAGACCGTGCTCGCCTATCTGAACGCCTTCGGCGACGTACGGGCCGCCGCCACCGAGCTGCATGTGCACCCCAACACGCTGCGCTACCGGATCCGCCGGGCCGAGGACCTGACCGGTCTCGACCTCAGCCGCCCGGATCAGCGGCTGCTGGCCATGCTCCAGCTGCGGCTGCCGCCCGCCGGCTGAAGCGGGGCGCGCGGCGGCCGGTGGCGCGACGGCCCGGCCGGGGGCGCCGCGTCGGGCGACGGAGCCACGGAGTCCGGTATCCGGGCACTCGCACCCCCCGCACCGCCGGTGGTCAACAATTCTCCTAAACTAGGCGATATTGCTCCATTCAGCTGACGGGCTGGCGATGATGAGTGCGGAGAATGCCCTGCCGGGTGGCTCGGACCGCGCGTGCGATATCGCGAAGGCGGCCACCGCCGAACTGGACGGCCACGGCCGGATCGTGGCCTGGACCCGGGCGGCGGAGCGGCTGCTCGGCTATCCGGCCGCGGAGATCCTGCACCATCCCGCCGCGGAGCTGCTGGCGGTACCGGGCGACGAGGTGCGGGTGGCCTCCGTGGCGCGGTGGTGCCGGGCGGGGGACGGCTGGGGCGGCTCGGTCGCGGCCCGCCACCGGGACGGCCGGGAGGTGCAGCTGGCGGTGCAGGTCACGCGGGTGCTCGACGGCGCAGGACCCGAGCGGTGGTCCGTCCTCGCCATGGAGGAGTGGCGGGTGCCGGGCGGCGGGGTGAACCAGCTGATGCTCGAACCGTTCCTGGCGCACGCACCGGTCGGTATGGCGGTGCTCGACACCGATCTGCGGTACGTCTGGGTGAACGACGTACTGGAGCGCCTGATCCCGCTGGAACAGCGGCTCGGGAAGCAGGTGCACGAGGTGCTGCCGAGGCTGGAGGCCGCGGCGTTCGAGGAGCGGATGCGACGGGTCCTGCGGACCGGGTCGCCCGTGATGGACTACGAATTCCGCAGCCCCACCTATGCGGACCCCCACCAGGAGCGTGCCTACTCGGCCTCCTTCTTCGGGCTGGCGGACCCCCAGGGCCGGCGGATCGGCCTCTGGTACATGGTCATCGACGTCACCGAACGCTGGCGGGCGCAGGAGCGTCTGGCCCTGCTGAACGACGCCAGCGTCCGGATCGGCAGCACGCTCGATGTCACCCGGACCGCACAGGAACTGGCCGATGTCGCCGTGCCGGCGCTCGCCGACTTCGTCGCCGTCGATCTGCTGGATTCGGTTCTCCGCGGCGAGGAGCCGGTGCCCGGGCCGGTCGACAGCACCCCCACCCTGCGCCGCTGCGGTCAGCAGTCGGTCCACGAAGGCTGCCCGGAGGCCGTTCTGGCCGTGGGGGAAGCCGTCCAGCGGTCGCCCTCGTCACCGATCGCCCGCTGTCTGCTCAAGGGCGCGTCCCTGGTGGAGCCGGTCCTGGACCTCACCACGAGTGCCTGGGTCACCGAGGACCCGGTGCGGGCCGCCGTCATCCGGGAATTCGGGTTCCGTTCGGTGATGGTGGCACCGGTGCAGGCCCGTGGCATCACCCTGGGCGCGGCGACCTTCTTCCGGTCCCGCCGTCTGGGGCCCTTCGCGGCGGACGACGTCCAGCTGGCCGAGGAGTTGGTCGCGCGGGCCGCGGTGTGTGTCGACAACGCGCGCCGTTTCACCCGCGAGCGGTCCGCGGCCCGGGTGATGCAGCAGAATCTGCTGCCGCACGAGCTGACCGGCGGGTCCGCGCTGGAGGTGGCGTCGTGGTACTTCCCGGCGGACGCGCCGAGCGGGGTGGGCGGCGACTGGTTCGATGTGATCCCGCTGTCCGGGACGCGGGTCGCCCTGGTCGTCGGGGACGTGGTCGGACACGGCATCAATGCCGCGGCCACCATGGGGCGGCTGCGTACCGCCGTCCGCACCCTGGCGAATCTGGATCTGCCGCCCGATGAACTGCTGGCCCGTCTGGACGACCTGGTCATCGGCCTGGTCAAGACGCACCGTGCCGACCCGGCCGCGGACGCCGGGAACCCGAGCGTGGCCTCGACGTTCATGGGCGCCACCTGTCTGTACGCCGTCTACGACCCGGTCAGCAGGCGGTGCAGCATGGCGCGGGCCGGCCATCTGCCGCCCCTGATCGTCGGCCCCGACGGCGCCGTGGACTGCCCGGACCTGCCCGCCGGGCCGCCGCTCGGCCTCGGGTCGCTGCCCTTTGAAGCCGTCGAGCTGGAACCGGCCGAGGGCAGCCTGATCGCGCTCTACACCAACGGGCTGATCGAGACCCGCGACCGGGACATCGAGGTCGGACTGTCCCGGCTGAGCCGTGCCCTCGCGGTGCCCGGGGAGACGCTGAAGGAGCTCGGCGGGAATGTGGTCAAGACTCTGATGACCGGCCCGCCGTCCGACGACGCCGCGCTGCTGCTCGCCCGGACCCACGCCCTGGACGCGCAACAGGTCGCCTCCTGGGAGCTGACCTGCGATCCGGCCGTCGTCGGCACCGCCCGTGGCCTCGCCGACCAACAGCTGACCGAGTGGGGCATGGACGCTCTGCTGTTCACCACGGAGCTGATCGTCAGCGAACTGGTCACCAACGCCATCCGCCACGCCTCCGCGCCGATCACCCTGCGTCTGATCCGGCAGGACGTGCTGATCTGCGAGGTCTCCGACGCCAGCAGCACCTCGCCGCGCCTGCGCCACGCCCGGACCACCGACGAGGGCGGCCGCGGACTGTTCATCGTCGCGCAGCTCACCCGGCGCTGGGGCACCCGCTACACCCCGACCGGCAAGGTCATCTGGACCGAGCAGAGCCTGTCGTCCGACGCGGGCGGCGCCGACGAGGAGGACTGAGGCGGGCCGCGGACGGACACCTCCAGACCTCCCAGGGCACCCCGAGGCGTCGCTCAGCCCGCCCCCAGAGCGCTCCGCACGCTGTCGCGCTCGCCCCCGCCGGGCACATGGCCGCAGTCGTCCCCATCCGGGACGGGCCAGCCGACGAGACCGCGTCCGGGCAGCTCGACATAGTCGCAGTCGGTGCCGGCCACCACGCGGCGCGGCGCCCCGCCGGCCCGCCCGGCGGTCAGCTGGGCGGTCACGAAGGCCGCGCTCGTCCTGACGATGTCGCGGGTCAGCCCGAGGGGCAGCAGCGCGCGGGTCTCGGCGGTCGCCTCGTCCTCACCGGCCCGCAGCACCACCCGGATATCGGGTGCCACACCGTGGGCGGCGACCGCCACGGCGATGTTGTCCAGCTCATCGGAGCCGACGGCGGCCAGCGCACGGGCCCGCCCCAGGCCCAGCCGCGCCAGCACCGCACGGTCCTCCCCGTGCGCCAGCACCACGGGTATCCCCATCGACCGCGCGAGGCGCAGGTTCGGGGCGGCGGGCTCGCGCTCGACCCCGACGACCGGAACCCCCAGCTGCCGCAGGGTCTGGCACAGCCGCAGGCCGACCTGGCCCAGCCCCACCACGATGACGTGACCGGCCCGCGGCAGCACCCTCGGCCCGAGGACCCCGACCAGCCGCGGGCCGAACAGCCGGTCGACGATGCCCGCGGTGAGCAGCGCGGTGAATCCCACGGTCACCAGCATCGCCACGCCGGACACCACCTCGTACCCGGGATGCCCCTCGTGCGGAGCGGCCGGACCGACGCCCGCCACCACCCGGGCGGCCTCCAGGAACGCCGTGCTGACCGGCTTGTGGAAGACGCCCACCAGCCAGATCCAGTCCAGGACCAGGACGGTCACGATGCCCAGCAGCCCGATGAGCAGCAGACGGGCATCCGCGTCGTGGGGCTGCAACTGCCCCCGCAGCCGTCCCAGCAGCGCCCGCCGCCGGGCGGCCGGGCTCGCCCGCCACGCCGTCTCCACCAGCCGGTCCTCCCCCGGGCGGACCGCGACCGCCCCCTGCCCGTCGTCCCACACGGCCAGCGCGTCGGGGTCGACACACAGTCCGGCCAGCGTCGGCGCCAGGAGGTCGGCGGGCGAGACCGGCACACAGTCGCGCAGCAGCAGCCGGAGCTGCTGCGCCACGGTGCGGTCGAAGACGGTGACGACGATCCGGACGGAGTCGCAGACATGGCGTACGGCGAGGGCGTAGCGCAGCGCGGACAGATCGTCGCCCACCAGGACCGCGAGGGCGGCCGGCGGTGTGGCCAGGGCCCGGCGCAGGTCCTGGTCGTCCGGCGCGGCGAGGTGGTCGACCGGGTGCCCGCTCTCTCCCAGGGAGGCACAGACCCGGCGCGCGAGCGTCGTGGCTCCGATCACCACGATCACGGGGTTCCGTTCTGCCGGATTTGCAGCGATATCCCCGTTTTCGCCCGGCAGTTCAGCGGAGCGTGGCTCCGGTGGTTCACCGCGCCGTTCACATGACATTCCGTCCTGCGACGCGCGGCGGTCGCCCACCCCTGATGGTGTGGGTGAGGGCGCGGTCGCGGGAGCGGTCCGGGTCTGTCGGGCGGAGGGAAGGGTGGCCATGGAGTCCCCTTGCTCGTCGGCCGGCGGCGGGGCCGGTCGCGAGGCCCCAGGGCCGAACTCACGCTAGGGCGCGGGCGGTCCGGGACGTCTGTTCCGTCGGCCAAGGCTTCGCCGACGGCGTTGTCCGTCCGCACCAGCCCCGTCCCGATGCCCGCCGGGACGGGCCCGGCGAGCCGTCGGCGCCTCCGGATCTCCCCGCGCGCCCCGGGCGCGAATCCTCCGTTCCGGTCCTCCGCATTAGCCGAACGGACAGCCATCGGGGGCGAATTTGTCCGGTCTCACAAATACGCCGCCGCGCACCGCCACATACGCTTACGCAAATCCCAATCCGGACGTGATGCGGCTCACCTCTCACGAGGAGGACGGGCAGTAGCGCGGCGGCGCAAAGAAGCGCTCCCCCACCCGCGCAGGCATCCGAAGGCCACGGCCACTCACCGCGCCTTCGCACCTCGTCAGGGCCACGATCGCCATCTCCAGCACCGGCCCTTGCGTGCGTCCACCTACCGAGGCGATCCCAGCAGTCACCACGTGCATGACCCCTCCAACCCTCAATGGATGTCGAAGATGACTACACCTCCCCCCAGCCCCGTGGCCGCTCCGCCCGCTCCGCCGGGGCACGGGCAGTCTCCGCAGCAGTCAGGTCTTCAGTCGGGCCTCAAGAACCGCCATCTGTCCATGATCGCCGTGGGTGGGGTCATCGGCGCCGGCCTCTTCGTGGGATCCGCCTCCGGCATCGCCGCGGCCGGCCCCGGCATCCTGCTGTCGTACGCCCTGGTCGGCGCGCTGGTCGTGTTCGTGATGCGGATGCTCGGTGAGATGGCGGCCGCCAACCCGACCTCCGGCTCGTTCTCCGCCTACGCGGACCGGGCGCTCGGCCGCTGGGCCGGATTCTCGATCGGCTGGCTGTACTGGTTCTTCTGGGTCGTGGTGCTCGCCGTGGAGGCGACCGCCGGTGCCGCCATCCTCACCAGCTGGGTCCCGGCCGTCCCGCAGTGGGCCTGGGCGCTGATCGTGATGGTCGTGCTCACCGCCACCAACCTCGCCTCGGTCTCCTCGTTCGGTGAGTTCGAGTTCTGGTTCGCCGGCATCAAGGTCGTTGCCATCGCCGCCTTCATCGTCATCGGCGGTCTGGCGATCTTCGGTGTGCTGCCCGGCTCCGACAACGCGGCGACCGGCTTCGCCAACCTCACCTCCCATGGCGGCTTCCTGCCGAACGGCCCCAGCGCGATCCTCACCGGTGTGCTGATGGTCGTCTTCTCCTTCATGGGCAGCGAGATCGTCACCCTCGCCGCCGGTGAGTCCGAGGACCCGCAGCGCGCGGTCACCAAGGCCACCAAGAGCGTCATCTGGCGGGTCGGCATCTTCTACCTCGGCTCGATCCTCGTGGTGGTCTCCCTGCTGCCGTGGAACGACCCGTCGATCGCCAAGCACGGCTCGTACGTCGCGGCCCTCGACTCCATAGGCATCCCGCACGCCGGCCAGATCATGAACGTCATCGTGCTGACCGCGGTGCTGTCCTGCCTCAACTCCGGCCTCTACACCGCCTCCCGGATGGCCTTCTCGCTCGGCCAGCGTGGCGACGCCCCGAAGGCTTTCGCCCGGACGAACGCGCGGGGCGTCCCGCAGGCCGCGATCATCGCCTCCGTCGTCTTCGGCTTCATCGCGGTCGGCTTCAACTACCTGTGGCCGACCACGGTCTTCCAGTTCCTGCTGAACTCGTCCGGCGCGGTCGCGCTGTTCGTCTGGCTGGTCATCTGCTTCTCGCAGCTGCGGATGCGCGGGATCATCCTGCGCGAGAACCCCGACAAGCTGGTCGTCCGGATGTGGCTCTTCCCGTACCTGACCTGGGCGACGATCGCGATGATCTCGTTCGTGCTGGTCTACATGCTCACCGACGACAGTGAGGGCGGCGGCCGGATCCAGGTCGTGCTGTCGGTGCTGCTCGCCATCGTGGTCGTCGCGGTCTCCCTGGTCCGCGAGCGGCTCGGCCGCGGCGCTCCGGAGAAGGAGGCCGTCAGCTCCCGCTGACCGAACGGTCTGCCATACGGGCAGGGGTATGCCTATGCATACCCCTGCCCGTAGTCTCGCCTGAGCGCCACTCTCGGCAACACTGCCGTTCAGCTCCGTATACGACCCACCAACGGAAGGCTCCCCGAACACATGCCCGTCTTCAGACGCCGCAAAGGCAGCCTTCCCCGCCTGGTCCCCGAGCTCGACGACCGCACACTGGGACAGGTCCGGCGCCGCGTCGAGACGTGCTGGTCCCGCGGTTCGCTCGACACCGCCGTGATGGCCTCGATGGCGGACGTGATCAACGAGGCGGGCCACGACTGGGACCGCAAGGCCCACCGGCTGGCGGTGCTCGCCCGGGCCGCGGGGCGGTCGCTGCCCGGCATCTGGCGGCAGCACAACCCGCAGGACCAGAACGCGCTGCTGCTGCACGCCTGGTCGGATCTGTTGCAGGCGCGGCAGGAGGGATCCGGCGTCGATCTGCACGTGACCCGTGAGACCTGCCGGCTCGCGGCCGACATGCTCCCCGCCGACCCCACACCGTGGACCCTGTACCTGGCCACGCTCCGCCTGGAGCAGCGCCCCTCCACGGAGCTGTCGGCGATCTGGCGCGAGATCAAGGCCCGCGATCCGTGGAACCGCGAGGCGCATCTCCAGGCGCTGGGGTATCTGTCGCCGGACGAGTGCGGCTCCAGCGCACTGGTCCTGGATCTCCTCGACGGTGTCCGCGCCGCCATGCCGCCCGACGCCCCCGCCGCCGGGCTGGAGCTCACCGCGCTCATCGGCAGCCACCAGCGAGCCGTGGCCGACGGCGGTCTGATGGCCCTCGGCGCCGGGGAGATCTGGCGGCGGCCCGACGCCGCCAAGGCCCTGGACCATGCGGCGCACTTCTGGCCGGGCCCGGGGTTCCTGACCCACGCGGCGGCCCTGGCCGATCTCAACCTGCTGGCGTACGCCCTGATCAAGGCCGGCCGGACGACCGAGGCCGGGACCACGCTGCGGGCCACCGGCGGCGTCGCGACCCCCTGGCCGTGGAGCATGGACGGGGACGCGCTGGAGCGATTCTCGCACTACCACGGCCGCTATGCGACCGGCGACCCCGACGGCGGCTCCACGGGCCGACGGCGCTGAAGGGCAGCACCGACACCGGCACCCCGCCGCGCGGAGCGGACGTGCGTACGAAGCATGGTGCGCATGTTGCGGGCAGATAGCCGGAACGGGTGATTTTGTCGCCCCTTGCGGCGTATCTGGCGTGCCCTCACCCCTTCCAGGGGATCCCCTCCTGGAAGAGGGTTGGGAGATTCGCATGCGCGACACCGTCAGCACCGGCCGCTTTGCGGCAACCGGCGGCCGGCGCGTGCTGGTGTTGCTCGCGTTACTGGCCCTGCTGCACGCCGCACTCACCACCGGCTCCCCCGAAGTCCTGATGACCGAGGCCGGCTGCCGTCTCCAGCACGGCCCGCCGGCCGTGGCCGCCCCGGCCGGACGGCCCTGCCTTCCGGCGGGGCCGGTGCTGGCGTCCACCGAGGGCGCCGGGAAGCATCCGGGCAGCGGCGTCCGGCGCAAGTGCGACGCCTCGGCCTGCCATCTCCGCCATCAGATCCCCACGGGCGCCGGGGGCAAGGCGCTCGGGGACTCCCTCGTCGAGGAAACCATCGGCGCGTCGGAGAGCGCCTCCACCACGGCTGTGGTCACCACCGCCGCCCCCGCCTCGCCGAAGCGCGTGGCCATCCTGCGCTGCTGAGCGGGCCCGGCCGCATCCGCCCACCCCTCCCCGGACCGGGGCCCGGGGCGACCGCGGCCTGCCGTCATCAGCTCTCGGGACCACCACCGCAGGAGATCCGGCATGCCCCTCGACGTCTTTGCCGCTCTTGGCGCGCTCGTCCGCGCCGAGGCCGCACGCACCCGCACCAAGCCCGCGAAGCCCCCCACGGACCAGCCTCCGGCACAGCGCGCGCACCGCCCGGCACCCCCGCCGGCCGAACCGCCGGCCACCGCCGCCCCCGCTCCCCCCGCCAAGAAGAGGCATCCGCTCGCCAGGCTGATGCAGAAGCTGACCACGCTCATCGGCTGAGTCGGACGCCCGGACACCGGCGGCGCACCGTTTGTCCGGCTCCGCGGTGGGCGCCATCCTGGAGTCATGGCCCCCGATTCAGGCCCGGGCTCCGTGTCCGGGTGGGCCGTCCGGCACCCTGGCCCGGTTGCCTCCGGGCCACTGACGTCGGTCCGCCGCCCCGCCCCCGAGCCGGGCCCCGATGACCTGTTGCTCAAGGTGGAAGCCTGCGGTGTCTGCCGTACGGATCTGCACCTGGCGGAGGGCGACCTGCCCCCGCACCGCCCGTCGACCGTACCGGGCCATGAGATCGTCGGCCGGGTGACCGCCACCGGCGCGGCGGTGACCCGGTTCCGGGCCGGGGACCGGGTCGGCGGGGCCTGGCTGCGCGGCACCTGCGGAGTCTGCCGCTACTGCCGCGCGGGCCACGAGAACCTCTGTCCGGCCTCGGTGTACACCGGCTGGGACGCCGACGGCGGCTTCGCCGAGGCCGCCCTCGTCCCCGCGGACTACGCCTATCCGCTCCCGGACACCGAGGACGCGACGCTGCTGGCACCGCTGTTGTGCGCCGGGATCATCGGCTACCGCGCGCTGCGCCGCAGTGCGCTGCCCGCCGGTGGCCGCCTCGGCATCTACGGCTTCGGCGCCTCGGCGCATCTGGCCGCACAGGTCGCCCTGGCCGAAGGAGCCACCGTCCATGTCCTGACCCGGTCCGCGCAGGCCCGTGAACTCGCCCTGGAACTGGGCGCGTCCTCGGCCGGCGACGCCTACGACCGGCCGCCCGAACCGCTGGACTCGGCGATTCTCTTCGCGCCGGTGGGCGATCTGGTGCCGGTGGCGCTGGAGGCACTGGACCGCTCCGGCACCCTCGCCGTGGCCGGTATCCACCTCAGCGACATCCCGCCGCTCACCTATCAGCGCCATCTCTTCTACGAGCGGAATCTGTGCAGCGTGACCTCCAACACCCGGGAGGACGGCCGGGAGTTCCTGGCGACCGCGGCGAGGATCGGCATCCAGGTCACCGTCAGCCGCTACCCGTTGAGCCGCGCCCCGGAGGCGCTCGCGGACCTGGCCGCGGACCGGGTCCACGGGGCCGCGGTGCTGACGCCCGGCTGACCGGAGACGAGGCCGCCACCGGGCCGCGCGCACCTACGGCGAGCGTCAACCCCGATCTACGAGGTGACGCCTTTCGGGTACTCGCACCGCCCGCGATCGTCACGGATAGTAGCCACTGATTACGCAATGCTGTCAGTTCACCGTTTCGAGTGTGCGGACGAGGGGAGTCACATGGCTGTCGAGCAGATCCAGGCCGGAGTCGAGTGCGGGATCGAGGTGGGCCGGGGCGACGCCCGCTACGAGGCCCTGCGGAGAGGGTTCAACCAGCGCTTCATCGCGACACCTGACTATGTGTCGGTGGTCAGCTCGACGGGTGAGGTCGTCGCCGCGGTCAACAAGTATCTGGCGAGCCACCGTTCCGACGAGGATCTCCACCGGCGGCTCACCGTCCGCTCCGGCGGCCACTGCTACGAGAACTTCGTCTGCGGGGACGACGTGGGCGTGATCGTCGACCTGGGGCAGCTGGACCGGGCCTACCTGGACCAGGAGATGGGCGCGTACTGCGTGGAGTCGGGGGCGAACAACTGGCATGTCGCCACGCACCTCTACGCCCCCTTCGGGGTCGCCCTGCCCGGCGGCTCCTGTTACTCCGTGGCCGCCGGCGGCCATGTGGCCGGCGGAGGCTACGGACTGCTGTCCCGGCAGCACGGGCTGACCGTCGACTACCTCTACGCGGTGGAGGTCGTCGTCGTCCGCGACGGGCAGCATGCGGAGGTCGTGATCGCGCGCCGCGACTCGCCCGAACCGGAGCTGCGGGAGCTGTGGTGGGCCCACACCGGCGGGGGCGGCGGGAACTTCGGCGTGGTCACCCGGTATTGGTTCAAGGGACTGCCCGAGCCCCCCTCCCAGGTCCTGCTGCACGCCGTCGCGTGGCCGTGGGAGGAACTGCTGGGGTACCCGGACCGTTTGAAGTCGCTGGTGCGCAACTACGGGCTGTTCTTCGAGTACGAGAACACCACCCGGCTCCCGGCCTCCCTCCGCGGCGACTACAGCGATATGTTCACCCTGCTGAAGCTGAACCAGCGCGCCAACGGCAAGATCGGCCTGATCACCCAGCTCGACGCCACCAGGCCGGACAGCGCGCAGCGGCTGAACGCCTTCCTCGACTGGATCACCCAGGATCTGAACGTCGAGCCCACCCCATTGGACCGGCGGATGGGTGAGCACGCCCCCATGGGCGGCCTGGTCGTGCCAACGCGGCTGCCCTGGCTCACCGCCACCCAGACGCTCAACGGCTCCGGCGACAACCAGTGCGGCAAGTACAAGTCGGCGTACATGCGGCGCGGTTTCACCGAAGCGCAACTCGACGCCATCTACGACCACTTGTCGACCGAGGACTACGACAACCCCCAGGCGCTGCTCCAGGTCGACTCGTACGGCGGCGCGATCAACCTCGCCGACAGCGGTGACACCGCGGTCTACCAACGCAGTTCGGTCCTCAAGCTCCAGTACCAGACGTACTGGAGCTGGGACCAGGACGCCAACCACGACGGTGTCACCGACTATCTCGACGCCGAGATCGACCCCGCGATCGCGGCACCGCATCTGCGCTGGATCCGTGAGTTCTACCGCGACGTCTACCGGGACACCGGCGGGGTGCCGATCCTGGCGCCGACCGGTGCCCCGGCAGGCGGGCAGCCGGAGCCGGTGACCGACGGGTGCTACATCAACTATCCCGACACCGACCTCGACGACCCCGAGTGGAACCGTTCCGGCGAGTCCTCGCACCGCCTGTACTACGGCGACAACTATGGGCGCCTCCAGGCCGTCAAGGAGCACTGGGACCCCCGCAATGTCTTCCGTCACGCCCAGTCCGTCCAGCCCTACACCCGCTGACCACGCCACGGCGAACCTCGGGGATGTTCCGTCCGTTCCGCTGCCGTGAGCACGGATGATCGGCACAATGGAGGTGTGCCCCAACTCTCAGAACTCAGCCTTGCCGACGGGACGTCGGTCCGCCTGGAGCTGGCCCCGGCGACCGCTGCCGCACCCCCGGCGCACTCCCCCGAGGCCGACCTGCCGGACGGCATGGGCCCGACCGTACCCGTGGCCCGTGGCGGCGCGGCGGCCGGAGCCGGTGCCGTCGCGGCGATGCGTACGACACTGCGGCCGCTCGGGCCGCTGCTCCAGGAGATCCATGATGCGGTCACCGCGTCCGAACGACCGCCGCACGAGATGTCGGTGCAGTTCGGGGTGCAGGTCGGCCAGGATCTCAAGCTCGGCATCGTCGGGGCCAACGGCCATGCGAGTCTGACGATCACGGCGACCTGGCAGCCGCAGCGGGCGGAGTAATGGGCTGGTTCCGCGCCGTATCGGGCACCGACGATCCGGCGGATCCCCGGTTCCGGGTGGCGTCGGTGCTGGATGCCGGGGACGGCAAAGCGGCCGGCGCGGCCGTGGTGCTGACGCCGCATCACCTGCTCACCTGCGCCCATGTGGTCAATGACGCCCTCGGGAAGGAGCTCTTCGACGACCGCCGGCCGGAGGGGGTCACGCTGCGGGTGCAGACCCACGGCCCGTCCGGTGCGCAGCTGCACGAGGCGCAGACCGTCCACTGGGTCCCGCCGCGGCGGCTCGACGGAGGCGACGGTCCGCCGGGCCGCGGCGAGCTGGAGTGGGCGGGCGATCTGGCGGTCCTCAGGGTCGGCGCCGCGTTATGCTGCCCGGCTCCGCCGGAGTTCCGGCAGATGCGGGTGGGCCAGTCCGTGCGCGCCTGGCACGGCAGCGCGCTGAGCGGCTCGTACGCCGATGTCCGGGTGAAGACCTGTGACAGCCGGGTCGGTTACCTGGACGGCGCGCTGTCCGGTATGGCGATCGGGCCCGCCTACAGCGGCGGTCCCCTGTGGTCGGAGGCCGAGGGGGCGGTGGTGGGACTCGTGGCCGCCTGCATGCTGCCGCCCGTCGACCAGGTCTACGACTCCCGGCATGTCACCCGCCGCAGTTGGGGCATCCCGTGGCAGCGGATCGAGGCGGAGCTGCGGGCGGCCGGCGCCGGGTCCCTGCTCGACCGTCCGGTGCGCGACGACGACCCCGCGCAGGCCGTGCTCGCCGATCTGCTGGCGAATGTGCTGCCCGCACCGATGTTCCGGGCCGACTACGCCAGGGCGGTCGCCGAACGCTGCGGTCTCGGGCACCCCACGGACGGATCCGCCCCGTCTCCGGAGGAGTTCGCGCGGATCCTGGTGACCGAGGAGCGGGCGCTGGCCGCGCTGACGGAGGCGCTGCGCTCCAGGGACCCGGGGGCCGTCACCGCGCTGATCGCGGCGGGGAAGCTGTCCGCGGTGCCCCGGCTGCTGTCGCCGCGGGAGCACGACCGGCTGCTGGCGCTGCTGGCCGGGCTGCCGGACGAGTTCGTGGATCTGCTGCCCGAGGCCGTACGGGCCGCGCTGCCGCTGGTCGCCGAACTCCCCTGCGACGCCGGGTTTCCCGAGCTGCTCGGCAGGCTGGAGCAGCTCTCCGGCGACAGCCGTTCCGGGCCGGGCGAACTGCGGGTGCCCGGCCTGCTGCGGGCGGTCGAATTCGTGGCGGTGCTGTGTCCCGCCCCGGAGCGGGCCCGGCTACGGCTCTGGGCCGACGGTGTCGCCGCCCGGCTCGGCCTCCCCGCGTCCTCGCTGCGGGAGCGCCGTGCCGACGCGGACGAATGGGCTCTCGGCCGGCGCCGCCGCACCCGGCCACCGAGGCTGCTGGTGCATCTGGTCAAGGCCGGTGCGGACGCCTTCCATCTGCGCCTGTGGACCGATGACGGCATGGGCCCGCACCGGGCGCCGACCGAGACCGGCCGCCGGTACAGCGCGGCCGAGACCGCCGGGGCGGTGCTGGAGCTCCTGGAGCGGCTCTGCCGGTCCGCGCCCGAGGGCGTCCGGCCGGTCGTCGAGGTCCTCCTCGACCGTGACTGTCTCGAACTCCCCGTGGACGAGTGGGAGTTCGCCGATGCGGACGGGCTGATCCCGGGGGTGCTGGGCGCGGAGTACGCCCTGGTGGTGCACTGCCCGGAACTCCTGCGCCGCAACGAGCGTTTCCTCACCGACTGGCGCCACCGCTGGGAACATCTGGAATCCTCCGGCCCCCTCCGCATCACCGGTCCGTCCACCGGAGTGCGCGAGGTGTACGGCAAGCTGCTCGACCGGCGCGATGCCGCCCGGGTGTCGGTCGAGGTGTCCGCACGGGCCCGGATGGAGATCATCCAGGTGTGTCTGGCCATGGGCGTTCCCGTCGTGCTGTGGGACCGCGGTCCGGCGCACGAGGTCTCGCATGCCGTCCAGCAGGTCGCGGACGCCCCGGCCCGTGCGCTCCCCGAGCAGGTCCGTTCCTACCGCGCCAAGACCCTGCACCGTCCCGCCGACCACCCGGGCAGGCCCGTCCTGGCCTGGGCCGACCCCGACCGCGCCCTGCCCGAACTCCAGCTTTCCGAACCCACGGAGCTCTTATGAACGCCGAACCGGCCGCCGACTGGCGGCTGTTCCAGGGAGACGGCACCCAGCGCCGGGTCACCCTGCCGCAGGCCCCGCCCTGGCGCAGGTTCGGCGGCTCGCGGCGCGGCGCCCCCGGGCCGCTGCCGTATCTGATCGCTCCGGAGCACGCCGACGTGGTCAATGCCGCGCTTCATCTGCGCCGGCCGCTCCTGGTCACCGGCCCGGCCGGCACCGGCAAGTCCTCGCTCGCCCGGGCGGTCGCCCATGAGCTCGACCTCGGTGAGGTGCTGCGCTGGCCGGTGAACAGCCGGGCCAACGTCCAGGACGCCCTCTACCGCTACGACGCCATCGGGCGGCTGCGGGAGACCACCCTCAGCCGGGACCGCGGGGAGGCCGAGCCGTCCATCGGCAGCTTCGTCCGCCTCGGCCCGCTGGGCACGGCGCTGGTGCCGGGCCCGCGGCCACGGGTGCTGCTCGTCGACGAGCTCGACAAGGGGGACGTCGATCTGCCCAACGATCTGCTGACCGTGTTCGAGGAGGGCGTCTTCGAGATCCCGGAGCTGGCCAGGCTGCCGGAGGCGCAGTCGGTGATCCAGGTGCTGGCGGCCGACTCCCAGGACCCGGTCACGGTGGAGCGGGGCAAGGTGCTGTGCACCGAATTCCCGGTCGTGGTGATCACCAGCAACGGGGAGCGGGACTTCCCGCCGGCCTTCCTGCGCCGCTGTATCCGGCTGGATCTGCCCACTCCCGACGAGGAGCGGCTGCGCGCCATCGTGGCGGCCCACCTCGGCGACGGCGCGCTGGACGGCGTCGAGGACCTGCTCCGGTCGTTCCTCCAGCGCCGCGGTCCGGGCGAACTCGCCACCGACCAGCTGCTCAACGCCGTCTTCCTGCGCGCCGGCGGCGTCGATCTGGACGCCGACGGGCTGCTGGACGCCGTGCTGCACCAACTCGGCGGGACCGTCTGAGCGATGACAGGAGGAACGGACCGGCTCCGGGAGGTGCTCGTGGTCTTCGCGGGGGCCGGTGTCGAGCTGGACCGGCACTCCCTGCTCGATGCGCTCTGGCTGGCCGGCCGGCTGCCGACCGGCCCGCAATCGGCGCCGCTCGCCCGGGCGTTGGGCCCCGGGCACCGGTCGGTGGCCGGCGAGCCGTGCCCGGAGCCACCGCCGCCGCCCCCGCCGGACGAGGCCATGGCGGAAGCGGAACCTCCGGACGTCCTGCCGCTGGACGACCTCGGTGGCGATCTGCATGCCGCGCCGGAGACGAAGACGGTGCCGCGGCCGCCCCGGCGGGATTTCCCGCTGCCGCCGAAGACGAGTGCGGCGATCCCGCTGCGGGTCCCGGAGAACAAGGCGCTCCTCGGCGAGCTGGGCATCGGCCGCGCCCTGCGCCCGCTGCGGCAGCGCCGGGCCACCACCCGCGTCCAGGAGTTCGACGAGGCGGCGACGGCGGCCGCGCTGGCCGAGAGCGGGCTGCCCGATGTCGTGCTGCGTCCCGGGCACGAACGCTGGCTCGACCTCGCGCTCGTGGTGGACGACGGCATGTCGATGCTGCTGTGGCGGCGGCTCGCCGTCGAGTGGCGGACGATGATGCAGCGGGTCGGGGCGTTCCGGATGGTCCATGTGCACGGGCTGGACACCCGCGGGCCCGATGCCCCGCTGCTGCGCGGCCGGCCGTTCGACCCGGACGCCACCTCGCTGCCGCCGGCGGTGCTGGCCGACCCGTCGGGCCAGACCTTGATCCTGCTGCTGAGCGACGGTATGGGGGCCGCCTGGCGGGACGGCCGGATGCACCGGGTGCTGGGGCGCTGGGCGGCGAACGGGCCGGTGGCGGTGCTGCATGCGCTGCCGCCGCGACTGTGGGGCGGCTCCGGCATCCAGGCCGGCCGCTGGCGGGTGACGACACGCCGGCGCGGCGCCGCCGGGGCCTCGTGGAGCGTCAGCGACCCGGTTCTGCCGCCCGACCTCGCGCCGTTCCACGGGCTGCCGGTGCCGGTGCTGGAGACCTCCGCGGGCCCCGTCTCGGCCTGGTCCCGGCTGCTCGCCTCGACCGGCGGCACGGTCCAGCTCCCGCTGCTGCACGCCCCGGCCGGGCGCCCCGTCGTCCCGTCCGGCGACGGCACGGACTCCGTACGGCACTTCCGCGCGGCGGCCTCCCCCGAGGCGTACCGGCTCGCGGCGCATATCGCGGCGGTGGCGCCCGCTTCCGTGCCGGTGATGCGGCTGGTGCAGTCCGCGGTGCCGTGGTCCGCGGACACCGCCCATCTGGCCGAGGTGTTCCTGGGCGGGCTGATGCACCCCGTCGAGGCGCCGGTGGCCGGCCCGCTGCGGGACCAGCACCGGATCTTCGACTTCCCCGAGGGGGCCAAGTCGGCGCTCCTGGACGCGGTGTCCACGCCCGAACTCCTGCGCACCGGCCGGCACATCGGCCGCCGGCTGGAGCAACTGGCCGGGCGCTCCCCCGACTTCCCCGCCTGGCTCGCGCATCCGGACGGCATGGACCACCTCCCGGCCGGCTCGCGCGCCTTCTCCTCCGTGGAGCGGCGGCTGATGGCCCGGCTCGGCGCCTCCGTGCAGGTGGCGCCGCCGGACGACGACACCGAGCCCGCGGGCCCCGACGGCTGGCGCCCCCTCACCTCGCGCGATCCGCGCCGGCTGGGCCCGTACACCCTGCACGGCCGGCAGCCCGGCGCGCGGTCGCTCGTGTACCTGGGCCGTGACCGTCACGGCAAGGAGGCCGCGGTCCGGGTGATCAGGCCGGGGGCGCCGGACGAGGCGGCGGCGATGCTCGCCACCGAGGCGGAGGCGCTGGGGCGGATGGCCGGCCAGTATGCGCCGCTGCTGCTCGCGACCGGCCCGCGCGATGAGCCGCCGTGGCTGGCCATGCAGCTCTACCGGCCGTCCGGGCAGGACCAGGGCGGGCCGCCGCCGCAGCTCAGCAGCCTGCTGCGGGCCGCCACCGGCTCCCAGCTGCGCCGCGACACCCTGCTGTCCATCGCCTACGGATGGCATCTGGCGAGCGCCGTCAACCTCTGCCACCTCAAGGGGCTGGTGCTCCCCGAACTGACGCCGCAGAGCGTGCATGTCGTCGGGCGCTCGCTGATGCTGACCGGGCTGGGCCGGTGCGGCATCGACGGGGAGTTCCGGGCCCGCGGGGCGGAAGCCGTCCCCACGATGGCGGACAACGTCGAGTCCCTGGGCCAGATCCTGCGCCGGCTCGGGGACAAGCACCACGTCCCGGTGTCCGCGGAGAGCGACATGGCGCTGTGGCAGGGCGACACCTGGCGGCCGTTGCGCGAGATCGTCACGGCGTGCCTGTCCGAGGACCCGGGCCGCCGCCCGACCGCCGGTGAGGTCGCCGAGGCGTTCGCCCGTTACGTGCCGATGGCGACGGAGCTGCGGACGGGCGGCGGCGAGTCCGGTGACGCGGACGGCGCCCGGAGCGCGGCGCACTACTCGTTCCGTCCGGGGCCGCAGGTCCCGCTCGACGACGGCTCCGCGGCGCCCGACGAGGCGTCGGCCGGGCCGTCGCGGGGCGGCGCTCCGGCGCCCCGGCTGGGACGGCGGCGGATGGGGCCGGAGCAGCAGCGGAAGCTGGAACTGGTCCGGGCCCGCCTGCGGTTCAGCTACCGGACGACCGTCGTCGGTGTCGACGGCGAGGTCGGCCGGAGCACCGTCACGGTCGCCCTGGGGTCGCTGCTGGCCGCCGCGCGCGGCGGGCGGGTGATCGCGCTCGACGCCGGCCACGCGGTCGGCGAGCTGGCCGCCCGGCTGAACCGCGGCGGCACGGCCGGCCTGCGCCACAATCTGCTCCGTACGCTGCCCGCGGTCGACAGCTACGAGGCGGTGCTGCGCCACACCCTGGACGGCCCGTCAGGGCTGCGTGCGCTCACCCACGGCCTGGGCCGCACCACGCCGGTTCCGGTGTACGAGGAGGAGTACCGCCGGCTGATGGAGCTGCTGAGCCGGCACTTCTCCGTCGTCCTCGCCGACTGGGCGCATCTGCGGACGGAGAGCGTCACCGACACCGCCCTGTCGATGACGCACCGTCTGGTCGTCGTGACCCGGATGACCGAGCGCGGCATGGGGCAGACACAGGCGCTGCTGACCCGGCTCGCGCAGCGCGGTTACCCGGAGCTGGCGGAGCGTGCCGTCCTCGCGGTCACCGGCCTTCCCGGGCCGGACCGGCCGGCCCGGCGGGACGACTTCGCCGAGCAGTTCCGCGGCCATCCGGGCGGGATGGTCTTCGTCCCCTTCGACTACCGCCTCGACAGCCAGCGGGACATCGATCTCGGCCGGCTGCGGGCCCGTACGCAGGACGCGTTCCTCGATCTCGCCGTGCTGCTGGCGGAGGACTTCCCCGATCACACACCGTGACCACCGCGCCGACTAGCTCCGGGCTCCCTGCGTGCCGCACCATGGAGAGAAGACGGAATTTCACGACATATCCGATGAGGCGGTGGCGGGGTGGACGCCCTGGCCCCCGAGGGCGGATACGGCGACCGTGGCTTATGACGACGGCTTCCGGCGTACGGAGGCGGTGCAGGCAGTGACCGCACGAGTCCTTGGGTCTACCGGGGCTGAGCTGACCGCCGTCTATGTGCCGGCCGAAGGGGACGACGTTCTTCAGCTGGCCGAGATGGTCGGAGGCTCCGGCGTCCCCTATGGGTTGCCGACGAGCTATCCGCTGTCCGGCAACTCTCCGGTGGCCGCGGCCTTCCGCAGCGGCGACCCGCTGTGGCTGGGCCCGGCGGAACTCGCGGAGTACGACCTCAGCGGTGCCGCGGACAGCCCCGGCGGGGATGCCTGGGACGGTGCCGGGAAGCCCCCGGCCGATGTGTCGTTGTGCGTGCTGCCCCTGGGCGGGACCGTCCGGCGGCTGGGGTGCCTGGTGGTGATGGACAAGGCCACCGACGCCTTCGACGCGGACCGTCGCCAGCTCCTGGAGCTGCACGCCGACCAGGTGGCCGCGGGGCTGGAGGCCGTCGCGGCCCGGGCCATGGCGCAGACGGAGCGCCGCTCCCTGCTGGGCCCGGGGCTGGACACCCTCCGGGGCGGCGCCTTCACGCTGGTCCTGCGCACCGGGCGGATGGACGCGGACGCCCAGGTGCTGGAGCTGTTCGGCATCGCCCCGGAGGAGTTCGACCGGCGGGTGGAGACGCTGCTGGAGCGCACCGTGCCGGACGATGTGCCGGCGCTGATGTCGATCGTGGAGCCGGGCGGGCTGCCCGCCGCCGGCCAGCAGCTGTCGATCCGCATTCGCCGGCCCAATGGCGAGCTGCACTGGCTGAGCCTGCGCTGCCGGGTGCTGGTCGACGCCGACGGCACCCCGGCGCGGATGCTGGGCGTGGTCGCCGACGCCTCGTATCTGCGGCCCACCGCCGACGAGGTCTCCATCGTGCAGCGGCTGTCGGCCGCGCTGGCCGGTGCCACGACGATCCGGGACGTCAGCCGGGTGGTGGTCGCCGCGCTGCGGGCGCCGCTGGCGGCCGAGCGGGTGGCGGTGGCCGAGCTGGAGGCCGACCGGTTCGTGGTGTCCGTGCTCGACCCGCCGGAGCCCGCGGCGTGGCCCGCCGCATGGCGGTCCGAATGGCGGTCCGAGTGGCCCGATGCGGCCTGCCAGTCGATGCCCACGCTGGAGAGCGTGCTGCGCACCGGGCATGTCGCCCTGTGGCCGGCGGGGGCGGCCCTCGAACCCGATCTCGCGGGCATCGGGCCCGGTGGGCTCGCCGTGCTGCCGCTGCCGGCCGAGGGCCGGATCGTCGGGGTGTGCCTGATCGGCTGGGACGAGGAGCACCACTTCGGGCCGGAGGAGCGGTCCTTGCTGACCGCGACCGCGGGTCTGGTGGGGCAGGCCCTGGTGCGCGCCCATGCGCTGGACGCCGGGCACGAGCTCGCCACGATGCTCCAGCGCAGTCTGCTGCCCCGCAAGCTGCCGTCGCTGCCCGGCGGGGTGGCCGTCGCCCGCTATCTGCCCGCCACGATGGGGCTGGAGGTGGGCGGCGACTGGTACGACGTCATTCCGCTCGCCGACGGCCATGTCGCGCTGGTCATCGGTGATGTGGAGGGGCACAGCGCCGGCGCCGCCACGATCATGGGGCAGATGCGCACGGCCATCAGGGCCTACGCGGTGGAGGGCCACCCGCCCGATGTGGTGATCGCCCATGCCAACCGGCTGCTCCTCGGCATGGAGACCGATCTGTTCGCCACCTGCTGCTATGTGGACCTGGACATGGAGGAGGGCATCGCCTGGTTCGTCCGGGCCGGGCATCTGCCGCCGCTGCTGCGGCTCCCCGACGGCAGCACCGAGGAACTGCCGGTCGAGGGCGGCCCGCCGCTGGGGGTGGCCGCGGACGGGGAGTTCCCGCTGACGGAGGTGGGCCTGGCCCCCGGCACCGTGCTCGCCCTGCTCACGGACGGCCTGGCCGAGTCGGCCACCCTCCCGCTGGAGGACGGCATCCGCCGGGTGCGGGCGGCGCTCGCCGCGGCCGATCCGGCCGATGCCGGTCAGCTCGCCGATGCGCTGCTCGGGAGCGCGAAGCGGCGCGACGACGATGTGGCGCTCCTGGTGCTGCGCTACGACGGGATGCGGGTGCGCCCGACCCGGGCCCGCTGGACGGTGTGGCGGCTCCCGGATGCCGTGATGCACGCCCGGCGCTTCACCGGGCGCACCCTGCGGTCCTGGGGCGTGACGGAGGAGCAGGACGTGGCCCTGCTGGTGGTGTCCGAGCTGGTCACCAACGCCATCGCGCACACCCAGGGCGAGGTACGGCTGGATCTGACGCTGGCCGCGGACCGGCTGCGGATCGGGGTGAACGATGCTTCGCCGCGTGCCCCCGTCAAGCCGGCGAGCGTGGACTGGGAGTCGACCGGTGGCCGCGGGCTGCTGCTCGTCGAGGCGATGTCGGCGTCCTGGGGCTCGGTGCCGCTGAGCGGCGGCAAGCAGGTGTGGAGCGAGATCACCGTGGAGCCGGGCGAGCGGCTCGGCGTCGAGACGCCGGCCGCCACCGATGGCCCGCGGAACGGTGAGGAGGTGCGCTGAGGTGCGTGCTCGCCTGCGTGGTGCCGCGGCCGTCCTGGTCGGAGTGTGTCTGGTGGCCGGTCCGGTCGCCTGCGGGGAGGCCGGCGGGGCACGGGAGCCGGGCGGGTCCGCCTCCGGCGGCGCGCCGAAGATCGGGGTACTGCTCCCGGACAACACCTCGCGCCTCTACCACTTCGACAAGCCGCTGATCGAGCGGAAGATCCATCACCTGTGCCCCAAGTGCACGGTGGAGACGGTCAGCGCACAGCACGATGTGGCCACTCAGCAGCAGCAGATGGACGCGATGATCACCAAGCGGGTGCAGGTGCTGATCCTGGACGCCGTCGACTCCAAGTCGCTCCGTTCGTCGGTCGAGAGCGCGCGGCGGGCCGGGATTCCGGTGGTCGCCTATGACCGCCTCGTCGAGGGGCCGGTGTCCGCCTATGTCTCCTTCAACGGCGCGACGGTCGGCAGGCTTCAGGGGGAGGCGCTGCTCCAGGCGCTCGGTCCCAAGGCGCGCGACGCCCAGATCGTCATGATGAACGGCGCGGCGACGGACCCCAACTCCGCCTGGTTCAAGCAGGGTGCGCTCGCCGCGCTCAAGGGCAAGGTGAAGATCGGGAAGGCTTACGAGACCGGCGACTGGCGGCCGGAGAACGCCAATCGCAATATGGCCGCCGCCATTTCGGCGCTCGGCGCGGACCATATCGACGGCGTCTACTCCGCCAATGACGGACTGGCCGCCGGCATCATCGCCGCACTGCGGGCCGCCAAGGTCACTCCGCTGCCGCCGATCACCGGCCAGGACGCCGAACTCGCCGCCATTCAGCGCCTCGTCAAGGGCGATCAGACCATGACCGTCTACAAGCCGTTCGCGCCCGAGGCCGGCACCGCCGCCGCCATGGCCGTCGCGCTGGGCCGCGGCGAGAAGCTCAAGGGGATCACGACGCACACGGTCAACAGCCCCACCCATCGCGGCATCCCGGCCGTGCTGCTCACGCCGGTCTCCGTGAATGTGCACAACATCAAGAACACCGTGGTCAAGGACGGCATGTACACGATTGATCAGATCTGCACCCCCAAATTCGAGTCCGCCTGCAAGAAGGCGGGGCTCCTCAGGTAAGGCAGGCATTCATGGAGTCCGGCGCAACCCTCCGGCGGCCGAGGCCGGCACCGCCCCTGCTGGCGCTGCACGGCATCTTCAAGCGGTACGGCGCCGTCCAGGCCCTGGCCGATGTCGATCTGGAGATCCGCGCCGGTCAGGTCGTCGCTCTCGTGGGCGACAACGGCGCCGGCAAGTCCACCCTGATCAAGGTGATCGCCGGGGTCGACCCCGCCGACGGGGGCGTGATCGAGTGGGACGGGCGGCCCGCCCCGATCACCCGCCCGCACGACGCCCAGGACCTGGGCATCGCCACCGTCTACCAGGACCTCGCGCTGTGCGACAACCTCGATGTGGTCGGCAATCTCTTCCTCGGCCGGGAGATCCACCGGGCCGGTGTCCTCGACGAGGTGGAGATGGAGCGCCTCACCCTCGACCTGCTGGACCGGCTGGCCATCCGGATGCCCGACGTCCGCCTCCCGGTCGCCTCGCTCTCCGGCGGCCAGCGCCAGACCGTCGCGATCTCCCGCTCGCTCCTGGGCGAACCCCGGCTCGTCCTCCTCGACGAGCCCACCGCGTCCCTGGGCATCGAGCAGACCGCGCAGGTCCTCGACCTCGTCGACCAGCTGCGTGAGCGCGGGCTCGGGGTGCTTCTCATCAGCCACAACATGGGGGACATCAAGGCCGTCGCGGACTGGATCGCCGTATTGCGGCTCGGCCGGAACAACGGGTTCTTCGATGTGACGACCACCTCCCACGAACAGATCATCTCCTCGATCACCGGCGCCACGGACAACGCCGTGACCCGCCGCAAGGCACCGGAGTGGGAGGCGGAGCCATGAGCCGGACCTGGGCACTCCGTAAGCACAAGGCGGCCGGCGCAGCGGTCACCGCTGCCGACCGGCGCCGGCTCACGCCCGAGTTCGGCACACAGAACCCGCTGGAGATCCTCAAGCGCAGATTCCACAGCGGTGAGCTCGGCTCGGTCCCGGTCGCGCTCGGTCTGATCGTGGTGTGGATCATCTTCGAGAGCCTCAACGAGAACTTCCTCTCGCCGCGCAACCTGTCCAATCTGAGCGTGGACATCGTCGGCACCGGGATGATCTCGGTGGGCGTCGTCTTCGTGCTGCTGCTGGGCGAGATCGACCTCTCGGTCGGCTCGGTGAGCGGCCTGGCGGCGGCCGCGTTCGCGGTGCTGAACGTGAGCCACGGAGTGCCGGAGGGGCTCGCGCTGCTGATCGCGGTGCTCGGCGGCACGGCGATCGGAGCCGTGCAGGGCTTCTTCCTCGCCAAGGTCGGGGTACCGGCGTTCGTGGTCACCCTTGCGGGCCTGCTGGGCTGGAACGGCCTGATGCTCTACATCCTGGGCGCCAACGGCACGATCAACATCGACGACAAGGGCCTGCTCGCGATGCTGACCGGCTACTACTTCCACAATGTGGCCGCCGCGTACGGCCTGGCGGCGCTGGGCACCGCCGGGTACTTCCTCGCTTCGTACCATGACGCGCGCCGCCGCCGGGCCGCCGGTGTGCCCGCCCGGCCGCTGAGCGAGATTCTGCTGCGCACCGGCGTGCTGGCGGCGATCGCGATGGCCTCGGCATTCGTCCTCAACCAGTTCCTGGGGCTCCCGCTGGCCCTGTTGATCTTCCTTGTCGTGCTGGTCGGCCTCGACTACGTGCTGCGCCGCACGCGCTACGGCCGCATGATCTTCGCGCTCGGCGGCAGCGTCGAGGCGTCCCGCCGCACCGGCCTCAACGTGGATCTGGTCCGCATCTCGGTCTTCATGATGTCCGGCACGATGGCGGCGGTCGGCGGTCTGTTCCTGGCCTCGCGCGTCACCTCGGCCAGCCAGACCTCGGGGGCGGGCCTGCTGCTGATGGACGTCATCGCCGCGGCGGTCATCGGCGGCACCAGTCTGTTCGGCGGACGGGGCCGGACCTGGTCGGCGCTGCTCGGTGTCCTGGTGATCCAGTCGATCGCCTCGGGCGTGGCGCTCATGGGCATCCAGACGGCCGTGCAGTTCATGATCACGGGTGGTGTGCTGCTCGTCGCCGTGGTCATCGACTCGCTGTCGCGGCGGGCTCAACGGGCGCACGGACGGCTCTGACGCCACGCCGCGACGGCGGGGGTCCGGGCCGCGGTTCGGCACGGGAGGCGCCGGGCAGCGGCCGCGCGGACCTCTGGCGGCGGGATGGGGGCCGAGTGGCTCATGCCGGCGCGGACGAGGCCGAGCACCCTTGAGGTGTGGGCGCGAACGCGCCGAGCGCGCCAGGAACGGAGCGAGCCATGAAGGATGTCATCACCGCCGGTGTGGACGGTACGCCCGAGTCCTTGGCCGCGATCCGGTGGGCGGCGGAGGAAGCCCGGCTGCGTCATGCGCGGCTGCGGCTGCTGCACGCCTGGGTGCTGCTCGCACCGGAGCCCCGGTCGCACCCCGAGGCCGGAGAGGGCCAGAACTACTGGACCCACCGGATGATGGACGAGGCCGCCGCGACGGCCCGGGCACGCTTCCCGGACCTTCCGGTGGACGAGGTGCTGGTGGCCAAGGACCCGCTGGACGCCCTGCACGAAGCCGCGGAACAGTCGGATCTGCTGGTGCTGGGCTCCCGGGATCTGGGCCCGATAGCGCGCTATGCGCTCGGTGAGCTCGGTCTCCAGCTGGTGGTGCACACCAACTCCCCCACGGTCCTGGTACGCGCCCGGCAGGACTCCGCGGCGAACGAGGGAGCCGGCGAGGTGATGGTGGCGCTGAGCCTCCACGAGCCGTGCGAGGCGCTGCTCGCCTTCGCCTTCGCCAGCGCGGCCCGGCGGGGCGTCACCCTGCGCGCCATCCATGGTCGGCACCTTCCCTCGTACGCCTACAACCGCGGGGGCGGGGTGGAGCCGGTCGCCGCCGAGCAGGCGGCGCAGGACGCGCGGGAGGATCTGGCCGCCGCCCTGGAGACCTGGCGCGAGAAGTTCCCGGACGTGCGGGTGGACGACCGGGTGGTGCTGGAGAGTCCGGCGCCGGCGCTGCTGCACAGTGCCGCGGACGCGGGGCTGCTCGTCGTCGGGCGCCGGCACCGGGACCGGCACCGGCTGCCGGGGCCCAAGATCGGCCATGTCGTGCAGGCGGTCGTCCACCACGCTCCGTGTCCGGTGGCCGTGGTGCCCCATGAATGACCGCACGGCAGCGGGCGCCACGGTCCGTGACGGCCCAGGGGCCGTGCCAGGACGCGCCACGGCAGAAGGCGGATGATGACGGTAAGGGCTCATCCAGCGGGTTCAGCCGCCGACGGCCCGGCGGCTCCGGCCGGGTGTCCGGACCGGGTCCCGCGGCGGCGGCCCCCGGCAAGGAAGCGGAGACAAGCCATGGCAAAGACAGTCGAGTGGCCCGTCCGTCTCTACCTCTTCGAGGAGGACGGGACGACCAAGGCACGCGTGGAGCTCCGGACCGGAACGACCACTCTCACCGGGCACGGCATCGCGCGGTGCAGCCCCGAGGACCGGGACGTACCGGAGATCGGCGACGAGATCGCGGCCGGGCGTGCGGTGCGGGATCTGGCCGGGCAGCTGCTGCGGGTGGCCGACAGCGACCTCGAAGGGGTCGGTGCCGCACCGCCCCGGCGGGAGCGTCGCGTCGCCTACGGCTGGACGGACGCGATGGCGTGAGCCCGGTGCAGGCGGCGGCACCGGGGCCGGTGGCCTCGCCGTCCGTGGAAGGAGTCGGCCATGTCGGATGCGACGACCACCGATCTGTACGAAGTCACCATGGCCCTGTCGTATCTCCACGAGGGCATGACGCAACCGGCGACCTTCAGCTGCTTTGTTCGGGCGCTGCCGCCGGAACGGGGCTTCCTGATCGCCGCGGGGGCCGAGACCGTCCTCGATTTCCTGGCCGGTTTCACGGTCGGGCACGAGGATGTCGAGGTGTTCGCCGAGGCGTTGCAGCGGCCGGCCCGCGAGCTGGCCCCGCTGCTGGGCATGCGGTTCACCGGCGAGGTCCGGGCGGTGCCGGAGGGGCGGGTGGTGCTGGCGGGTGAGCCGCTGCTGGAGATCACCGCGCCGCTGCCGCAGGCGCAGCTGGTGGAGTCCTTCGTGCTCAATCACCTCACCCACCAGACGGCCATCGCCTCCAAGTGCATCCGCTGTGTGCTCGCCGCACGGGGCCGCTCCGTCGTGGACTTCTCGCTGCGGCGCACCCACGGCACCGCCGCCGCCCTCCAGGTGGCCCGGCTCGCTGCCATGACCGGTTTCGCCGGCACCAGCAATGTGGCGGCCGCGCATGCCGAGGATCTGCCGGCCGTCGGCACGATGGCGCACTCGTACATCGAGGCGTTCGAGGACGAGGAGGCGGCGTTCACCGCATTCGCGCTCTGCCACCCCGGTCCGGTGACCTTTCTGGTGGACACCTACGACACCGAGTCGGGTGTCGCGGCCGCGGCCCGGGTGCTCAACGGGCTGGGCCGCGGCGACGGCTCGGCCATCCGGCTGGACAGCGGTGACCTGGCGGAACTCGCCGTGCGGGCCCGCTCGATCCTGGACAACGCGGGCCTGCCGCAGGTGCGGATCGTCGCCAGCGGCGGACTGGACGAGTGCGCCGTGCACGACCTGGCGCGGGCGGGCGCGCCGATCGATGTCTACGCCGTGGGCACCCGCGTCGGGGTGAGCGCCGACGCGCCCTCCCTGGACTCCGCGTACAAGCTCGTCGCCTACGACGGCCGGCCGGTGATGAAGCTGTCGTCGGCGAAGCTGACCACCCCGGGGCGTAAGCAGGTCTTCCGCCGGCCCGGGTGCCACGATGTGCTCGGCCTGGCCGACGAGCCGCTCCCGGCGGGCAGTACGCCGCTGCTGGAGACGCTGATGCGCGACGGTGTGCGCACCACCCCGCGTGACCGGCTGCCGGACGCCCGGCGGCGGGTCGTGGCGGATGTCGCGGAGCTGCCCGCGACGGCCCGCTACATCCGGTCGCCGCATCCGGTGCGGCCACGGGTGTCGAAGCGGCTCTCCACCCTGACCGACCGGGTCCGGCGACGGATCGAGCGCGAGGTCCTGGCCCCGTTCGGCTCGCACACCTGAGGCCGGGAGGCCCGCCGGGGCTTTTCTCCGTACCGTCGTCATATGGCGGAGAAACAAGGCGGCAACGGCCCCGGGAAGCTGCCGCGGTCGCTGTACGAGCGGGAGCTGTACCGGCTCCAGACGGAGCTGGTCAAGCTCCAGGAGTGGGTGCGGACCGAGGGCGCCCGGCTGGTGGTGGTCTTCGAGGGGCGCGACGCGGCCGGCAAGGGAAGCACGATCAAGCGGGTCACCGAGTACCTCAACCCCCGGGTGGCGCGGATCGTGGCACTGCCCCGGCCCACCGAGCGCGAGCGCACCCAGTGGTACTTCCAGCGCTATACGGAGCATCTCCCCGCGGCGGGCGAGATGGTGCTGTTCGACCGCAGTTGGTACAACCGGGCCGGTGTCGAGCGGGTCATGGGATTCTGCACGCCGGCCGAGCACCAGCGGTTTCTGCGGCAGTGCCCGGTCTTCGAGCGGATGCTGGTGGAGGACGGGATCCTGCTGCGCAAATACTGGTTCTCGGTGAGTGACGAGGTGCAGGAGCAGCGGTTCCGGCGCCGGCTGAAGGACCCGACGCGGCGCTGGAAGCTCTCCCCCATGGATCTTGAGTCGCTGACCCGCTGGGAGGAGTACTCGCGGGCGAAGGACGACATGTTCGTCCACACGGACATCGCGGAGGCACCGTGGTTCGTCGTCGAGAGCGATGACAAACGCCGGGCCCGGCTGAACATGATCGCCCATCTGCTGTCCACGGTCCCTTATCACGACATCGCCCCGCCGTCGCTGGAACTCCCGCCGCGGCCGTCGGCCACCGGCTATCAGCGGCCGCCCCGGGACCTTCAGACCTACGTTCCCGATCACGCGGCCGGGCTGGAACAGTGACGGCGGGGCCGCGGTCCCGCTTCAGACCTGCTGCGGCACCACGGCCACGGGGCAGGTGGCGTGGCAGAGCGCGGTGTGCGCCACCCGCCCGAGCTGGAGGCCGAAGTGGCCCTGACGGTGCTGTGCTCCGGTCACCAGCAGATCCGCGGCGGCCGTACGGTGCACCAGGACCTTGTGGGCCGGCCCCTCGACCGTGACCCGCCGCACCCGCACCGCCGGATACGCCCCGGTCACCCCGTCCAGCGCCTCGTCCAGCAGCGCCGATGCCTGCTTCTCGTGGTAGCGCCGGGCGTCCGCGGCGAGCAGCGGGGCCTCGGTCGCGTCGCGTACCGGGAGGGGCCAGGCGCATACCGCCTCCAGCGTGCACTGGCGGGCCGCCGCCTCGTGGAAGGCGAAGCGGACGGCCGCCGTTTCCCCGGCCGGGTCGGCGACGCCGACCAGGATGCGGCCGTGCGTACCCGACAGTCCGGCCACGTCACCCCGCACCACGATGACCGGGCAGCGGGCGCGGGCCGACACCGCCAGGCTGACCGAGCCCATCAGCAGACCGGCGATCTCGCCACGCCCCCGGGACCCCAGGATCAGCGCCGTCGCATGCAGCCCCTCGTTCAGCAGGGCGGTGACCGCGTCGGTGGCGAGCACCTCCCCCGAGACCTGGACGTCCGGCTGCCGGCGGCCGGCGACGTCCACGGCGGAGGCGACGACGGACTCGGCGAGTACCTGCTCGCTGGGCCGTTCCCCGCCGTCCGGCGGTACCGCGCCCTCGAAACGCTCCCATCGGGAGGCGTAGACGACCCGCAGCGGAAGGCCGTGGCGTGCCGCTTCGTCCGCTGCCCAGTCGAGCGCCCGGAAGGCGGAATCCGATCCATCGGTCCCCACGACCAGCGGATGCTCCATCGCCCCCACGTCCTTCCTCGCATCGGCGCGGACATGTCCCTACTGCCACCGTCGCACCGGGTCCGGGGTGCGTGCAGGTCCGGACGGACAACGGGCGGCGGGCCACCCGGCCCTCCTTGTCCCGGCGGGCCCGCGCCGCCGGGACAAGCCCCGCAGGGACACCGCGGCTACCGTGGAGGTACGGCCCCGCCCGCGTGAGGGGCCATCCAGCGGAGGCCATGGTGGGCGACCACGGAAGCGGCCGGCGTGATACCGACCGGCGTCGGCTCGATGCGCTGCCGGACGAGCTCCAGCAGCGTCTCGGCGCCCTGCGGCAGGGGCCCGGCGAACCGGTGAATCTGCTGCTGGAAGCCGTGCTGTCGGTGGGCCGGGAGCTGGATCTGCCCCAGGTGCTGCGCCGCATCGTGGAAGCGGCGGTGGTGGTCGTGGACGCCGAGTACGGGGCACTGGGCGTGGTCTCGGAGGGCACCCGGCTCACCCAGTTCCTGCCGGTCGGGGTCACTGACGCGGAACAGCAGGCGATCGGCCGGCTGCCCGAGGGACACGGCATCCTGGGCGAGCTGATCCGTCACCCCCGGCCGCTGCGGCTCCCGGAGCTGTCCGAGCACCCGTCGTCGTACGGCTTTCCGCCGCACCACCCGCCCATGCACTCCTTCCTCGGGGTGCCCATCCGGGTCGGCGACGAGGTGTTCGGGAACCTCTACCTCACCGAGAAGCGGGGCGGCGGCGGGTTCGACGCCGAGGACGAGACCGTGCTCTCGACGCTCGCGGTGGCGGCGGGGGTCGCCATCGAGAACGCGCGGCTGTACGAGGAGGCCCGCTACCGGCAGCGGTGGCAGCAGGCCAACGGGGAGATCGTCGCCAGGCTGCTGCTGCCGGGGACGGACGAGATGGCGGCCCTGGGACTGATCGTGGACAAGGCGCGGGAGATTCTCACCGCGGATCTCGGGGTGATCGCGTTCCCCGAACAGGACGGCAGGGCGCTGCATGTCGCCCTGGCCTCCGGCGTCGACGCCGAGGCGCACCGCGGACTGGTCCTCCCCCGCCACGGGTCGTTCATGGGGGCAGCGCTCGACGTACAGGAGCCGCTGATCAGCACCCAGGTCGAACAGGATCCGCGGATCACCGCGGGGCCGCCGCGGTGGACGGGGCTGGGGCCCGCGGTCGCCGTGCCGATGATCACCGGCGGCCGGCCGCGTGGCGTCCTGCTGGTGGCGCGGGTGCGGGAGCGGCCCCCGTTCACCGATCTGGAGACCGGCCCGCTGCTGACCTTCGCGGGACAGGCGGCCCTCGCCATGGAACTCGCCGACCAGCGCCGGTCCGCCGAGCAGCTCACCCTCCTTCAGGACCGCGACCGGATCGCCCGTGATCTGCACGATCTGGCGATCCAGCGGCTTTTCGCGACGGGGATGACGCTCCAGAGCGCGGTGCGTTTCGTGGACCATCCGGAGGCGAGCGAGCGGCTGCTGCGCGCGGTGGACGATCTGGACGAGACGATCAAGATCATCAGGTCCACCATCTTCGGGCTGCGCGCCCATACGCCGGGCCGGACCGGCCACGGGCTGCGGGCCCGCACCGTCACGGTGGTCGAACAGGCCGCCCGTGCCCTGGGGTTCACCCCGTCGCTCCGGATGCAGGGCCTGATCGACACCGATGTGCCGGCCGAGCTCGCGGAACACGTGGTGGCGGTGCTGGGCGAGGCGCTGAGCAATGCGGCGCGGCATGCGCACGCCACCACGGTCGAGGTCTCGCTGGCCGTCGGCGGCGGGGCGCTGAGCCTGAGCGTCACGGACAACGGGGTCGGCCTGCCGCGCGAGGGCCGGCGGAGCGGGCTGAGCAATCTCGCCAAGCGGGCGGAGAGCGTGGGCGGCGAGATGACGCTGGCGACGCCGGCGCAGGGTGGCACCCTCCTGCTGTGGCAGGCGCCGCTGCCGTCGGCTTGAGCCGCTGCCGGGGTCAGATCCGGTACGTCCCGGAGTCCCCGGCGCCGGGCGGCGGTCCCTGGGCGGCGAGGACGGCCGCCTGGATGCGGCGTTCCACCCCGAGTTTGGCCAGCAGCCGCGAGATGTGGTTCTTGACCGTCTTCTCGGAGAGGTAGAGCCGCTGCGCGATCTGACGGTTCGTCAATCCCGCGCCGATCAGCCCGAGGATCTCCCGCTCCCGCGGTGACAGGCCGGACAGCGCGTCCGCCGCGGGCGGCTCGCCGGTGTCCACGCCGCGCAGGCTGTGCATCAGTCGCGCGGTGGTCGCCGGGTCCAGCATCGAGCGGCCGGCGGCGACCGTACGGACGGCGGCGACCAGGTCGGATCCCTTGATCTCCTTCAGGACATAACCCGCCGCGCCCGCCATGATCGCGTCCAGCAGCGCCTCGTCGTCGTCGAACGAGGTGAGCATCAGACAGCCGAGGCCGGGCAGCCGCGACCGCAACTCCCGGCAGACGCTGATCCCGTCGCCGTCCGGCAGCCGCACATCGAGCACGGCGACATCCGGGCCGAGCGCCGGACCGCGGGCCAGCGCACGCTCGGCGGTGCCGGCGTCCCCGACCACCTCGATATCGGGTTCCGCGTCGAGCAGGTCCCGCACACCACGGCGCACCACTTCATGGTCGTCGAGCAGGAACACCCGGATCGGCCGCTGCGGTGAGAACTCGCGTATGTCGCCCATGGCGTCCTCCACGCTCTCGGTCGTCCGGTGCGGGCGGTGCTCTCATCGTCGTCCTGCCGCGGTGCGCACACCAGGGCCGAACGGGGCCGCCGCCCCCGCCGGGCCGACCCCGACCGGCCCCCCGCGAGGGCCGTTCGGCCCCTCCTGCCGCTTCGGGCCGCGTGCGACGGTCGGGTCCACAGGCGCAGGGGGTGCGTGATGGCTCGCAACGAGTTCCTCCGGCCGTGGCGGCGCAGCCCGCTCCGGCGGCGTTCGGATGTGGCGGAGGGCTGGCTGGTGCTGGTGACCGCCGTGCTGATCGCCCTGGGCGCGCCGGCCGCCGGGCTGGCCGCCGCGAATGCGGTGGACTCCGGCACCGGCCTGGAACGGCAGGGCCGGCAGACCGTATCGGCCGTACTGACCGAGAACCCGCCGCCCCGGATCGGGGTGGAGGTCTCCGGTGGCGTCGGCTCACGGGTGCACGCGACGGTGCGCTGGACGGCCGCCGACGGCACCGCGCGCACGGGCACCACCACGGTGTCACCGGACCTGCGCGCCGGTGACCGCACCACCGCCTGGCTCGACCGCCACGGGGCGCTGATACGCGACCCGGTCACCCCCAGACAGGCGACGGGCGAGAGCATCGCCGTCGGTACCGTGGCCGGCACCTCGGCCGGGCTGCTGCTCCTCGGCGCCCAGCGCTCCGGCCGCGCCCTGCTGAACCGCCACCGCTACGCCCAGTGGGAGCGGGAGTGGGCGGCGGCGGACCCCCACCGGGGACAGCGGGCGACGTGACACGGCGGGCCGGCGCCGGGCGGCGGTCCGTGCGGCGCGCCCAGGGACCGCAGCCGTGGTGCCATGGAAGGGACACCGACGAACGGAATCGTCACCATGACCGGCGCGCCGTCCCTGGCGGCCTGCCTGCACTCCGTGCGGGCCGTCATCTTCGACACCGACGGGGTCATCACCGACTCCGCCGCGGTACACGCCGCGGCCTGGAAGGGCGCCTTCGACGCCTGCCTCGCGGCCGTGGGCGGGCAGCGTCCCTTCGACCCGGTGGACGACTATCTGCGCCATGTCGACGGCCGGTCCCGGCAGGACGGCGCGGCCGCCTTCCTGCGCTCCCGGGGCCTTGACCTGCCGCCCGGCGCCCCGGACGACGCGCCGGGCACGGGCACCGTCGGCGCCGTCGCGGCCCGCAAGGAAGAGCTGTTCAGCGAACGTCTGCGGAACCACCCCGTCGCCCCCTTCCCCGGCACCGTGCGCCTGCTGGAGGAGCTGCGGCGCCAGGGGGTGCCGTGTGCCGCCGTCTCTGCCTCGCGCCATGCCACCGAGCTGCTGTCCGCGGCCGGGGTGCGCCCACTCTTCGAGGCGGTGGTGGACGGCAACGAGGCGAACCGGCTGCACCTGCCGGGGAAACCGGACCCGGCGCTCTTCGTGGAAGCGGCCCGGCTGCTGGGGGTACCGCCCGAGGACACCGCCGTGGTGGAGGACGCACTGGCCGGGGTTGAGGCCGGCCGACGCGGCGGATTCGGCCTGGTGGTGGGCGTGGACCGGACGGCCGGCCCGTACAGCGCCACCGCGTTGCGCCGCCGCGGCGCCGATGTGGTCGTGGCCGACCCGGGCGAGCTGCTGACGTCGGGAGCGGGCGGATGACCCACGCCTGGACCTGGTCGTACGAGGGGTACGACCCGGACACCGAACGGCTGCGGGAAACCCTGTGCACCCTCGGCAACGGCTACTTCGCCACCCGCGGCGCGGCGTCCGAGACGCTCTCCGGGCCCGTGCACTACCCGGGCACCTATGCCGCCGGCTGCTACAACCGGCTCCTCTCCACCGTGGCGGGCCGCTCCGTCGAGAACGAGGACATGGTCAACCTGCCCAACTGGCTGCCGCTGCGCTACCGGATCTGCCCCGCCGACGCGGCCCCCGGCCCCTGGCTCTCCCCCGACCACCCGTATCTGACGGAGCACCGGCAGACGCTGGAGCTGCGGCACGGCACCCTGACCCGCTGGTCGGTCTACGAGGACGAGGCGGGACGGCGGCTGACCGTGGAGCAGTGCCGTCTGGTGCACATGGGCGAGCCTCATCTGGCCGCGCTGCGCACCTGTTTCGCGTCCGACGGGTGGACGGGCGCGGTGGAGGTGGAGGCCGGGATCGACGGTGCGGTCCGCAATGCCGGCGTGGCGCGCTACCGCGGTCTGGCGGACCAGCATCTGACGGGCTGGGAGACCGGCGCCGAGCAGCCGGACACGGTGTGGCTGAGCTGCCGCACCCTCGACTCGGACATCCGTATCGCGCTGGCCGCCCGGACCCGGGTCCCGGGCGGCCACAACGGGGTAGCCCGGCCGCAGCTGAGCGCACTGCGGGCGTTCCACACCCTGATACTGCCGGTTGAGCCCGGCTCCCCCGCGGTCGTCGACAAGACGGTGGCGCTCTACACCTCCCGCGACCCGGCGATCGAGAGCCCGCGCCACACGGCCGTGGACGCGGTGGCCCTCGCCCCGCACTTCCGGCAGCTGCGCGCCGCCCACCGCCGCGCCTGGGAGAACCTGTGGCGGCAGGCCAAGCTGGAGGTCCCCGGGGAGTCGGGCCGGATCCTGCGGCTGCACCTCTTCCATGTGCTCCAGACCCTCTCGCCGCACACCGCCGAGCTGGACGTCGGGGTGCCGGCCCGGGGCCTGCACGGCGAGGCGTACCGCGGGCACGTCTTCTGGGACGAGCTGTTCGTCCTGCCGTTCCTGAACCTGCATCTCCCGCAGGTCTCCCGGGCGCTGCTCGACTACCGCTACCGGCGGCTGCCCGCGGCCTGCCACGCGGCGCGGGAGGCCGGCCGCACCGGGGCGATGTACCCGTGGCAGAGCGCGGGCGACGGCCGCGAGGAGACCCAGCAGCTCCATCTCAATCCGCGCTCGGGGCACTGGCTGCCCGACCACTCCCGGCTCCAGCACCACGTCGGGTCGGCGATCGCCTACAACGTGTGGCAGTACGGACAGGCCAGCGGCGACACCGAGTTCCTGCACACCAGAGGTGCGGAGATGCTGCTGGAGATCGCCCGCTTCTGGGCCGCGGCCGCGGACTGGGACGCTTCCCTCGGCCGCTATCGCATCCGCGGGGTGGTCGGTCCCGACGAGTACCACGACGGCTATCCCGACGCCGCCGAACCGGGGGTGGACGACAACGCCTACACCAATGTCACGGCCGCCTGGGTGCTGATGCGCGCGCTCGACCTGTGCCGCACGCTGCCCGAGCCCCATCAGCGGCAGCTCTTCGAACAGCTTCAGCTCGCCCCGGAGGAACCCGAGCGCTGGGAGGACATCGCGCACCGGCTCCATGTGCCCTACCACCGCGGGGTGATCAGCCAGTTCGCCGGGTACGGGGAGCTCGCCGAGCTCGACTGGCACGGATACCGGCAGCGCTACGGCGACATCCGCCGGCTGGACCGGATCCTGGAGGCGGAGGGCGACACGGTCAACCGCTACCAGGCGTCCAAACAGGCCGACGTCCTGATGCTGGGCTATCTCTTCGCCCCGTCGGAGCTCGCCTCGGTGTTCCGCCGGCTCGGCTACCCCCTCGACGAGGACACCTGGCACGCCACCGTCGACTACTACCTGCACCGCACCAGCCACGGTTCGACGCTCAGCGCCCTGGTCCATGCCTGGGTGCTGGCCCGGGTGCACCGTCCCGACGCCTGGACGTACTGCGAGGAGGCCCTGACCGGGGACGTGGCGGACGTCCAGGGCGGCACCACGGCGGAGGGCATCCACCTGGGCGCGATGGCCGGCACCCTGGACTTCGTCCAGCGCGGGATGACCGGGCTGGAAACCCGTGACCAGGCACTCTGGCTCGATCCGGCACCGCTGCGCGAGCTCTCCAAGTTCGGGGTGCGCTTCCGCTACCGGCGGCACTGGGACATCGATCTGCGCATCCGTGCCGAGCAGGTACGGATCTCGGTACCGGCCTCCGAGAACGCCGCGGTGCGGGTGAACCTGCGCGACCGCTCGTTCTCCCTCGCGCCCGGTACGTCCCGGCGGCTGGACCTGCCCGAGGACTGAGGGGCCGAAGGGCCCTATCGGTCGTGGCCCGCCCGGCCCTCCTGCCCGGAGCGCTCGCCGCCTTTGATGGTGACAGCGGCCCGGAGGCCGGAATCGTGCGGACAGGTGAGGACCATGCGGCAGTCGACGACACCTAGGCGCGAGCCCCCTGTGGGCGCGCCGATCGTCGTCACACTCTTCGGAGAGCTCGACTACCCCAGCGCGGCGCGCACCAACAGGCGCCTCGACCCGGTGACGGCCGGGGACCGTCCGCACATGGTCCTGGATCTGAGCCGGGTGGACTTCCTCGACTGCGGCGGTATCGGGGTGCTGTGCCGCGCCCGCCGCCGTGCCCGTGCACACGGCGGCCGGCTCTCGCTGGTAATCACCGACCCCCGCTTCCTGCGCACGCTGGACGCCGTCGGTCTCACCGGCAGCTTCGACATCCTCGGCGCCCCTCCGGACACGGCCCGCCCTGCCGACGACGGGCCGTGCACCGGAGGTGGCGGGTCCGTCACCTCCGCAGCGGCCCCTCACAGCTGAAGTCCGCGGTGCCGGCCTTGCCCGAGGACCAGATCTCGGTGGGGCCGAAGGAGCAGTTCATATCGGCGAAGTTGTTCGCCGCGGGCTCGGCACGGTCGAGGAGGAAGTAATCGACCGTTTCTGCCATGTCCTTGAAGTTCTGGTCGGGGCTGCCGGAGTTGCTGAGGTTGGCGGTGATCCGGCCGGTGCAGAGGAACCGGCCGTAGGCCGGGTCGCCGCCGTCCTTGCAGGTGGGCCGGCTGGCGGTGGCGGCGGTGAAGGCGCTCTGGACGTCGGCGGGGCGGGACAGTTTCAGGGAGCCGTTGGGGACGAAGGCCGTCCTGGGCACGTAGAGGTCGTCGACGATGGCGATCTGGGCGTCGAGGAAGGCGTCGTACTGCTGCTGGAGCCCCTGGTCGGACCCCATGCGGTTGCGCCAGGAATCGAACCCGGCCGGGTCGTCGGCGCGCAGGTGGCGGTACATCTCCTGGAGCTTCGCCGGGTAGTCGCGCCACAGGAACTCGAAGAACGTCCCGGCGTAGTTGTAGAAGCGGAAGCCGTCACCGTCGTAGGTCGCGTGCAGCAGCTGGTTGACGCTCATGCGCGGTCCGCCGCCCGCGGTGTCCGCGATGATGCCCTTGACGAGGGACCGGCGTACGGCGATCCCGTCGTCCCGGGTCGAGCCGTCGAAGAACTCGGCGCTGCCCTCGTCCATGGCGGTGGTGCGGTCGCCCTGGTACCAGGGGCCTTCACCGAAGAAGCCGGGGACGGCGAAACGGCCGTTGAGGTAGTGGACGTACTCGTGCCGGAAGAGCTCTTCGAGGGTGAGGGTGGAGTCCTGGGGGACGCGGCGCTGGTAGGTGTAGAAGGTGGCGCCGCGCTCGATGTAGACGCCGCCGTTGTTGGTGCCCATGCCGGTGAGCAGCGGGTGGTAGACCTCGTAGTCGGCGCGCGAGGCGTACAGCACGATGTTCAGGGTGGTGTTGGGGTCGCCGGCGAGCGGTTCCGTGGTGCCGACCACCCGGTGGAACTGTGCCCTGACCTGCTTGGACGCATAGTAGAGCTGGTCGACGGTGGCGCGGTCGAGGGCGGTGCGGACCTTGATGGCGCCGTTGTCGTAGGAGTAGGTGCGCGGGAAGATCCGCTTTTCGATGTCCGCCTTGCACACCCCGTACGGGGCACATGCCTCGAAGTAGTTGAGCCAGCCGGCGACCTTGGCCCAGGGCTCGCTGCCCTCCCCGTAGTTCCGCACGGTGGTGGGGAGCAGCGTGCCGAGGTCGGTGATGATGCCCGGCTTGAGCGAGGCGATCTCACCGAAGCGGCCGTACTCACTCAGGGCGTCGCGGACGACCCAGGCGTTGGGTGTGCCCTTGAGGTGGGTGTACCCGACGAAGCCCTTGAAGACGGCGCGATAGCCGGGGTCGTTGGTGACCGCGGCCTGGAAGGCGGTGTCCTTGTTGCCGGGGTAGACGCCCAGGTAGTTGACGGAGAGCGCGGCGAGGGCGGCGTTCCCCCATGACGGGTCCTTGTGGGTGGCGGTGTGCGAGGGGTCCATGGTCGCCAGGACCTTGCGGATCAGGCCGAGTTGATGCTGTCGCAGCCCGGGGGCGCTGGCGGCGTTCAGGGCCTCGCGCAGGGTGTCGGCGTTGGTGCGGGTGACGTCGAAGGTACGGGCCGCGGCGGCGAAGGCGTCGACCGCGCGGCGGATGGCGTCGACGGTGGGGCCGTCGGTGGTGTCGATCTCGTCGTGCGAGAAGTCCTGGTAGGCGACCGCGTGCAGGTAGGTGAACATCTCGTACAGATGGCTGGAGTTCTTGCCGTCGTGGGCGGCGGCCAGTCCGGTGATGCGACGGGCCACGGCCTGGACATGGGCGTCGGACATGACGGGCACGAGCCGGGCGTCCCAGGTCCACACGAGCTTGCGCAGACAGTCGTCGGCGGTGACGGCCGGGTCGGCGAGGAAGTCCGCGAACTGTTCGGGACTCAGCCTCGTGATGCCGTCGAGGGTGCAGGGGGCGACGACGGATCTGGAGCCGCGCGGCAGGGCGGCGGCGGGTCTGGTCTGCGGGCCCGGTATCCGGCCCCGCTCGGTGAGGGAGCGGGGTGCCGGCGCCGGTTCCGGGGTGAACTTCGGTGTCCTGGCGAGGCGCTGGACCTGGTCGAAGGGGTTGGGGGTGGGTGCGGCAGCTCGCCGGCCGAGCTGCTGTGCGGGGGTGGCCGACGCGTGCGGCGCGGCCTGGGCCGACTGGACGACCGGCAGGGCGAGGGCCGTGACGAGTGTCGCGGCCAGCAGGATCCTGCGCGGTGTGGGCGAATGCGGATGTGACACCTGAACCTCCGAGAGGGGGTGGGGGGTTGGGTGTGGGGGGTGGGGGGTGTGGGCCTTCACTCCACGAGGTGTGACCTATAACATAGTAATGTGAAATTGCACTGACAAGGCTTCAGAACCCATCTTTCCCGGAGGCGTCGACATGACCTCGCGCACCACCCAACTCCACACCGGAAGCCATGACTTGCCGGTCTCGGACGCCCTCGCCGACTTCATGACCGGCCAGTGGGCCGCCACCCCGCTCCCCGCCGGCTCCCGCGTCCCCGGATTCGCGCTCTTCGCCGACCGGCGGTCCCGGCTCACCGCCCGCTTCCCCGGCGAGCGACTGCTGGTCCCCGCAGGCGAGTTGACGGTACGTTCCCACGACTGCGATCACCGCTTCCGGCCGCACAGCGCCTACGCCTGGCTGACCGGACTGACGGGCGAGGACCAGCCGGGCCATGTGCTGGTCCTGGAGCCGGACGGCGAGGCGGTGCTGTACATACGGCCGCGCTCACCGCGGGACGGCAGCGGGGAGTTCTACCGGGACCGCAAGTACGGAGAGTTCTGGGTGGGCCGCCGCCCCGACCTCACCGAGGCCGCGCACCTCACCGGCATCCGCTGCGCTCACCTGGACGACCTGGTGCACCACACGGCCGACCGGGTGGCCTCCCGCGATCCCGAACTCGCCTGTGCGCTCAGCGAATTGCGGCTGGTGAAGGACGCCTGGGAAATCGGACAGCTCCAGCAGGCCGTCGATCACACCGTCACCGGTTTCGAGGATGTCGTGCGGTCCCTCCCCACCGCGCTGCGCCACCCCCGTGGGGAGCGCTGGATCGAGGGGGTCTTCCAGCTGCGCGCCCGCGCCGAGGGCAACGGCACCGGCTACGAGACCATCGCCGCCGCCGGCGCCCACGCCTGTGTGCTCCACTGGATCCGCAACGACGGTCCGCTCGACCCGGACCAGTTGCTGCTGCTCGACGCGGGCGTGGAGACCGACTCGCTCTACACCGCGGACCTCACCCGAACCCTGCCGCTGTCCGGGCGCTTCTCCCCGGTGCAGCGCCGGGTGTACGAGCTGGTGCTCGCCGCGCAGGACGCGGGCATCGCGGCCCTCAAACCGGGGGCGAGCTTCCGCGACTTCCACCGGGCCTGTGTGACCGTCCTGGCCGAGGGCCTGGCCGACTGGGGTGTGCTGCCCGTCCCGGCGGCGCAGGCACTCGCCCCCGACAGCGGTCTGTACCGGCGTTACACGCTGTGCAGTTCGGGACATATGCTCGGCCTCGACGTACACGACTGCGGCCGGGCCCGCGCGGAACAGTATCTGGACGGCGTACTGACGGAGGGACAGGTCCTCACGGTCGAACCGGGGCTCTATCTCCAGCCGGACGACGAGACCCTGCCCCGCGAACTGCGCGGGATCGGTATCCGTATCGAGGACGATCTGGTGATCACGGCGGACGGGGCACGGCTGATGTCCTCGGCGCTGCCGCGCACCGCCGACGGTGTGGAGGAGTGGATGGCCGGCCTCCTCTCCTGAAGAGCTTGGGCCGGCGGCCCCTCAGGCCCGGCGCACGCCCGGCAGGTGCGGCCGCGGCACCACCGGCTCGTCCCCGTCGCCGGCCCACAGCGAGCGGACATGACCGAGGTGGCGGGCCATACAGGACTCGGCCGCCTCGGCATCGCCCGTCAGCATCACATCGAGCAGCTCCGCGTGCTCCTCGGCGGAGGGCAGCAGTTGATCGCGCTCGTCGAGCCGGGTCAGGCCGTAGAGACGGGAGCGTTTGCGCAGATCGCCGACGGTCTCCACGAGACGGTCATTGCCGCCGAGGCCGAGCAGTGCGAGATGGAAGCGGCGGTCGGCCTCCAGATAGCCGATGAGGTCGTGCGCACGGGCCGCCGCGACGATCTCCAGCGCGGCCGGGCGGAGGGCTTCCAGCTGTGCGCGGCCGGCGGTGCGGGTGACCAGGCCGACGACCGGCACCTCGATCAGGGCCCGGATCTCGGTGTACTGATCGAGGTCGCGCTCGCTCACCTCGGTGATCCGGAAGCCCTTGTTGCGGACCGGTTCGACCAGCCCCTCCCGGGCGAGGTCGAGCATCGCCTCCCGCACCGGGGTGGCGGAGACCCCGAAGTCCGCGGCGAGCCCCGGGGCCGAGTAGACCGATCCCGGGCGGAGTTCGCCCGCGACAAGGGCCGCACGCAGCTGATGGGCGACCTGATCGCGGAGCCGCTCCTGAGCGGTGATCAGGCTGCGATGCTTGAGTTCACCCATCGTGCTCCTCCGAGTTGCCGCGAACTGCCAGCGTACAATGTCACGTTGCGACAATTGCCCTGATGGCGGCCATCCACCCCGTCTCCGTCACGCGCCTGACGGGCCCGGCGGCAGCGCACTGTCCGCAGCCGGTCATGAGGGCTCCCCTTTCCCCGTTCCAGGAGCGGCAGTTGACCCCCTATTCCCTCGCGTTCTACCTGAACGTGGTCACCACCGGAACGCTGCTCGGCGCCCCGCCGACGGCCTCCCCCGACGAGGTCACCCAGGTCCTGGGCACGGAGTACGCCGAGAACCCCCCGACCGATTCCGACGATCCCTACATGTGGCGCGACTACGGTCTGGCGGAGTTCTCCTGGCAGCGCGCCTCCGCCGACGCCCCATGGATCGGCCACCACTTCACCCTCCAGGTGCACCGGCTCGCGCGGGGCGGAAAGGTCGTCGGCGAAACGCTCCGCTCCCGGTACGGGCGGTTCGACCGCCGGCTGCGCTTCGAGAAACTCCGCAGGCTTCTGGAGAACCGCGGCACCCCCCTCGTGGAGGTTCCGGATTTCCCCTCGCAGGCGCCGTACTACCGCGTCTACTGGCAGCCCACCTCGCAGGTGTCCGTCAGGGTCATCCGGGCCCATGGAAAGTACGCCACACCGGACGATCTGCGGATCGGTGATGTCTACCGCATCCTCGCCCCGATGACGCCCGAAGAAGTGGAGTGGCGCAGGTCGCGCCCGTGGTGACACCGCGCCATCAGGGCAGTCGTGGCGCGGGCGCAGACACTCCATGCGGGTCCCGGGTCCTCTAGCGTGGAGGGATGGAGGACACCGAGGCGGAGGGTTCACCGCCGGGCACGGACGAGAGCGGCTTCCCCGCCCATCACGCGGGGCGCTGCGGTGGGCTCGCGGAGCTGGACGCGGAGCTGGTCCGCTGCCGGGCCTGCCCCCGGCTGGTGGCCTGGCGCGAGGAGACCGCCGCACAGCCGCGCGCGGCGTTCCGGGGCCAGGAGTACTGGGCCCGCCCCGTCCCGGGGTTCGGGCCGGCGGACGCGGCGCTGGCCATCGTCGGCCTGGCGCCGGCCGCCCACGGCGGCAATCGCACCGGCCGGATGTTCACCGGGGACGCCTCCGGCGACTTCCTGTTCGCCGCACTGCACGCGGTCGGCCTCGCCTCCCGGCCCACCGCGACGGACCGGGACGACGGACTGGAGCTGTACGGGGTACGGGTCACCGCACCGGTGCACTGCGCGCCGCCGGCGAACCGGCCGACGCCCGCCGAGCGCCGTACCTGCCGGCCGTGGCTGTCGGCGGAACTGGAACTCCTCAGCCCTGGCCTGCGCGCGGTCGTGGCCCTGGGCGCCTTCGGCTGGCAGGCGCTGCTGCCCGTACTCGGCGAAACGGGGTGGCCGCTCCCCCGGCCCCGCCCCGCGTTCGGCCACGGGGTGCGGCTGCCCCTGCCCGCCACCGGGCAGCGGCGCGCACTCCAGGTGTTCGGGAGCTACCACCCCAGCCAGCGCAATACGTTCACCGGCCGGCTCACCTCCGCCATGCTCACCGAACTCCTCGCCCGGGCCGCCGACGCCGCCGGCCTGACCCCGCCGGCGGGCTGACTCCCGAGGCCGCACCAGGCGCCGCCCAGCAGGACGCGACCCACGACTCCGCCGCCGTGCGGCCCCGGACACCGACTTCTATCCTGGAGCGGAACGGCTGCGCGGACCGGCGCGTGGTGCGCCCGGAGGGGCGCGGGGAACCGCGCGACCAGCCACGACGCAGCCGTTCGAAGCAGATGCAGACGCAGAGGCATCACCGCTCGGCACTTTCCGCGGAACGCAGAGGAGTGCGCGTGGCGAACAAGGTCGAGGAGGCCGTTTCGGACGGCTCCTTCTCGCGCCAGGACCGGGCAGTGATCGCCGCTGCCGCGCTGTCCATGCTCATCGTGCAGATGGACTGGTTCGCGCTCGATCTGATGCTGCCGGTCATCGCCCGCGACTTCGGGACCTCCTCGACCGACCTCCAGTGGCTGGTCAGCGGATACATGCTGGCCATCGGCGCGTTGATGATCGTCGGCGGCCGGACCGCCGATGTGCACGGGCGACGGCGGGTCATCGTGATCGGCCTGCTCGTGTTCGCCGTCATGTCGGTGGTGTGCAGCGCCGCACAGAACGCCCCCTGGCTCGTCGCCGCGCGCGTGGTGCAGGGGACCGGTGCGGCGCTGATCTTCCCGGTGTCCGTTGCCGTGGTGACCAGTTACTTCCGGGACGCGCGGCAGGCGCCCGCGGTCGGGACGGTGCTCGCGTTCAGTTCCATCGGCACCGCCCTCGGGCCGTTCGTAGGGGGTGTCTTCGCCGAACACGTCAGCTGGCGCGCGGTGTTCCTGCTGAACGTGCCGGTGTGCCTGACGGCCACGCTGCTGGTGCTGCGCTTCGTCCCCGAGAGCCGTGACGCGCAGGCTACCCGCCGTCTCGATCTTCCCGGCGCGGCGACCGTCGCCCTCGGTCTGGCATGTCTGATGCTCGCCGTCGACCAGGGGCCGGGCTGGGGGTGGGCCTCCGCACCCACCCTGGCCACCTTCGCGCTGGGTGTCGCCTTCCTCGTACTGTTCCTGGCGGTGGAGCGGCGGGCGCCGGAGCCGCTGATCGAGCTGTCGCTGTTCCGCAATGTGAAGTTCGATGTGATCACCCTCGCGGGCTCGCTGTCGAATGTGGTCTATTGCCTGATCGCGGTGCTCTCGGCGCTCTATCTACAGCAGGCACGGGGACTGTCGCCGTCCCAGGCCGGATTGATCTTCCTGGCCCTCTCCTGCGGCGTCGGAGCCGCGAGTTACCGCGCCGGGCACCTGGCGCTGCGCTGGCATGCCGAGACCCTGATGGCCTGCGGCATGCTCACCAGCGGTGCCGGGTTGCTGGCACTGACCTGGGTGCGGCCCCTGGGCTGGTACGCGGTGGTCTTCGTGATCTGCGGGGTGGGCATCGGGCTGGGATGGGCGCTGACGAATGTGGCGACCCAGGCGCATGTCCCCGCGGAGCGGACCGGCGCGGCGTCGGGTCTGGTGCTGACGTCGCTGGTGCTGTTCGGTGCGGTGAGCGTGACGATCGCGGCGACGGTACTGGAGGCCGTCAGCGGCTCCCCCACCACCGCGGCCGCCGACGGCCCCGCCATCGAGTCCGTCCTGCGCGGCACGTCCGCACTGGCCTTCCTCGGCGCCTTCGGCCTGCTCGCCATCCGCCGACCACGGCTGCGGGCACGAGGCGTGGCGGCGGAGGACGCCGCCTGACGCAACCCAAACCCCCTTGCCCCGCAGCCAGTTCGCTACCCGCCGCCGGCCCCGTCACCGCGCGCCGTACACCGGCCGCGGGGCCTCCGCCGCGGCCAGTAGCTCGCGGGCCGTTTCGCCCGCCTCGGCGGGGGTCCAGCGGCCTGCCTTGTCCGCGGTGGGGCCGGGGCGCCAGCCCTCCATCACGGTGATCCGGCCCGCCTCGGCCTCGAAGACGCGGCCGGTGACGCCGGCGCTGGCGGCGGACGCCAGCCAGACGACCAGCGGGGAGACGTTCTCCGGGGCCATCGCGTCGAACTCCCCGTCGGCGGGCGCCGCCATCGTCGCGGCGAAGGTCTGCTCGGTCATCCGGGTACGGGCGGCCGGGGCGATGGCGTTGATCTGTACGCCGTAGCGGGCCATCTCGGCGGCGGCGACGAGGGTGAGGCCGATGATGCCGGCCTTCGCGGCGGAGTAGTTGCCCTGGCCGATGCTGCCGAGCAAGCCGGCGCCCGAACCGGTGTTGATGATCCGGGCGTCGGGCGTGCGGCCGGCCTTGGTTTCGGCGCGCCAGTGTGCGGCGGCGTGCCGCAACGGCAGGAAGTGGCCCTTGAGATGGACCCGGACGACGGCGTCCCAGTCGTCCTCGTCGAGGTTGACGAGCATCCGGTCGCGCAGGAACCCGGCGTTGTTCACGAGGGCGTCGAGGCGGCCGAAGGTGTCCAGGGCGGTGGTGACGAGCGAGGCGGCGCCGTCGGTGGTGGTGATGTCGCCGGTGTGGGCGACGGCCCGGCCGCCGTGGGCGCGGATCTCGTCGGCGACCTGCTGGGCCGGTCCGGCCGAGGCGCCGGCTCCGTCGGGCGCCACTCCGAGGTCGTTCACCACGACTGCCGCTCCTTCCGCGGCGAGGGCCAGGGCATGGGCGCGGCCCAGGCCGCGGCCCGCTCCGGTGACGACGGCGACGCGTCCCGCGCAGATGCCGGTGCCGGTCATGTCAGGTCTCCTGTTCCGTCATGGCGGATCTCCTCGGTGGCTTCGGGGGCGCCGGGGTGGTTGACCGTAGCGGCGTCGAGGAAGGCGGGGCGTTCGCCGCCGCCGTGGATGAGCAGGCTCGCGCCGGTCAGATACGCGGCGCGGTCGGAGGCGAGGAAGACGCAGGCGTCGCCGATCTCGGCGGGTTCGGCGAGCCGGCCGAGCGGGACGGTGGCGCCGACAGCGGCGATGCCCGCTTCGTCTCCGTAGTGCAGAGCGGCGAGTTCGGTGCGCACCATGCCGAGGACGAGGGTGTTGACCCGGACCCTGGGGGCCCATTCGACGGCCATCGAGCGGGCCAGTTGGTCCAGGCCGGCCTTGGCCGCGCCGTAGGCGGCGGTGCCCGGCGAGGGACGGGTGCCGCTGACGCTGCCGATCATGATGACCGAGCCGCCGCCCGGCCGGTCACGCAGCACCTCGTACGCGGCGAGCGAGGCGTTCAGCGGCGCCAGGAGGTTCAGTTCGACGACCCGGGCGTGCCGTTCGGCGGCGGTCTGCCCGAGCAGCCGGTACGGGGTGCCCCCGGCGTTGTTGACCAGGCAGTCCAGCCCGCCGTGCGCCGCCGCGACCTCCGGGAAGAAGGCTCGGACGGCGGCCGGGTCGCGCAGGTCGAGGGGACGGAAGTGCGCGGTGCGGCCGGCCGCGGTGACGGGGGTGTCCGGCGGCCGGCGGGCGCAGACCACGACCTCCGCGCCGGCCTGAAGGAACGCCCGGGCGATGCCGGCGCCGACGCCCCGGGTGCCACCGGTGACGACGGCCACCCGTCCGGTCAGATCGAGCGTCAGGCTCATTCGGCACCCCTCCCGCAGCGCGCGATCCGCTGCTAGCTTCGCTACCTAACAAACGCTTGGTGGAAAGGTAGCTGATCGCCTCATGGGTGTCTCCACCTCCACACCGGACAACGGCGTCGCCGTCATCACCGTCGACTTCCCTCCGGTCAACGCCCTTCCCGTACAGGGCTGGTACGACCTCGCCGACGCGGTGCGCGCGGCCGGCCACGACCCCGGCATCCGCTGTGTCGTCCTGACGGCCGCGGGCCGCGGCTTCAACGCGGGCGTCGACATCAAGGAGATGCAGCGGGACACCGCGGCCGGCGGCCATGGCATCCTGATCGGCGCCAACCACGGCTGTGCCGAGGCGTTTTCGGCGGTGTACGCCTGCGAGGTGCCCGTGGTCGCGGCGGTGCACGGCTTCTGTCTGGGCGGTGGCATCGGCCTGGCCGGCAACGCGGACGCGATCGTGGCGAGCGAGGACGCCACCTTCGGGCTGCCGGAGCTGGACCGCGGCGCGCTCGGCGCGGCCACCCATCTGGCGCGCCTGGTCCCCCAGCATCTGATGCGCGCGCTCTACTACACCTCGCGCACCGCCACCGCCGCCGAGCTGCATGCGCACGGCTCGGTCTGGAAGGTCGTCCCGCGCTCCGAACTGCACACCGCCGCACGGGACCTGGCGCGGGAGATCGCGCGGAAGGACGGCGCTCTCCTGCGGCTCGCCAAGGCCGCCCTCAACGGCATCGACCCGGTCGACGTGCGGCGCAGTTACCGCTTCGAGCAGGGCTTCACCTTCGAGGCGAACCTCAGCGGGGTCGCCGACCGCGTCCGCGACACCTTCGGGACGCCGCACGGCGCACCGGACAGGGAGGGCTGAGCGATGACCGACAAGACCATGACGCCCGAGGACGTCATCGGCCGCCTGCGCAGCGGGATGACCCTCGGGATCGGCGGCTGGGGCTCGCGCCGTAAGCCGATGGCGCTGGTGCGGGCGCTGCTCCGCTCCGACCTCACCGATCTCACCGTGATCTCGTACGGCGGTCCCGATGTCGGCCTGCTCGCCGCCGCGGGCCGGATCCGCAAGCTGGTCGCGGCGTTCGCGACGCTGGACTCGATCCCCCTCGAACCGCACTTCCGCGCGGCCCGGCAGCGCGGGGCGTTCGAGCTGATGGAGATCGACGAGGCGATGTTCATGTGGGGCCTGCACGCGGCCGCCAACCGGCTGCCGTTCCTGCCCGTACGGGCCGGTATCGGTTCGGATGTGATGCGCGTCAACCCGGGCCTGCGTACCGTCACTTCACCGTACGAGGACGGTGAGACCCTGGTCGCCGTGCCGGCCCTGCGCATGGACGCCGCGCTGGTTCATCTGAACCGCGCCGACCGCCTCGGCAACGGCCAGTACCTGGGCCCCGACCCGTACTTCGACGATCTGTTCTGCGAGGCCGCGGACCGCGCCTATCTCTCCTGCGAGCGGCTCGTGGACGACTTCGCCGGCGCGGCCCCGCAGACCCTGCTGGTGAACCGGCACTCGGTCACCGGGGTCGTCGAGGCCCCGCACGGCGCGCACTTCACCTCCTGTGTCCCGGACTACGGCCGTGACGAGGCATTCCAGAAGCTGTATGCGACCACGCCCTGGCCGGAGTTCGCCGAGCGGTTCCTGCGCGGGGACGAGAAGAGTTACCAGTCCGCGGTCGAGACCTGGCACGAGGAGCAGACGTGAGCCGGACCACCACCACGACCCGCGCCGAGTACTGCGTGCTCGCCTGCGCCGACGCCTGGCGCGGCAACGGCGAGGTGCTCGCCAGTCCGATGGGCCTGATCCCGTCGATCGGCGCCCGGCTCGCCAAGCACACCTTCTCGCCCGATCTGCTGCTCACCGACGGCGAGGCGACGCTGGTGGGCCTCGACGGGAAGGCCGAGGGCTGGCTGCCGTACCGCCGGCATCTCACCATGGTCACCGGCGGCAGACGTCATGTGATGATGGGCGCGAGCCAGCTCGACCGCTTCGGCAACCAGAACATCTCCTGCATCGGCGACTGGCAGCAGCCCGCCCGCCAGCTCCTCGGGGTACGCGGCGCTCCCGTCAACACCCTCAATAATCCGGTGAGTTACTGGGTGCCGAAGCATTCGCGGCGGGTCTTCGTCGAGAAGGTCGACATGATCAGCGGGGTCGGCTACGACAGCGCGGCCGCCGCCGGCCCGTCCGCGACCCGCTACCACCGCATTCCGCGGGTGGTCTCCGACCTCGCCGTCCTGGACTTCGAGACGCCGGACCGGACCATGCGGCTCGCCTCCGTCCATCCCGGGGTGACCGCCGAGGAGGTCCAGGCGGCCACCGGGTTCCCCCTCGCCCGGCTCCCCGAGGTGCCGTGCACCCGGGAGCCCACCGCCACGGAACTGCGGCTGATCCGTACGGTCCTCGACCCGGACGGGCTGCGCGACCGCGAGGTGCCGCCGGCATGACGGCCACTACTGGTATCGAGACCCCGCTGACCAGGCTCGTCGGCGTCCGCCACCCGCTGGTGCAGACCGGCATGGGGTGGGTGGCCGGACCCCGGCTGGTCTCCGCCGCGGCCAACGCGGGCGCCCTGGGCATCCTCGCCTCGGCCACCATGACCGTCGAGCAGCTGCGGGCGGCGGTCCGCGAGGTCAAGTCCCGTACGGACGCGCCGTTCGGGGTCAATCTGCGGGCGGACGCGGGGGATGCGGCGGAGCGGGTGCGGCTCGTCGTGGCGGAGGGCGTACGGGTCGCCTCGTTCGCCCTGGCCCCCTCCCGTGAGCTGATCGCCCGGCTCAAGGACGCGGGGGTGGTCGTCATCCCGTCCGTCGGGGCCCGCCGCCATGCCGAGAAGGTCGCGGCCTGGGGCGCGGACGCGGTCGTCGTCCAGGGCGGGGAGGGCGGCGGGCACACCGGGAACGTCGCCACGAGCGTGCTGCTCCCGCAGGTCGTGGACGCGGTCGGGATCCCGGTGATCGCCGCGGGCGGCTTCTTCGACGGCCGCGGGCTGGTCGCGGCGCTGGCGTACGGTGCGGCGGGGATCGCGATGGGCACCCGCTTTCTGCTGACGTCCGACAGCACCGTGCCGCCGGCCGTCCAGGCCCGCTATCTGGCGGCGGCCGTCAAGGACATCACCGTCACCACGAAGGTGGACGGGCTGCCGCACCGGATGCTGCGCAGCGAACTGGTCGAGGCGCTGGAGCGGTCCGGGCGCGCCACCACGCTGCTCCGCGCGGTCCGCCATGCCGCGTCGTTCCGGAAACTGTCCGGTCTGAGCTGGGCGCAGATGGTCCGTGACGGCCTGGCGATGCGACACGGCAAGGACCTCTCCTGGAGCCAGCTGCTGCTCGCGGCCAACACCCCCATGCTGCTCAAGGCGTCGATGGTCGAGGGACGTACCGATCTCGGGGTGATGGCCTCCGGCCAGGTCGCCGGGGTGATCGAGGATCTGCCGTCGTGCGCGGAGCTCGTCGACCGGATCATGGCCGAGGCGCGCCGGACACTGGCCGGGCTGCCGCCGGGCGCGGCGGGCTGAGCGGGCCGGTGCGGCCCGGCCGGAGCGGGTTCCGGCCGGGCCAGGGCCAGGGCCAGGTGCATGGGGTCGTCGTACGGGGGTCGTCGTACAGAGCCGTCAGAGCCGCTCGATGATCGTGACATTGGCCTGGCCGCCGCCCTCGCACATGGTTTGGAGACCGAACCGGCCGCCGGTGCGCTCCAGTTCGTGCAGCAGCGTCGTCATCAGCCGGACGCCGGTCGCGCCGAGCGGGTGGCCGAGCGCGATGGCACCGCCGTTGACATTGACCCGCTCCGGATCGGCGCCGGTCTCCTTCAGCCAGGCCAGCACCACGGGCGCGAACGCCTCATTGATCTCGGTCAGATCGATGTCGCCGATCGACATGCCCGCCTTCTTCAGTGCGTAGGCCGTCGCCGGGATCGGTGCGGACAGCATCCGGATCGGGTCCTCGCCGCGCACCGACAGATGGTGGATACGGGCGCGCGGGGTGAGACCGTGGTCGGCCAGCGCCCGCTCGGAGGCCAGGAGCATGGCGGCCGCGCCGTCGGAGACCTGCGAGGAGACCGCGGCGGTCAGCCGGCCGCCCTCGACGACCGGCGGCAGGGCGGCCATCTTCTCCAGCGAGGTGCCGCGCCGGGGCCCCTCGTCGGTGGTGACGTCCCCATAGGCGACCAGCTCGCGGTCGAAGCGGCCCTCGTCGATGGCGCGGACGGCCCGCCGGTGCGAACGGAGCGCGAACTCCTCCATCTCCGCACGGGAGATCTGCCACTTGGCGGCGATGAGTTCGGCTCCGTGGAACTGGTTGACGGGCGCCGCGCCGTAGCGGGCCCGCCAGCCCTCCGAGCCGGCGAACGGACCGTCGGTCAGTCCCAGCGGGGCGGCGGCCTGGCGGCTGGCGAAGGCGATCGGGATCTGCGACATGTTCTGTACGCCGCCCGCGACCACCAGGTCCTGGGTGCCGGAGAGGACGCCCTGGGCCGCGAAATGGACGGCCTGCTGGGAGGAGCCGCACTGGCGGTCCACCGTCACGCCCGGCACCTCCTCGGGCAGCCCGGCGGCCAGCCAGCACGTCCGGGCGATGTCCCCGGCCTGCGGTCCCACCGTGTCCAGACAGCCGAAGACCACGTCCTCGACGGCCGCGGGGTCGGCGCCGCTGCGTGCCATCAGCGCCGTGAGTACATGGGCGCCCAGATCGGCGGGGTGGACGGCGGAGAGCCCGCCGCCCTTCTTGCCGACCGGGGTGCGGACCGCGTCAACGATGTATGCCTCGGACATGGTGGTCTCCCTGGTCAGATTCTGCGGAGGTGCCGGCCGGTTCCGCAAGGTGGTCGCGCCAGCGGGTGCGGGCGGCGAACTGCTGGGGCCGTACGGTGCGCCCGGCCGGTGGCGGGCACCGGAACCCGGCGGTGGCGCGTACCGGGTCCGGCCGCCGCGGCTCACGCATGCTGGGAGCTGACGGACACCGTTTCGCCGGTCATGTACGAGGCGTAGTCGCCGGCCAGGAACACGATGACATTGGCGACCTCCCAGGGTTCGGCATGGCGGCCGAACGCCTCACGCTCGGTGAGCTCCGCGAGCAGCCCGGGGGTGGTCACCTTCACCAGGTGCGGGTGCAGGGCGAGGCTGGGCGAGACCGCGTTGACGCGGACGCCGTACGCGGCGGCCTCCATCGCGGCGCACCGGGTCAGCGCCATCACCCCGGCCTTGGCCGCGGCGTAGTGGGCCTGGCCCCGCTGGGCACGCCAGCCGACGACGGAGGCATTGTTGACGATCACTCCGCCGTCGCCGGTGGCTTTCATCCGGCGCAGGGCGGCCCGGGTGCAGCGGAAGGTGCCGTTCAGCGTCACATCGAGGACCTTGCTCCACTGCGCGTCGGTCATCTCCACGAGGTCGGCGGTGCCACCGAGCCCGGCGTTGTTGACCACGATGTCCAGCCGACCGTGCTGCTCTTCGGCCAGCCCCAGCAGGGCGTTGACCTGGCCCTCGTCGGTGACATCGCAGGGCAGGGCGGCGACTCTTCCGGCGCCGAACTCCGCGGCCAGCGCCGCCGCACTCTCCTTCAGACGGCGCTCATGGGCATCGCCGATGACGATATGGGCGCCCTCCTCCAGGAACCTGCGGGCGGTGGCGCCGCCGATTCCGGCTCCGGCGGCCGCGGTGATGACGGCGGTCCGGCCGTCGAGCAGTTGGTGGCCGGGCACGTACGGGGGCGGTGTCATACGCGAGCCTCCAGCGGATGGTCTCCAGGCCGGTCCGGGTCCGGGCGGTCCGGTAACGGAACAGCGCGGGCACTCGCCGGCGGTGGGGCCTCGACGCTGCTCATGGCGCTACGTTAACCTACCAAACACTTGTTAGAGAAGGAGCGCGATGGCGATGCCCGCTGCCCACGACAAGACGCCCCCGCGTGCCGGGCCACTCCCCTGCCCACCGGGGGCGGACGCCTGATGGACCTCCAATTCAGCGCCGCCGAGGAGGAGTTCCGGGCCGAGGCCCGCGCCTGGCTCGCCGGCAATGTACCCACCACCCCGCTGCCGTCACTGGAGACCGCGGAAGGCTTCGCCGCCCACCGGGAGTGGGAGCACCAACTCGCCGCGGACCGCTGGTCGGTCGTCTCCTGGCCCGAGAAGTACGGCGGCCGGGGCGCCTCGCTCTGGCAGTGGCTGCTCTTCGAGGAGGAGTACTACGCCGCGGGCGCCCCCGGGCGGGTCAGCCAGAACGGCGTCAGCCTGCTCGCCCCGACCCTGTTCGAGCACGGCACCGAGGAACAACGCGCCCGGGTGCTGGGCCCCATGGCGCGTGGCGAGGTCATCTGGGCGCAGGCGTGGTCGGAGCCGGAGGCGGGGTCGGATCTGGCGTCGCTGCGCTCGGCCGCCGTACGGACCGCCGGCGGCTGGCTGCTGAGCGGGCAGAAGACCTGGTCGTCCCGCGCCGCGTTCGCCGACCGCGCCTTCGGGCTGTTCCGCAGCGACCCGGACACCGCCCGGCCGCACCAGGGGCTCAGCTATCTGATGTTCCCGCTGGACGCACCGGGCGTGACGGTACGCCCCATCGGCCGCCTCGACGGCAAGCCCGCCTTCGCCGAACTCTTCCTCGATGAGGTCTTCGTGCCCGACGCGGACGTCATCGGCGAGCCGGGCCAGGGCTGGCGGATCGCGATGAGCACCACCGGCAAGGAACGCGGGCTGACGCTGCGCAGTCCGGGCCGCTTCACCGCGGCCGCCGAGCGACTGGCCGCGCTGTGGCACGAGGCCCCCGAGGGGGCCGGCCCGGCCCTCGGCGACCGGGTGGCCGACGCCCTGATCGGCGCCCGCGCCTACCAGCTCTTCACCTACGCCCATGCCTCCCGGCTCGCGTCCGACGAGGGGGCCGCCCCCGGTCGCGCACAGCCGAAAGCGGGCGGCCTCGGCGCCGAGTCGAGCCTGAACAAGGTCTTCTGGTCCGAGCTGGACCTGGCCCTGCACGAGACCGCCCTGGACCTGCTCGGCCCGTACGGCATGCTCGCCGACGACGCCGACGAGGCGCCCGCACACGGGAGTTGGGCCGAGGGCTACACCTTCTCCCTCGCCGGTCCGGTCTACGCCGGCACCAACGAGATCCAGCGCGACATCATCGCCGAGCGGCTGCTCGGCCTGCCGAAGGGACGCCGTTGATGCGGTTCCTCCTGACCGACGAGCAGCGGGAGTTCGCACAGGCACTGGACGGCATGCTGGGCGCGTCCGGCACCCCGGCCGTGGCACGGGCCTGGGCGGCCGGCGACCACCGGCCGGGCCGGGCGCTGTGGACGCGGATCGCCGGGGCGGGGGTGTTCGGCCTCGGTGTTCCGGAGAAGCACGGCGGGTCGGGGCTACTACCGGTCGAACTGACGCTGTCCTTCGAGGAGTTGGGCCGCCACGCCGTCCCGGGACCACTGGTGGAGACGGTGGCGGCGGCGGTGCTCCTGGAGCGGCTCGGCGCGGACACGGAGGCCGGGGAATGGCTGCCGCGGATCGCCTCGGGAGGGGCCGTCCTCAGCCTGTGCGCCGGGGCGGGCCCGTACGCCCCGGACGCGGACGCCGCCGGTCCGGACCGGTACGCCCCGGACGCCAACGGCCCGGCCCGGTACGCCCTGGACGCCGACGCCGCCGATGCCGTCCTCGTCATACGGGGCGACACGGTCTCCCGTACGGACACCCACGGCCCGGTCCAGTCCTCCCTCGACCCCGCCCGGCGTCTGGCCCGCCCGCTCGACGGCACGGTGCTGGCCCGGGGCCCCGCGGTGACCGCGGCCGCCGCGCACGCCACCGAGGTCGCCCGGCTGCTCACCGCCGCACAGTCCCTCGGCCTCGGCCGCGCCCTGCTCGCGGCGACGGTCTCCTACGTCCGGCAGCGCACCCAATTCCGGGTACCCATCGGCTCGTTCCAGGCGGTCAAACACCGCCTGGCGGACACCCTCATCGGACTGGAATTCGCCCGGCCGCTGGTCCATGCGGCGGCCCTGGCCCTGGCGGCCGGCGCCCCGTCGGCGGGCCGGGAGGTGGCGACAGCGAAGGTCGCGGCAGGCGAGGCCGGGTACGCCGCGGCGCGCACCGCCCTCCAACTGCACGGCGCCATCGGCTACACGGAGGAGCTCGACCTCTCCCTCTGGATCCGCAAGGCCCGCCCCCTGCGCGACGCCTGGGGCACGCCGGCCGACTGCCGCGCGCGCGTCCTCACGGGGTGAGGCGGGGCACGCCCGAGAGGGATCGCACCGCCGCCGCACTCCAGGCCCGCCACCTCGTCGGCTCAGCGCAGGGTCTTCGCGCCCCGCCCTGACTCGCCGGACACCTCCTAAAAGCGCCGCCGCTCCCGCTCGTCCAAATCAGCCAGCATGGCGTCGGCCAGGTCGCGTTCGGCGGCGTAGTAGCGCTCCGACCACTTCTGGACCAGGGCGGGGTAGGCCCATGCCTCCTCGTCGCGGGTGTCCTCGGCGTCCACCTCGGCGCGTTGCCGCATGGTCTCCGCGTAGTCGCGGTGCTGGCCCAGTACGTCGCGCATCCGGTCGGTCTCCAGCAGGTGGCCCAGCCACATCCGCAGCATCACGCCGTGCTTGAGGACGGGGGGCTCCACGGGTGCCTCGCGGGCCCAGTGACGCACGGCCGCCATTCCGGCGTCGGTGATCACGTAGACGCGCTTGTCGCGGTTGCCGGTTTCCTGGGCGACCATCCGCGAGGTGACGTAACCGACCTTCTCCAGGCGCTTCAGCTCGCCGTAGATCTGGCTGAAGGACGGGCTCCAGTAGAAGAGGCGCAGCGACCAGTCGGACCACTTCTTCAGGTCGTAGCCGGACAGCTCCTCGCCGAAGGAGAGCAGGCCCAGTACCGCCCAACTGGTCGCCGGCAGCGCCGGTCGCTCGGCATCGCCGGGGTCCGCGGCGTCCGCCCTCTTCTCCGTCACGTGCGGCATCCTACGGTCCGCGCCCGTCCGCTGCCCGACCGCTCAGCGCCAACTCCCGTTCCGCTTCTTGGCATTCCTGCTAGAGCTATGTCGGTTGGAAACACCGCGGGGAGGCGGGCCGGGCGCGGTACCGGGCGCCGCGGGGCGGGAGGTGTGGGGGTGGCAGGCGTCACGCGGTGCGGACCCGGACCCGCTGGCCAATAGTGGAAAGGTGAGTCCGCAGCAGGAGGCTTCCCCGGGGGCCGGGGCGCGGCGTTCAGCCGGCGGGCCCGTCAGGGCCGGGCTGCGCAGGCTGCGCTACCTGCTGGAGCACGGCAAACACGGAGTGCAGGGACACCACACGGTGGTGGGCAACGCGGTCCGGGTGACGGTCGCTTCCTGCGCCGCCTTCTATCTGTGCCGCTACGGGCTCGGGCTGACGGTGATGTCGGTCTACGCCACCTTCACCGTGGTGTCGCTCGGTGCGCTCGCCCGGATTCCGGGCTCCGGGCGGCAGCGCGCCACGACCGTCCTCACCGCGCTCCCCGCCGGGCTCGTGCTGATCACGCTGGGCACCCTGCTCGCCGTCCGGACCTGGGCGGCCGTCGTCGGCATGCTCGTCATCGGCTTCATGGTGGCGTACGCGGGCACCACCGGCCCACGGATCGCCGGGGCGGCACCGGGGATGCAGCTGTTCTACATCCTGCCGTGCTTCCCGCCGTACGCCCCGGACACCCTGGGGCAGCGGTTGTCCGGCTTCCTGCTGGGAGCGGTCCTGCTCGCCCTGGGCGAGCGTTTCGTGATGCCCGAACCGGCCACCCCGTCCTTCCGCCGGCTGCTGGCCGACGCCGCGGACGCCGCCGCGCGTCTGGCGGACCACCACGGCGGGCCCCCTCCCGTACAGGCGCTCGCCGAGGCGCGCACGGCCGGGGAGGCACTGCGTCCCTCCTGTGTGCCGCCCGCCGACCGGCCCGCCTCCCCCAGCGTCGCCCACAAGGCCATGGCGCACGCCGCCGAGTCCGTCCGCACCCTGCTGGCCCGGCTGGACGCCCTGCACACCGGGGCCGGGCCGCAGCGGGCGTACCAGCCGGAGACGGTGACGCTGCTGGAGGGCATCAGCGTCGCCGCCCGGGAGGCAGCGGGGGCGCTGCGGCAGCGGAGGAAGCGGCTGTGGCCCGGCGAGGGACCGTCCGCCACGGCCCTCCAGGCGGAGCTGGCCCCCGTCCGGGCCCACCGGGCCGTGGACACCCTGGAACGGCTCAGCACCGATGACCGGCTGGTCTATCTGCGGCGCCGGTCGCAGGTGGTGCAGGCCGCCGACTGTGCCGTCGTCCTCGTCCTGGCCACCCGGCTGGTGCTCGGTGACCGGACCGTCGAACGGAACCCCGCCGGGCACACCTTCGCCTACGCGCGGGCCGGCGCCGTCGAGCTGTGGTGGCAGCGGCTGACCATGCACCTCACCCCGCGCTCGGTGATCTTCCAGAACGCCTGCCGGTTCGCGCTCGGGCTTGCCGCGGCGCGGGCCATCGCCGGTCTCCTGGACCTCCAGCACGGCTTCTGGGTCCTGCTCGCCACGCTCACCCTGACCCGTACCACCAGCCTGGAGACCTGGTCCGCGGTCCGGCAGGCGCTGACCGGCACGCTGGTCGGTGCGGTGCTGGCCGGCGGGATGCTGGCGCTGGTCCACGACCGGCCCGCGGTGTACGCCGTCATCCTGCCCGTGGTGATGCTGGTGGCGTTCACCGCGGGGCCGCTGCGCGGGCTGGCCTGGGCGCAGGGCGGCTTCACGCTGGTCGTCGCCACGCTGTTCGCCCAGGTCTCCCCCGTCACCTGGCAGCTGGCGCCGGTGCGGCTGGTGGATGTGCTGGTCGGCAGCCTCATCGGGCTGGCGTGCGGGCTGGTGGCCTGGCCACGGGGCGCGAGCGGCGAGGTGCGCCGCAGCATGGCCGCGCTGTGCTCGGCCATCGCCGACACCATCGGGCACACCACCACACGGGTCGTCGAACGCTCCGGCAGCACCGAGCTCTTCGCCCTCAACCGGGCTCTCGTCCTCGCGCAGGAGAGCCTGGCCCAGTACCAGTCCGAGCCGCGGGAGGACGCCGTACAGCCGGACTGGCCCGCGCTGCTGGTCGCCGGGAAGGACGCGCGGCGCGGTGAACGGCTGCTGCCCGGCCGCCCCGGCCGGATCGCCTCGCCGGAGGTCGGTGCCTGGCTGCGGCACGCGGCCGACCGGACGGCGGCCGACTACCGGTCCCTCGCCCAACACCTCTGCACGGACGACGGCACGCCCCGGGACGCTCCGCAACCACTCGACATCCGCGCCCTGTTGGCGGTCGCGCCGGCCATCCCGCATCACAGCCCCGACACGGAGACCCGCGCCGTCTCGGCCGCGCTGCTGCTCGACTCGGTGATCTGGCTCGACGCGCTGACCGCCGATCTGACCCGTCTCCACAAGGAGATGTGACGCCGTTGCCGCCGGTGCCGGGGAGCCTCGCCGCCGCGGCCGCCCGCCGTGCGGGGCCGTGGTGCCGGTGGGGCAGGACGTATGGCACCGGCGGGGGCTCCCGTCGCCCGGGTGCGGATGGAGTTGCTGGCCCTGATCCTGAAGCAGTGGGGCCGCGTACGACGTGTCGCGTCGCCTCTCCCGGGCACCCGGCAGGGCAGGAGCCACCAGGCAACAGCACAAGGCACCCGACAAGGCAGCATGTCGCGGTACCGCCGTGACAGCGGAACGGACACACATGAGCAATGGATTCATGGGTCCGGAGGGTTACGGCCCGGACCCGTTCGGTGACTTCCTCGCGCGCTTCTTCGGTTCCGGGCAGTCCGCCGGCGGTGAGCAGGGCAAGGCCATGCCCCGGCAGGCGGACATCGCGCGCATGATGAGCGCCCCCGCCCGGGATCTGGTGACCTCCGCAGCCGCCTACGCCGCCGAGCACGGCAGTCCGGAGCTCGGCACCGAGCATCTGCTGCGGGCCGCCCTGGCGTCCGAACCGACCCGCAGCATGCTCCAGCACGCCGGGGCGGACCCCGATGCGCTGGCGGCCGAGATCGACCGGGCCGCCGGTTCGGGCCCGAAACAGTCCAGCGTCGCCGTGACGCCCGCGGTCAAGCGGGCCCTGCTGAGCGCGCACGAGCTGGCACGGGACAACGGTGCCTCGTACATCGGCCCGGAGCATGTGCTGGACGCCCTGGCGGCCAATCCGGACTCGGCGGCGGGGCGCATTCTCCACCTCGCCCACTTCGAGCCGCAGGCCACCCCGCAGGGCGGCCACGGGGCCCCGCACCCGGGCTCCGAGCACGGCGCCCCGCCGAAGCACGACACCCCGACGCTCGACAAATACAGCCGCGATCTGACCGACCTGGCCCGCGCGGGCCGGATCGACCCGGTCATCGGCCGCGGGGAGGAGATCGAGCAGACCATCGAGGTGCTCTCCCGCCGCGGGAAGAACAACCCGGTGCTGGTCGGCGACGCCGGGGTCGGCAAGACGGCGATCGTCGAGGGCCTGGCCCAGCGCCTCGCCGACGGGGACGTCCCCGAGACCCTGGCGGGGCGTCGGGTGGTCGCCCTGGACCTGACGGCGGTGCTCGCCGGGACCCGCTACCGCGGCGACTTCGAGGAGCGGATGAACGGCATCATCGAGGAGGTCCGGGCGCACCCCGACTCGCTGATCGTCTTCATCGACGAGCTGCACACGGTCGTCGGGGCCGGCGGCGGCAGCGGGGACGGCGGCTCCCTGGAAGCGAGCAATATGCTCAAGCCCGCCCTGGCGCGCGGGGAACTGCATGTCATCGGCGCCACCACGCTGGAGGAGTACCGGCGGCACATCGAGAAGGACGCCGCGCTGGCCCGTCGCTTCCAGCCCATCCTGGTGCCCGAGCCGAGCGTCGCCGACACGGTGGAGATCCTGCGCGGACTACAGGACCGCTACGAGGCCCATCACCAGGTGCGTTACACGAAGGAGGCGCTGGTGGCGGCGGTCGAGCTCTCGGACCGCTACATCGCCCACCGTTTCCTCCCCGACAAGGCGATCGACCTGATCGACCAGGCCGGTGCCCGGGTCCGGCTCCGTACGGGCGCCAAGGCCACCGATGTGCGCGATCTGGAACGCGAGGTGGAGCAGCTGGTCAGGGACAAGGACCAGGCGGTCGCCGCGGAGCAGTACGAACGGGCCACCGAGCTGCGGGACCGGATCGCCGACCTCACCGCGCGGATCGAGGCCGGTCAGGCGGAGCCGCCGAGCGACTGCCACATCGTGCAGGTCACCGCGGAGGACATCGCGGAGATCGTGTCGCGGCAGACCGGCGTGCCCGTGAGCAGTCTGACCCAGGAGGAGAAGGAGCGGCTGCTCAAGCTGGAGGAACGGCTGCACACCCGGGTGATCGGACAGGACGACGCGGTGACGGCCGTCTCCGACGCGATCCTGCGCTCCCGGGCCGGACTCGCCGACCCGGACCGCCCGATCGGCAGCTTCCTCTTCCTCGGCCCGACCGGCGTGGGCAAGACCGAACTGGCCCGCGCGCTCGCCGAGGCGCTGTTCGGCAGCGAGGAGCGCATGGTGCGGCTGGACATGAGTGAGTATCAGGAGCGGCACACCGTCAGCCGGCTGGTGGGCGCGCCCCCGGGATACGTCGGCCACGAGGACGCCGGCCAGCTGACCGAGGCGGTGCGCCACCACCCCTATTCGCTGCTGCTGCTCGACGAGGTGGAGAAGGCCCACCCGGATGTCTTCAACATGCTGCTCCAGGTCCTCGACGACGGGCATCTGACCGACTCCCAGGGCCGCACGGTCGACTTCAAGAACACCGTCATCGTGATGACCAGCAACCTCGGGTCCGATGCGCTCAGCGGCGGGCGCGGGGTGCTCGGGTTCGGCCCGGACATCTCGGGGGCGGAGGCCGGCGACGGGGCGCGGGAACGGGCGCTGAGTTCCTTGCGCGAGCACTTCCGCCCGGAGTTCCTGAACCGGCTCGACGAGATCATCGTCTTCCGCCGGCTCACCGACGACCAGCTGCGCCAGATCACCGAGCTGCTGCTCGACGGGACCCGTCGCAGGCTGCACGCCCAGGACATCACCGTGGAGTTCACCCCCGGCGCCGTGGACTGGCTCACCCACCGCGGCCATCAGCCCGAATACGGGGCCCGCCCGCTGCGGCGCACCATCCAGCGCGAGATCGACAACATGCTCTCGCGGCTGCTGCTCGACGGCGCCCTGATGAACGGGGACGAGGTACGCATCGAGGTGGACGCCAACGAGCTGGCGTTCCGTACCGCCAAGCGGCAGCAGGAGTCCGGGTGACTCCACTGGGCCCGCGGGACACCTCGCAGGGACGCCACGAGTCGCCGGAGGAGCGTGCCGACCGGCGGTGGAACGAGCTGCTGCAAGAGGTGCGGGTCATCCAGACCGGGGTGCAGATCCTCTTCGGGTTCCTGCTCACCGTCGCCTTCACCCCGCGCTTCCCCACGCTCAGTCAGACCGACCAGACCATCTACGTGGTGACGGTCCTGCTCGGGGCGGCCACGACCGGTGCGCTGATCGGGACGGTGACCTTCCACCGGCTGGTCACCGGGCACCGGTTGAAGCCGGAGACGGTGCTCTGGGCCGCGCGGCTGTCGATGGTCGGGATCGTGCTGCTCCTGGCGACGGTCGCCTCCGCACTGCTGCTGATCCTGCGCATCGCGATGGACGACACCGCCGTCCCCTGGATCGTCGCCGGACTCGTCGCCTGGTTCATGCTCTGCTGGTTCGCGCTGCCCGCCTGGGTGCTGCACCGGTACTCGGACCGGGAATGAGCCGCCGTCACACGGACAACGGGCGCGGGCCGGGACCCGTG
>NZ_JBHXFI010000004.1:256902-314631 GCF_042724075.1 Streptomyces sp. NPDC127097 | reverse complement strand
GGGCGGCCGCCACCGCCCCTGACGCCCCACGTAAACGCCGGGGCCGGGGAACCGCTTGGTTCCCGGGCCCCGGCGTTTCCCGGCCTCCGGCCGGGCGCTACGCGTCCTCGCTTCCGGCCTCCGCCGGGCCTACGCGTCCTCGCGCCGCACCGACAGCAGGTCCTCCAGCTGCTCCTCGCGCGACTGCGCCGCCACGAACAGCAGCTCGTCACCGGCCTCCAGCGCGTCCTCCTTGTTGGGCGTGAGCACCCGCGTCCCGCGGATGATCGTGACCAGGGAGGTGTCCTCGGGCCACTCGACATCGCCGACCCGGGTACCGGCCAGCGCGGCCTCCGGGGGCAGCGTCAGCTCGACGAGGTTGGCGTCACCGTGGCTGAAGCGCAGCAGCCGTACGAGGTCGCCGACGCTCACCGCCTCCTCGACCAGGGCCGACATCAGACGGGGCGTGGAGACCGCGACATCGACGCCCCAGGACTCGTTGAACAGCCACTCGTTCTTCGGGTTGTTGACCCGCGCGACCACCCGCGGCACGCCGTACTCGGTCTTGGCGAGCAGCGAGACGACCAGGTTGACCTTGTCGTCGCCGGTCGCCGCGATGACGACGTTGCAGCGCTGGAGCGCCGCCTCGTCGAGCGAGGTGATCTCACAGGCGTCGGCCAGCAGCCACTCCGCCAGCGGCACCCGCTCGACCGAGATGGCGGTCGGCGCCTTGTCGATCAGCAGGATCTCGTGACCGTTTTCCAGGAGCTCGCCCGCGATGGAACGGCCCACCGCGCCCGCGCCCGCGATTGCGACCCTCATGCGTGCGCCCCCTCAGGACCCGTGGCGAATGCCGCTTCGACCTTCTCGACCTCGTCGGTGCGCATCATCACGTGCACCAGGTCGCCTTCCTGCAACACCGTCTGCGAGGTCGGCAGCATCGCCTCGCCCAGCCGGGTGAGGAAGGCGACGCGGACGCCGGTCTCCTCCTGGAGGGTGCTGATCTTGTGCCCCACCCAGGAGGCCGCGGTGTGCACCTCGGCGAGCTGGACGCCGCCGCTCGGGTCGCGCCACAGCGGCTCGGCGCCCGACGGCAGCAGCCGGCGCAGCATCTGGTCGGCCGTCCAGCGGACGGTCGCGACGGTGGGGATGCCCAGGCGCTGGTAGACCTCGGCACGGCGCGGGTCGTAAATACGGGCCGCGACATTCTCGACACCGAACATCTCGCGGGCCACCCGGGCGGCGATGATGTTCGAGTTGTCACCACTGGAGACGGCCGCGAAGGCACCCGCCTCCTCGATGCCGGCCTCGCGCAGGGTGTCCTGGTCGAAGCCGACGCCGGTCACCCGGCGGCCGCCGAAGGACGAGCCCAGGCGGCGGAACGCGGTCGGGTCCTGGTCGACCACAGCGATGGTGTGCCCCTGGCTCTCCAGGGTCTGCGCGAGCGCGGAGCCCACCCGTCCGCACCCCATGATGACGATGTGCATGCTGATTACCCCGTGCCCTGTACTAGCGCGCTGACCTGCACAAACACCCTGCTCACTACCTTCTTCTCCCAGTACCGGCGACACGGAGCCACGGCTCGTGACAGGACCGGGTGCGGCAGCGGGAGCGCCGGGCGCACCGTGGTCCGGTACAACCGTAGCCGTAATGGCGGTTCCGGTAGGGGGCGCGGTGCGCCGCGGTCTCCGTGGATCCGCACCGCCGGTGTCATGGCCTCCCGCGCCGGGCTGCGCCGCGCCGGGCCCGTAAGGCACGCTACGAGGTGTGCCCAACCTGCCTCTCCAGCCCCAACAGGGCTCCTTCACCTCGCACATGGTGGTCTGCGGCGATGATGCGCTGGCTCATCGCCTGGCCGCCGAGCTCCGGGACGTCTACGGCGAACGGGTGACGCTCGTCGTCCCCTCCGCCCGGGAACCGCACCGCCCCCGTATTCCGCCACCGGCCGGTGCGCTGGGCCGGGCCGGCGCGCTGCTGGGCCGGGTGTCGGCGGCGATGGTGCGTCCCGCGCCGCTGTCGTCCGAGGCCGCCGGTGACGGGGCGGAGCCGGCGGAGGAGACGTTACGGATCCTGGAGGCGGCGCAGCCGGACGACGCGGCGCTGACCGAGGCCGGTATCGCCGGGGCGGACGCGCTGGCCCTGGTCTACGACGACGACGAGCTCAACATCCATGCCGCGCTGCGCGCCCGCCGGCTCAACCCCCGGCTGCGGCTGGTCATCCGGCTCTACAACCGCAAACTCGGCCAGCATCTGGAGGAGTTGCTCGACCAGGCGGCGGCGGTCGCCGCGCTGGGCTCCGAGGAGGCCGGGGACGCGGAGGGCGTGGGCGCGACCACGACCGTGCTGTCCGACGCCGACACCGTGGCCCCCGCGCTGGCGGGCGCCGCGGTCGCCGGCACCAGCAAGGTCATCGAGGCGGACGGGCTGCTGCTGCGGGCCGTGGAGCGTGCGCCGGTGCCACCCGGCCGGCCCGGCGGACCCGGACTGTGCACCCTGGCGCTGCTCTCCGCGTCCGCCAACGACCCGGCGGACGCGGCCGGTTCGGCGGCCGGCGACGAGGGCCCCGTACTCCTGCCGGACGATGCCGCGACCGCGGCCGCGGTCGGCTGCGGCACCGTCGTCCTGGAGACCGTCTCCTATACGGGCCGGCCCATACGGCGCCGATGGCTCCGTGGCCGGGGCGCGCCGCTCGCGTCCCTCTTCTCCCGGCGGCTGCGCTGGTCCCTGGCCGGGGTCGTCGGTGCGGTGCTGGCGCTGGCCGTGGCGTCCTCCCTGACCATGGGCGAGGACCCGGTGCACGCCGTCTACCTCTCGCTGCTGGACCTGTTCGCCATCAACGACCCGGCCGTCAACGATCCGGCGCCCCGCAAGGTGCTCCAGCTGCTGTCCGGGCTGACCGGGCTGTTGCTGCTGCCGGTGCTGGTCGCGGCGGCGTTCGAGGGGCTCGGCACCTTCCGCAGCGCCTCGGCGCTGCGCCGTCCGCCGCGCGGGCTGTCGGGCCATGTGGTGCTGCTGGGACTCGGCAAGGTCGGCACCCGCGTACTGGCGCGGCTGCACGAGATGGGCATCCCCGTGGTGTGCATCGAGGGCGACCCGGAGGCCCGGGGCATCGCCCTGGCCCGCCGGCTGCGGGTGCCGACCGTCCTGGGGGACGTCACCCAGGAAGGCGTCCTGGAGGCCGCGATGATCGAGCGGGCGGCCACCCTGCTCGCCCTGACCAGCGAGGACACCACGAATCTGGAGGCATCCCTCTATGCCCGCTCGGTCAGCCCCCGGCTCCGGGTGACGCTGCGGCTGTTCGACGACCGCTTCGCCACCGCCGTCTACCGCACCCTGCGCGCCGCGCATCCAGGGGCGCTGACCCGCAGCCGGAGCGTCACGTACCTGGCCGCGCCCGCCTTCGCCGGCGCGATGATGGGGCGCCAGATCCTCGGGGCCATTCCGGTCGAGCGCCGGGTGCTGCTGATCGCCCGGTTCGAGGTACGGGGCCATGCCGCGCTGGAGGGCCGTACGGTCGCCGAGGTGCTGCGGCCGGGGCGGCTGCGGGTGCTGGCGGTCGACACCTCCGCCCCCGACGAGCCGGAGCCGGACGCCGCGGGCGCCGCCGCCATGCCCCCGCCGGCCGAGGAACGCACGCCGGCGCAGCTGGTGCACGAACTCGGCGACGACTATGTCCTCCGGCCGCAGGACCGGGTGCTGCTGGTCGCCACCCGGCAGGGCCTGGGCGAGCTGCACGCCCGGAACCGGCGGCCGGCGGAGGCCCGGCAGAGCGGAGCGCGGCAGAGCAGCGCCCGGCAGGGGTGACCACAGCAGGGGCGGGCGGCCGCGCACCGTAGTACGGCTACGGTGCGCGGCGTAGTTCGGCTACGGTGCCGGACCCCGCCGTACGGGACCGTGCCGTCCACCGAGGCCGTACCGCCGACCGCCCGCCCCGCTGCCCCGCCCTCCGGCCCGACCCACCTGCCCCGCCCGCCCCGCCTCCCCACCGTGACCCCGCCATCGCACCCGGTAACAACACTGCCGCTCCCGTGACGAATGCCACGAAGGCGTCCCAGACGGGGCCGTGAGGTGCATACGACGTGCGGATCCTGTGGAGGTGAGGCCCGTGGGGCGCCCCTCAGCAGGCCGGATGCGCCCCGGCCGCCCCGCTCCGCCCCTCCGGGCCGCAGACCGTGCGGGGAGCGGGTGGGCGCGGACCTTGACGAAGGCTTAGCATCCTCTGCGTGTCCAAACTGACCGACGTGCCCAAACGGATCTTGATCGGGCGCGCACTGCGCAGCGACAAGCTCGGGGAGACCCTGCTTCCCAAGCGCATCGCACTCCCCGTCTTCGCCTCCGACCCGCTGTCCTCCGTGGCCTATGCGCCGGGCGAGGTGCTGCTCGTCCTGTCCGTCGCGGGTGTGTCTGCGTACAGCTTCAGCCCGTGGATCGCGGTCGCGGTCGTGGTGCTGATGTTCACCGTCGTCGCGTCGTACCGGCAGAACGTGCACGCCTACCCGAGCGGTGGCGGCGACTACGAGGTCGCCAACACCAACCTCGGCCCCAAGGCCGGTCTCACCGTCGCCAGTGCGCTGCTCGTCGACTATGTGCTGACCGTCGCGGTCTCCATCTCCTCCGGAGTGGAGAACCTGGGCTCCGCGATCCCCTTCGTGGTCGAGCACAAGACCCTGTGCGCGATCGCCATCATCGTGCTGCTGACGCTGATGAATCTGCGCGGCGTCAAGGAGTCGGGCAAGCTCTTCGCGATCCCGACCTATGTCTTCGTGGCCGGCGTCTTCATCATGATCGCCTGGGGTGTGATCCGCGGCGTCGTCATGGGCGACACCATGAAGGCCCCGACCGCCGACTACAGCATCCACGCCGAGCAGGGCGGCCTGGCCGGCTTCGCCCTGATCTTCCTGATGCTGCGCGCCTTCTCCTCCGGCTGTGCCGCGCTCACCGGCGTCGAGGCGATCTCCAACGGTGTGCCGGCCTTCCGCAAGCCGAAGTCCAAGAACGCCGCGACCACCCTGGCCCTGATGGGCGGCCTGGCCGTCACCATGTTCTGCGGCATCATCGGCCTGGCCATGGCCACCGACGTCAGAATGGCCGAGAACCCGGCCACCGACCTGCTCCTCAACGGCAAGCCGATCGGCGCCGGCTACACCCAGAACCCGGTCATCTCGCAGGTCGCCGAGGCGGTCTTCGGCAAGGGCAGCCTCCTCTTCGTCATCCTGGCCGCCGCCACCGCGCTGGTGCTGTTCCTGGCCGCCAACACCGCCTACAACGGCTTCCCGCTGCTCGGCTCGATCCTCGCCCAGGACCGCTATCTGCCGCGCCAGCTGCACACCCGCGGTGACCGTCTGGCGTTCTCCAACGGCATCGTCCTGCTGGCCGGCGCCGCCGCGATCCTCGTCTACCTCTACGGCGCGGACTCCACCCGGCTCATCCAGCTCTACATCGTCGGCGTCTTCGTCTCCTTCACGCTCAGCCAGATCGGCATGGTCCGGCACTGGAACCGCCATCTGGTCACCGAGAAGGACCCGGCCAAGCGCCGCCGTATGCACCGCTCGCGCGCCATCAACGCCTTCGGCGGCTTCTTCACCGGCCTGGTGCTCGTCGTCGTTCTCCTGACCAAGTTCACCCACGGCGCCTGGGTCGCGCTGCTCGGCATGGTCATCTTCTTCGTGACGATGTCCGCGATCCGCCGCCACTACGACCGGGTCGCCGACGAGATCGCCGCCGAGGACACCCCCGACGACGATGTGGTCCGCCCCTCCCGGGTGCACTCCCTCGTCCTGGTCTCCAAGGTGCACAAGCCCACCCTGCGCGCCCTGAACTACGCCAAGCTGATGCGCTCCGACAGCCTCGAAGCGGTCAGCGTGGACGTGGACCAGGCCGACACCAGGGCCCTGCGGGAGGAGTGGGAACGCCGCGGCATCGAGGTGCCGCTGAAGGTCCTGGCCTCCCCGTACCGCGAGATCACCCGGCCGATCATCGACTACGTCAAGTCGCTGCGCCGCCAGAGCCCGCGCGACGCCGTCTCCGTCTACATCCCGGAGTACGTCGTCGGCCACTGGTACGAGCACCTGCTGCACAACCAGTCCGCCCTGCGCCTCAAGGGCCGCCTCCTCTTCACCCCCGGCGTCATGGTCACCTCGGTGCCCTGGCAGCTGGACTCCTCCGAGGCCGCCAAGCTGCGCGCCCGCAAGCGCGCGGAGTGGAACGCTCCGGGTGCGGTCCGCCGTGGCCCGGTCGCCCAGCCGAAGAAGGAGAAGGCCGCCACCAAGAAGTAGCGCGGCAAGAAGGAGCGCGGGCTTGCCGCCGTGCCCCGGTGGCGGGCGTCCGCGCCCGGGCCGGGGCACCGCTCACGGGACGTAGAATTGACGGCTGGCCTCCCTCCGGAGGCCGGCCCCCGTCCCCGCTCACCACCCACCTCAGGAGCCCTCCCGCCATGCAGGCAGAACCCAAGAAGTCGCTGGTCGGCGAGGAGTACGAGGTCGAGGTCGGCCCGGTCGCCCACGGCGGTCACTGCATCGCCCGCACCGACGAGGGCCAGGTCCTCTTCGTACGGCACGCGCTGCCCGGCGAGCGCGTCATCGCCCGCGTCACCGACGGCGAGGAGGGCGCCCGCTTCCTGCGCACCGACGCCGTCACGATCCTGGAGCCCTCCAAGGACCGGGTCGAGGCCCCGTGCCCCTTCTCCGGCCCCGGCCGCTGCGGCGGCTGCGACTGGCAGCACGCCGCCCCCGGCGCCCAGCGCCGCCTGAAGTCCGCGGTGATCGCCGAACAGCTCCAGCGCCTGGCCGGGCTCTCCCCCGAGGACGCCGGCTGGGACGGCACCGTCGAGCCCGCCCCGGGCGACAAGGTCGCCAAGGGCGAGGTCCCCGCCTGGCGCACCCGCGTCCAGTACGCCGTCGACGCCGACGGACACGCGGGCCTGCGCAAGCACCGCTCCCACGACATCGAGCCGGTCACCCACTGCATGATCGCCGCCCCGGGGGTCTCCGAACTCGGCATCGAGAAGCGCGAGTGGCCGCAGATCGCCACCGTCGAGGCGATCGCCGCCACCGGCTCCCACGACCGCCAGGTCATCCTCACCCCCCGCCCCGGCGGCCGCCTCCCCATCGTCGAACTCGACAAGCCGGTCTCGGTCATGCGGGTGGGGGAGAAGGACGGCGGCGTGCACCGCGTCCACGGCCGCCCCTTCGTCCGCGAACGGGCCGCCGACCGCACCTGGCGGGTCGGCAACGGCGGCTTCTGGCAGGTCCACCCGAAGGCCGCCGACCTCCTGGTCGAGGCCGTCATGCGGGGCCTGATGCCCAAGAAGGGCGACATGGCCCTCGACCTGTACTGCGGCGTCGGCCTCTTCGCCGGCGCCCTCGCCGAACGCGTCGGCGACAAGGGCGCGGTCCTCGGCATCGAATCCGGCAAGCGCGCCGTCGAGGACGCCCGCCACAACCTCCAGGACCTCGACCGCGTCCGCATCGAACACGGCAAGGTCGACCAGATCCTGCCCCGCACCGGCATCACCGACGTCGACCTCATCGTCCTCGACCCACCCCGCGCCGGCGCCGGCAAAAACACCGTCACCCACCTCGCCTCCCTCACCCCCCGCCGCATCGCCTACGTAGCCTGCGACCCGGCCGCCCTCGCCCGCGACCTCAAGTACTTCGCCGAGGCGGGCTACGCGCCGCGGCGGATGCGGGCGTTTGATTTGTTTCCTATGACGTCGCATGTGGAGTGCGTGGCTATCCTAGAGCCTACGGCGAAAGGATTCTGACCTGCGGTTTTCGTAGGTTTCTCAGGCGGGGCCGGGCGCGCTCGACCTGTTTCCCGAAGTTCACGGCGTGGAGCGCTGCGTAGGTGCACGCCACGTGCCTCACCTGCGGTTTCGCGTAGCGGAGCGCGGGTGGGAGGTTCTTCGCCACTATCTCACCGAGGCGGTTGGGGAAACGTCTTGACGCTCGTCCGACGCTGCTTCTGGCGGAGCGTCATGACGTTTACTCGGCCAGTTATCGAGCTCAAAGCAGTGGTTCTTCCCGGCGGGGATCGACGCCCGTCGTCTGTCGCCCAGCTAGGCCGTTTCCTTCGGATCATCGGATCGTTGGTCCGGTGTGTCATTGACTGACGCCCAGTGGGCACGGATCGAGCCGCTGTTGCCGGACCGGACACCTCGGCGGGGTGGACGGTGGCGGGGACCACCGGCAGGTGATCGACGCGATCGCCTGGAAGTACCGGACCGGTTCGCCCTGGATGGACTGCCTGCCGAGTTCGGCTCGTGGAAGGGAGCCCACAACCGGCTGCGGAAGTGGGCCGCCGATGGGACCTGGGAGAAGGTGTTCACCGCCCTGCTCGCCCAGGCCGACACCGAAGGCGACCTTGACTGGGTCGTCGCGGTCGACTCCACGATCGTCCGCGCTCACCAACACGCCGCCGGTGCCCGTCAAAAGGGGCACCAGCCGGCGAACCGGCCAACCATGCCCTCGGACGGTCCCGCGGCGGCCTGACCACAAAGACCCACCTCGCGTCCGACCGCCGCTGCTGCCCGCTCGCCTTCGTCATCACGCCCGGCCAGGCCGGCGACGCACCCGCATTCACCCAGGTCATGGACCGACTACGCGTGCCCAGGCGGGTCGGCCGCCCCAGGATCACACCAGATGTGGTCCTCGCCGACAAGGCGTACTCGTCCCGCGCGATCCGTATGCATCTACGGCGGCGCGGAATCCGAGCCGTGATCCCGCAGCCCGCCGACCAGGCCGCGAACCGCAAACGTCTGGGCAGCCACGGCGGCCGTCCGCCGGCCTTCGACCGCGAGGCATACAAGCAGCGCAACAGCGTCGAACGCTGCATCAACAAACTCAAACAGTGGCGCGGCCTGGCCTATGCCGAGATCCACCCCGACGAGAAAGCCGACACCTGCGCCGGTTTCCTCACCGCGCCGGACTCTTCTTCGCAGCCCATGGCATCGGCCGTATCGAGCGCGTCATCACCGACAACGCCTGGGCCTACCGCAAGAGCACAGCCTTCCGGCGAGCCGTGGCCCACCTCGGCGCCGAGCAGCGGTTCATCCGTCCCCACTGCCCCTGGACCAACGGCAAGGTCGAGCGCTTCCTCCGCACCCTGCTCGACGAATGGGCCTACCACCGGCCCTACACCTCAGACGCCGAACGACAGGCAGCATTTCCCGACTGGCTGGACTGGTACAACTACCACCGACCCCACACCGGAATCAGCGGCCACACCCCAGCCAGCCGCGTCACCAACCTCTCCGGACAACACAACTAGATCGTCGCCCTCGCCCGCCGGCTCCTGGCCATTCCCGATCTGCAGCAGCGCGCCATTCGGTCCACCAACGCAGCGAGCGCCAACACTCGGGCCGCAGAACTCGCCGAAACGGCAGGCACGCCCCCGTCGATCATGCAGCTCTGCGGAGGACTGGGCGGCCCGTGGACTCGCGGGAACTGCGTGCCTTCATCGTCAAGCGGCTGGTCGCCAACGAGTGGCTAACCCACACCTTCCCGTGCCATGGAGGCTGCGCCGGGGAAGGCTGCCCAGGAAAGCAAGATCTCGGCACCGGTCTTCCGCTCCGGCAAGCAAATCCCGTCTTTGCGACCGCTGCAGAGTCGATGTCGTCAAGCGGCAGGCGGCTGTCATCTTCCGCTCGCGCTGCGGCTGCTGGGGAGGAGCTGGCGCGGGCGACGGCGGCGCCGAGCGGACCGGCCGGTTCGGGCAAACCCGGCAAGGGCACCCCGCACGCCGGCAACGGCCCAGGAGGGAACACCGGCGCCTCCGGCATCCCCGGCACCGAGGAGATTGAGGCGCGCGAGCCGCATGCCATCAGGCCACTCACCGTGCAGAGGGGCTCTCCGGCCACCGCTCCGATGACGCGGTCACGGAGGAGCCGGAGATCCGGCGCTACGGAGGCGCCCCGCAGGAAACGACAAGATCCGTAGAGCTGTTGCCTGACCCGGTGCCCTGGGGTTTGCCGGAACGCCGTCCGCGAAGCCCGCCTCCGACGGTCCGAAACTGGCCTGAACTGCACGTTTCCGTGAGGCCTCGAGATCGGGCACCGTATCGCCGAGGCACTGGAAGGCAAGCGGCTCGCGGGCGGCCAGGGTCCCGTTCAGGTCATGGCCACTCAGGACGGCAGCGGATGCCCGCTGACGGTCGCCCTCGACCTGCGTAAGGGGCAGGCGGGTGCGGTGTGGACCGCCCTGACCGTGCTCGACGACAGTCCGGAAGCGCTGGGCCGCGACGAGAACGCCCACCGCCGGCGCTGGCAGGCATGGCTGTACTGGACCAATCTGCTGCAGTTCCTCAACGAGGGCGAGGGCGACGCCGTTCAGCTGGCAGCCGGCCAACTTCCGGGCTTCGACCCGCTGGAGCTCGCCGTGACGGGTGGGGCCGGCTGGCTGGAGTCCCGGCGACAGCCGCAGCAGCCCGATACGGAAGGGCCGGCCACCGAAGCCGCCACGGCCGCCGTACCGTCCGCCGAGCCGTCGCCGCACGTCGAGGTACCACTGCCCGAGGCGGCGACGGGAGCCGTGCGCGATCCAGCCTGGGACGAGGTCGTCGACTACCTGGTGGAGGAGCCCGGCCTCGCCGAACTCGTCGACGTACTGATGCGGTCGGCGGCGCCCGCTCCCGAAGCCGGATTCGAGCTCGGTGACGCCGCATGGCCCGCCGAACTGGCCTGGCCCACCCACCGCATCGGTGTCGTTCTCGCCCCTGCGCAAGAGGACGAAGCCGCGGTGGCCGAAGCGCAGGACCGCGATCGTGCTTACGCGGCAGCGGGATGGACCGTACGGACCGCGGTGGAGTGGGACGCACGGGAACTCGCGGCCGCCCTGACCCGGCCGGCCGGAGCAGACGACTGCCCGGCAGTGAACGACGACGAGGAGCAGGACCGATGACCACCACCGGCGCGCCGACCGCGGGCGCGACCCTCCGCCTGCTCGACAAGGCGGACAAGGAAATCGTCAAGCTGGACCGGGCGATCGTCGGGGCGGTCTACAAATTCCAGCACGAGTTCCGTAAAAATCCCGGGGCGCCGGGCTTTGACCTCAAGCCGCTCAAGGGGCACGAGCGGCTGTGGTCGGCTCGGGTCAACCGCGAGTACCGGGCGCTGCTGGTGCGGCTGGACGGCAACGACTGGCTGCTCGTCTCCGTCAAACACCGCGGGCACGTCCACCGCAACCTCGATCGTGGGCGTCGCCGAGCCCCTGATCCCGATCGTTCTCAAGCTCACCACGGACGACGAGTTGCTCGGACTCGCCGAGTATGCCCCGCGGCACACCGGAGAGGTGCTGCTGCGGCTGCGCGACGGGGTTCCCTACCAGCAGGTCATGGACGAGGTCACCGCACCGGTCGCGGTCGAGCCCGAGGATTCGTCCGAGAACGCCCGCGGCGAGGACTGGCAAGCGGCGGCCGACCGCACGCAAGCCGTGGTGATCACCGATGACGAGTCGCTGCAGAGCATCCTTGAGGAAGGCGACTTCGGCCGGTGGAAGGTCTTTCTCCACCCCACCCAGGAGAGGCTGGTGGGACGCACGTACTCGGGGCCTGCCCGTGTGGGCGGCGGCCCCGGAACGGGCAAGACGATCGTTGCCCTGCACCGGGTGAAGCACCTTGTGGACCAGCTGCCCCCCGGCCACAACAAGCCGGTTCTCTTCACCACCTTCAACAAGAACCTCGCCGCCGATCTGCGCGCCCGCCTCCTCTCGCTCGGCGGACCGCAGACGCTCGCCCGCGTCGACATCCTCCATGTCGACCAGTTGGCGACGCGTGTGGTCAGTGAGGCCGACCCGGGGAACGCCAAGCGCAGGATCGATGACACACAGGCGCTGCGTGAGTGGCGACAACTGCTCGTAGAGGCCGGGGAGAGCCGATGGGACGCCGAATTCCTCAGCGATGAGTGGAACCAGGTCATCCTCGGCCAGGCCGTGACGTCGCGAGCCGACTACTTCCGGGCCCGGCGGGCGGGGCGGGGCCGCACCGTGACCCGTCCCGACCGGGCCGAGATCTGGCAGCTTGCCGAGCGCTTCACCCAACGACTCGACGTCAAGGGGCTGGAGACGCACCGTCAGGTCGCCGAACGCGCGGCCCAGCTGGAGATGGCACGCCAACGCAAGATCGAGGAGCGCCGTCGTCAGGAGGAGGAGCGCGGAGGGCCGGGCAATATCCATGCGGAGTCGGGGACCGGCGCCTGGCTGCGCTACCGCTACCGGCACATCGTCGTGGACGAGGCCCAGGACCTCGGTGCCGCGCACTGGAAGATGCTGCGGGCCATGGTGCCGCAGGAGGCCAATGACCTCTTCCTCGTCGGTGACACCCACCAGAGGATCTACGACAACCAGGTCACCCTGGGGAGTCTGGGCATCAACATCCGGGGGCGTTCGGCGAAGCTGACGCTCAGCTATCGCACCACACGAGAGATCCTGGGCACCGCGATCGGCATCCTGGAAGGTACCGACTTCGACGATCTCGACGGCAGCACCGATGACCTCGCCGGATACCGGTCGGTGCTGCACGGTGGACGCCCTTCCCTGCGGAGCGCGGACAGCTGGGACGGCGAACTCGACCTCGTGGTGGAGCAAGTGCAGGCGTGGCACGACGTTCCGCGCGAGTCCGTCGCGGTCTGTGTGCCGACGAACGAGAAGGCCGACGAGGTGGTGGCACGGCTCGGCCGCCGCGGGATCACGGCGACGAAGATCACTGGTGACGGAGTGCGAGGAGCCGAGGGGGTGCACGTGGGCACCATGTACCGCTTCAAGGGACTTGAGTACCGATGCATGATCATCGCCGGCATTTCAGAGGGTCTGGTCCCGCGCTCGGCTGTGGACGCGCCTGGGAACGAACCGACCGACTGCGCCACCGGCGCGAACTGCAGCGGGCCCGCTCCCTGCTGTTCGTCGCAGCCACCAGGGCGCGGGACGCACTCACCATTTCGTGGAACGGTGAGCCCAGCCGGTTCCTTCGCCCTCTGGGGGCAGGCGGCCAATGAATCGCACGCCGTATGAGCTTGGAACGTGTTTGCTGCTGTCTGACGCCGCAGCGTACGGTCAGGCCATTTGGGCCTGCCGAGGGCAGTAGGGGACCGGTCTCGATGAGGGCAAGTCGGTGCAGTACGGCGATGTTCACGGCTCAGGTCCGTCCACTGTGCCAGCGGACGGCGACGGCACCTGCGAAGTCGCCCGCGTGGGCGAAGCCTCCGAGCACCACCAGGTCGCCGTCCTCGACCTGTCGGGAGCTGATCGCGCGGTCCAGGGTGATCGGGATCGCCGCGCCGAAGAGGTTTCCGTACTCGTCGAAGGTGTGCAAGTGGCGTTCGGCCGGCAGGTGCAGCGCTTCCCGCCAGTTCCGTAGAAAAGTGCGGTTGGGCTGGTTGGTGATGAGGGCGTCGATGTCGGCGGTCGCCACGCCGAGCCGCCGGCACAGGTTCGTGACTACCTCGGGAACGAGGCGGTTCCCGCGTGCCAGGACCTTCGCGACGCCGGCCTCGGTGAACCCGATCCGCAGCTGGGACTCTCCCGGTTCCCAGTACTTGCGGCCGTCGTCGAGGACTACGGTCATGTCACCGGCGTACTCGGCGATGTGCCGGGTCTCCACGTCGAGGACCGGCGCGTCGGACGACGTCGTCACGTACCCCACACCGCAGCCGTCGCCCGGGACCGCGGCCTGGGCGAGCCGGCGCACCTGGGACTGGGTGAACCACTGACCCGCGGTGCTTTGGGCATTGCAGATCAACGCGCTCTTCGCCTCGGTGGTGGTGAGGATCTGCCGGGCCAGCTTCAGCATGTACACGAAGGAGGCGCAGCCCGAGTTGGCCACGTCGACAAGCCACTCCGGGTTCAGTCCCAGTCGGCGCGCCACCTCGGTGCCTGCGCCCACGAACGGCAGGTCCGGCAACTGGCTGTGCACCAACAGCACGTCGACGCCTCGGATCTCGTCCCTGCCGTGTCGTTCGATCAGAGGCTGTACGGCGCGTTCGACCATGTCCGCGTTCGTCTCGCCGGCGGCCACGTGGTGCCGTAACGGCGGGACCCGGAACATCGGGTGGTCTCGCAGCTTGTCCTCGGCTCCGGGATACTCGGTGTAGAACTTCGCGGGCACCGGCTCGCCGGGAAGATAGCTCGCGACGTCGGTGAGGCTGACCGTCGTCACCGCGCCACCTCCCTCGACGGAGCCACGCTGACCGGCAGGCCGTTGCGGTGGCGGTGTTCCAGGATCGCCTTGAGGTTGTTCATCTCCACGGTGTGCCCCGCGTAGAAGAGGTCCCAGTAGTCGCCCACCCAGGGCCGGTCCGGGCGGGGCGCCCTCTCGGGATGGGGGTTGGCGTCATAGTAGGGGTGCCGGCAATTGGTCCATGTGATCACCGAACCCGGCTTGTCCAGCACCAGCTGCGCCGGGACGACGCGCATCAGATAGATCATCCACAGCTTCTCGCCCTGGTCCCAGGAGCAGTGGTAGTCCACGGTCATGGCGTCGGGGTGGGCGACCACCTCGCAGTAGATCCTGGTGTCGTCCTCCAGCCGGTCGTGGCCGACCCACAGCCCCGGTGTGCCGGAGGGCACGAAGTCCCGCAGACTGCAGGTCCATTCCTCCAGGTGGTGCCCCTGGCGCAGGTAGTCGTAGGACGCCTCCGGGGGGCAGTCGACGTACTCGTGGAGGGTGCAGTACTGCCCGTAGACCTGATGGTGGGAGTAGACGGCGTGGGTGAGCTCCATGCAGTGGGCGGTCAGTTCCTCCTTGCCTGCGTTCTCGATCCGGAGCAGGCCGGGGATGTCAGCCAACCTGGACGACTCCTCGTTCATCCGAACTCTCCTTTTTCGTCGTGTCGTTGGGGTGCGCGGTGACGCCGGCGCTGTCGGTACGGGCCCGGAAGGGGAGGAACGGCGGGATCTCCCGCGGGTCGCAGTCCACCGCGACGAACGCGGGGCCGCTGCCCGCATTGCCGCGCAGCAGTGCCGCGCGCAGCTGCGCCACGTCGCCGGCCCCGGTGGCGTCGAGCGAGGGGAAGGCGGCGGCCACTCCGGCGGCGAGGTCGGTCCGGGCGAACGAGTCGTCGGTGCGGACACCGCCCTGGAAGAACTCCTCGCGCAGCGCGCACATGGCGTGGGCGTTGTTGTTGAAGATCACGAAGGTCACTGGTGCCGCGTACTCCACGGCGGTGTGTACTTCCATCCCGTGCATGAAGAAGGCCCCGTCCCCGGCGAGGACGTAGGTGCGTCGGCCGGTGGCGAGCGCGGCACCGATGCCGGCACCGAAGGTGTAGCCCATGCCGCCCATGCCGACGGCCACCACGAAGCGGCCGCGGCGCGGTGCCGGCAGCAGATGGATGGCGCTGGCTCCCGCGTTGCCGGCGTCCACGAAGACGTGTGCGTCCTGGGGGAGTGCCGCCTCCACCGCGGCGACCGCCTGAAGGTGGGGGAGGGTCCGCTCAAGGGCACGGGGAGGCGGGCTCGGCGCGGGGGCGGGACGAGGGCCGGCGTGCCGGGGGCAGGGACGGGGGAGAGCCGGCAGGCGGGCGGTCACCGCGAGCAGCGCCTCCCGCAGGTCCCCGCCCAGCGCGGTGCCTGCCACGAAGGGCGGTTCCGGACCGATGCAGAGTACATCGGTCGCGGTCAGGGCCCGGTCGAGGCCGCCGCGTGCCAGCAGCGGCAGCCGGGTACCGACCAGCAGGCACACGTCGGCCCGTCGCAGGCAGTCTTCGACGTTGTCGTGGCCCATCACCCCGGCCACGCCTGCGAAGCGGGGATCGCGGTTGTCGAAGACGTCCTTGGCGTCCGGGGTGACCGCCACCCAGGCCCCGAGGCGACCTGCCAGTTCGGCCAGCTCGGTACGCGCGTCGGCGGCGGCGACGTCCTCACCGGCGATGACGAGGACGCGGCCGGCCGCACGAAGGGTCTCCGACACGGTGGTGAGGGTGGCTTCGTCGAGCCGCGCCACCGGTGCCGACGGCGCCGGCCCGCCCGGGGGAGCGGCCGCGTGGCGGCCGGGCACCCGGATCCGCGCCTGCTGCACGTCCTTGGGCAGCAACAGCACGGCCGGTCCACGTGGAACGGTCTGCGCCGCCGCCAGTGCCCGGGGCAGCAACTCAACGAGCGAGTCCGCGTCATCCACCCGGGCGCAGAACCGCGAGACGGGGGCGAACACCTCCCGGGCGTCGAAGGACCCCGCCTTGCCGCTGGAGTCCTGGAATGCCCCGTGGCCTTCCTGGCCGCTCGGCGGCTGACCCACCAGGGCCAGCACCGGCACCCGCGAGGCATGGGCCTCCGCCAGGCCCGGTACGAGATTCATCGCCCCACCGCCCGAGGTGGCCGCGACGACGCCGAGGCGCCCGGTGGTGCGTGCGTACCCGTCGGCCATGGTGACGGCAGAGAACTCGTGCTTGGCGACGATGCCGCGTACGGCGCCGCTGCGGTGCACGGCGTCGTACAGGTCCTCGATGTTCGCGCCGCCGACGCCGAATACGTGGGAGACGCCGGCCCCGGCGAGTTCCGCGACCAGATGGTCGACCAGGCGTGCCGTTTCCGCGTCGCGCAGGTGGGAGGTCGTGCCGGTCATAAGGGGTTCCTATCCCTCTCGTGGTGCCGGTCGACGAGACCGGCCGGCGAGATGACCTGAAAGCGGTGTCGGTATTCCTTGGGGGTGAGCCCCAGGGTTCGTGCGAAGGAGCGGAAGAAGGTCTCGGAGGCGGCGAATCCACAGCGGCCGGCTATCTGGCTGATCGCCAGTTCGGTGGTCTCCAGCAGTTCGCGCGCCCGGGCGATGCGGGTCCGCTCGACGTACTGGCCGGGTGTCGTGCCCACCTCGCGCCGGAAGACCCGGGCGAAGTTGCGCTCACTCATGTTGGCCTGCCGGGCGAGTTCGGCCACCGAGAGCGGGTTGTGCAGGTTGCCCAGAACCCACTCCTGCGCTGCCCTGATCGGCGGATGATCGGCCAACTGGGCGTCGAGGACGGCGCTGTACTGGGACTGCCCTCCGTGCCGCTTGAGGAACAGCACCAGAAACCGTGCCGTCTCCAGGGCGAGCGCCGCACCGTGATCGGCCTCCACCAGAGCCAGCGCCATGTCGATGCCCGTCGACACGCCCGCGGAGGTCACGAAGCGGCCGTCCCAGACGAAAATCGGCTCGGCGTCCACCGTCACCTCCGGGTAGCGGCACGCCATTGCTTCGCTGTACGCCCAGTGGGTGGTGGCGCGTCTGCCGTCGAGGAGGCCCGCCTCCGCCAGCAGAAAGGATCCGCCACATACGGAGGCGACTCTGCGCGAACGTGCTGCCGCCCCACCGATCCAGGAGACCAGCACCCGGTCCCGCAGTGCGTTCTGGAGACTCCAACCGCCCGGCACGAGCAGTGTGTCGATCGGTCCCTGCCCCGCCTCCAGGGGCGCGGCTTCCACCACCACTCCTGAACTCGTGCGCACCAGTGGTGCGTCGGCGGAGACGAAGTCGACGCGGTAGCGGGCGCCCGACGGGTCGAGGAGCCGGTTGGCGGTATCGAACACTTCAATCGGTCCGGTGATGTCCAGGGCCATCGCTCCCGCGTACACCACCACAACAACACGTCGCTCCAACACAGTCGCAGTCTGTATGGGTCATCGCACTGGCTGCAATGACAGATTACTGACGTATCCGGCCAAGAGCGGCCGGCGGATCGCGGAGAGGGGTACTGGCCAGGCAGTTCGTGTGCCTGGGCGGGCGGCGCTGGGTGGGGCGGCTCACAGGGCGTTGGAGCAGTGGTACGGGGCAGCGACCGTGTCCTACGTGGTGAGACGGTCGTTGGCTTCCGGACAGGGCGGAGGCGTCTGCCTGACCAGGGGCTCTGCGCGACCTTCTCGTCGGGCGGCGTCCAGCATCCCTTGCTGGTCAACGGCCAGGGACGGGCATAGAGATCGCCTTGAGGGTGTCCGCGCAGAGCCTGGGCTGGCGGCTGGATCCGGTGGAGTCCGCAGTGGCCGGACAGCGGATTAATCCGTTCCGCCTACGCCTCGGCCTATTGCAGCCACTCCAGTTCCCCCGCCGAAGCGGACGCGCCATCGGCTCGGACCGACGGGGAGCCCTGAGGTTACCGACGGTTCACGGTCACCGGCACTTGTGGTGGCGGCACTTGGGGAGCGTTGTCGGGGCCGGTGTGGGCGCGGGAGTGGGGGTCGTCTTCTTGCCGGGCTTGGCGTCGCTGGGGTCCCTGCCGTCCCTGCCGGGCCTGTCCGTTTTTCCGTCCTTCTTGTCGGGGGTGGGGGACGGGGAAGGGGTGGGGGCGCCCGGCTCGTTGGTGCCGTGGCCGAGGGAGACGGGGGTGGGGAAGGGGGTGTCGGGGAGGCCGGTGAGGGCGTCGGTCATGTACCGGGTCCAGATGTCGGTGGGGATGTCGCCGCCGAACACCTTCTGCAGGCCGCCGACGCCCACCAGGGACTGCAGCTGGGGGTGGGCCGGATCCTCGCGGAAGAGGACCACGGAGGTGGCGAGTTGGCGGGTGTAGCCGACGAACCAGGCGGAGTGGTAGTCGTCGGTGGTACCGGTCTTGCCCGCGGCCGTCCTGCCGAGGGCCTGGGCCTTGGTGCCGGTGCCCTTGGCTATGACGCCCCGGAGGACGTCGGTCACGTTGTCGGCGATGGCGCTCGGCAGCGCCCGTACGGGGGCAGGGGCGGTGAAGCCCGGGAGGGCGGAGCCGTTGTGGGTCACCTTGGTCACCGAGTAGGGAGTGGCCCGCATACCGGAGGCGGCGAAGGTCGAATAGGCGCCTGCCATGCGAATGGCGCTCGGTGTCGAGGTACCGATGTAGAAGCCGGCGCTGGGGGCGGCGAGGCTGTCGGGGCGCAGGCCGAGGGCCTGTGCCGTGCTCACCACGTTCGGGTGGCCGACGTCCTCCCCCAGTTGCACGTACGGCGTGTTGACCGACTGCTCCATCGCCTTGCGCAGGGTGATGTAGCCCCAGCGCCGGCGGGTGTCGTTGTGCTGGTGGAGGAGGCCGGTGGGGTCCTTGTCGTCGGTGACGTAGTTGCCCTGCTGGTCCTTGATCTTGATGCCGTCGTCACCGTTGAACTTGCTGGCCGGGGTGATCGGCGCCGGGGGCTCGCCGGGTTTCAGTACGGCTCGGTGCTGGAGCGCGGCGGCGAGGACGATGGGCTTGAACGTCGAGCCCACCGGGATGCCGGTGGTGTCGGCGTTGTCCGAGTAGTGGCCGTGGCCGAAGCCGGAGCCGCCGTAGACGGCGAGGATCCTGCCGGTCCTGGGATCGACCGAGGAGGCTCCGACCTGCACGTTCCGGTCGACCGACCGGTGGGCGGGGTCGAGGCGTTGCGCACGGACCTTGGCGACGGCCCTGGCCAGCCCCGCGGTCCGTTTCCTGTCGAAGGTGGTGTGTATCTGGTAGCCGCCCCGGCTCAGGCTGCCGTCGGTGATGCTCCGGTTGTGCGCCTGGGCGTAGGACCGGGCGAGCTGGACCAGGTAGCCGGTCTGGCCCGGGAGACCCGAACCGAGGGTCCACTTCCTGGGTGTCGGGAACCCCGCGGCCGCGTACCGTGCGCGCTGCCCCGGCGTCAGCTTGCCGATCTTCACCATCCGGTCGAGCACCCACGACCAGCGGGCCTTCGCCTTCGCCTTGGCCGTGGGGTCGGAGTCCGCGTGCTGGAAGAGGCTCGGCTCGTTGACCGCCGCGGCGAGGAAGGCTCCCTGGCTCGCGTTGAGCTTCTGCACCGGAACGCCGTAGTACATGCGGGCCGCGGCCTGGATGCCGTTGGCCTGCCGGCCGAAGAAACAGCTGTTCAGATACCCCTGGAGGATCTGCTGCTTGCCCATCGCGGCACCGATCTTGGTGGAGATCAGCAGTTCCTTGAGCTTCCGCGAGACCGTCTGCGACTGGTCGAGGTAGGTGTTCTTGACGAACTGCTGGGTGATCGTCGACCCGGACTGCACGGAGCCGCCCTCGGCCATGTGGAAGACGGCCCGGAGGATGCCCTGCGGATCGATGCCCGGGTCGGTGTAGAAGGAGGCGTTCTCCGCGGCGATGAAGTCCCACCGCACGCCGGCGGGGACCTGCGAGACCGGGACGTTCTGCCGGTTGACGCTGCCGTCGGTGGCCATGACCGTGCCGTCCGACCAGTAGTAGACGTTGTTCTGCAGCAGCGTCCTGGGGTTGGGGTCGGGGATGGTGACCGTGGCGTAGGCGTAGCCCACGGCCGCTGTCGTGCAGCCGAAGAAGAGCAGGAAGAGCGCCAGCAGTTGGCGCACCGACGGCAGCCAGCGGCGCGGGCCCGTCCCGCCCCGGCGCGGGTAGTCGATCCACCGTCTCCCCTGTCTCTCCTCCGGCGTCGCTCTTCGCACACGGCCTGACGTGCCCGGCCCGAAGGGCCGGTTCCGTGCGGCACGCTTGCCGATGGTGCGGACACCCTCGACAAGCCTGTCGCGGTGGGACTGCTGCGACGGTCGGCGCCGGTGTCCGCTCATGGGCTCGGATCACTGTCCTCTCAGAACAACTACTCGGTACAACTGCGATGTTCGGCACAACTGCGATGTTTCGCGCGGTGCGGGCTACCGGAAGCCGTTGTGGGGTGGGGGCTGCCGGTAACCGTTGTGGGGAGGGGGCTGTGGAAGGCCGTCGTACGGTGCCGGTTGGTGGGAGGGGGCGTACCACGCCTGCTGGTGGAAGGGGTCGTACGGCGCCTGCTGCGGCTGACGGTCGTACGGCGCCTGCCGTGTCACACGGTCGTACGGCGCCGATTGCGCAGAGCCGGGTTCCTGCGGAGGCAGATCGTGGCCGGGTGCCTTGGCGCCCACCGCCGCCTGGAGGCTGCCGTACCGCTCCATGCGCTGCCATCTCAGGCGGGAGCCCGCAACGGCGGTGAAGACGGACTGGATCACCACCAGGTACATCAGCTGCCGGTAGACGAACTGCTGCAACGGCAGGCTCCACAGCGGGCCGGGCCGTTCCCCGTCCAGGCGGAACGCGTACCGGCCCACCAGGAGTTGCAGCAGCAGGAAAGCCAGCCAGAGCCCGATGATCCGGACCGGGTCGAGGAAGAGCAGCCCGTACAGGGCGAAGATGTCCACGACGGGTGCGAGCAGCGGCAGCAGTACCTGGAAGAGGAGGAGGTAGACCAGGCCGCGACGGCCCAGCTTCCCGGCGGCGCCGCGCTGCACCAGGGCGCCGCGGTGCTTCCACATCGCCTGGAGCGTGCCGTAGCACCAGCGGTACCGCTGCCGCCACAGGGCGCTCAGTGACGCGGGCGCCTCCGTCCAGGCCACCGCGCCCTCCTCGTAGACCACCCGCCAGCCGGCGCGGCACAGCGCCATGGTGAGGTCGGTGTCCTCGGCGAGGGTGACGTCGCTGACGCCGCCGAGGGCGAACAGCGCGCGGCGGCGGAACGCGCCGACCGCCCCCGGGACGGTCGGCATGCACTCGGCGAGGTCGAACAGACGGCGGTCGAGGTTGAAGCTGACCACGTACTCGATGTGCTGCCAACGGCCCAGCAGGCCACCGCGGTTGACGACTTTGGCGTTGCCCGAGACGGCGCCCACCCCGGGGTCGGCGAAGGGCTGCACGAGCGTGCGGACGGTGTCGGGCGCGAAGACCGTGTCGCCGTCGACCATGACCACCAGCTCGCACGACGCGGCGGCGAGTCCCGTGTTGAGCGCGGCCGGCTTGCCCGCGTTCCGCTGCCGGATCACCCGCACCCCCGGCAGGCGGAGCGACTCCACCAGGTCGCCGGTGCCGTCGGTGGAACCGTCGTCCACCACGATGATCTCCACCGGGTGGTCCGAGGCGAGCAGTGAGCGCACGGCCGCCTCGATCCCGGCGCTCTCGTTGTACGCGGGGACGATGACGCTGACCGGTGCGGTCACCGGCGGCCCCCAGGACCGGCCGCGGCCCGCCGTCCGCAGCCGCCGGTGCCGGCGGGCCGCGATCACCAGGACCGCCGCGCGCAGCACGCTGATCACTCCGGCCACACACAGCAGCACGCCGAGCAGCCACACCGTCCAGTCGCCGGCCTGGAGCAGCTCGATGAGGGCCAGGCCTTGCAGATGGTCGCCGAGCCCGGCGCGCTGGACCGGCCCGGCCATGCCGACCGAGGCGCCGACCGTCGCGAACCGGAAGTGCTGCGCCTTGAGCCGTGGGATCAGGGCGTCGAGCGCGGCGACGGTCTGTGCCCGGTCACCGCCGCCGTCGTGCATCAGCACGATCTGCCCGGCGTGGCCGTGGGGTGTGGCACGGGCGACGATGCGGTCCACACCGGGGCGCTGCCAGTCCTCGGCGTCCTGTGTGGTGAGCGCGGTGACATAGCCGGCCGTGTCCGCCTGCTTGAGGACGGACCAGGCGGCATCGTCCAGTGCGTCGTTCTCCGAGGAGTACGGCGGCCTGAGCAGTGCGGTGGTGACCCCCGCGGCGCCGGCCACCGCCAGCTGCGTCTCGCGCAGTTCCAGGGAACGCTGCCAGGGGGCGAGGCGGGTCAGGTCGGGATGGGTGAAGGTGTGGATGCCGATCTGGTGGCCCTCGGCGACGATCCGGCGGACCAGCTCCGGGTGGGCCACGACCTGGGTTCCGACGACGAAGAACGTCGCGTGCACATGGTTGCGGCGCAGCGCGTCCAGGATGCGCGGCGTCCAGACGGGGTCGGGTCCGTCGTCGAAGGTGAGCGCGAGGGTGCGGTCCTCGACCCGGGCGGTGTGCGCGGAGGTGGCGGCGTCCGCGATCACGGGGCCGCCGTGGGTCACCTGACGGGGCACCGTCTCGTGCCGTCCCCGGGCACCGGTCACGGCGTCCGAGGTGATCCCGAACATGTGCTGGGTGTAGCCCTGGAGCAGGAGGGCCGCCGACAGGGTCACCGCGAGCACGCTCAGCAGGAGCCAGTGGGCGCGGGGGGTGATCTCGTGGGTGCGGCCGGGGCGTTGGGCAGCAGCATTGCGGGGTCGGCGGTCGGTCACGTCGGGGCCTTGGATCACTTCACGGGCTTGTGGGACGAGCCGAGGGCGCGCCCCTTGGAGGAGTGGGCGGGGGTCGCGGTGGCGGCCCTGGTGGGCGCGGCCGTGGGCCGGGACGGGGCCGCGGGGGCGGTGGAGGCTGCCGGCGGATCGGTGGGGCCGGGGGGATTCCGCACCGCGGTGCCGGAGTTCTTCCGCGCCGTGGTGGGGCTCGCGCTCCGCGTCGGGTGTCCGGTGTCGGACGAGGAGTCGGGTGCGGTCGCCGTGGGCGTGGCCGAGTGCGGGGACTCCGCGTGCGGAACGAACGGAGAGCTGATGCTGGGGCCGCCCAGCATCGCGCTGATCAGCACGGCGACATAGCCGCCGGCGGGAATCAGCAGCAGTCGGGCGGCGCGGAGTACGCGGCGCTGGCGTCGCCCCGAGGAATCGACGAAGACGGGCCCCGCTGACTCGCCCTGGGGCGTGTCAGGTTCCGGCACGGGGTGGCCGGGTGTATCGATCACCGGCAGCTGCGCCGTGTCGGACATCGGGAGCTGCTCCGTGTGGAACACCGGCGGGAGCTGCCCTGTGAGGGCGTCGCCGTACAGGGGGTCCCATGCTGTCGTGTCCTGTCCCGTCGGGTGCGTCCACTGCCCCGCCGGGTACGTCCGGTGGGCGGGCTGCACCCCGTCCCAGGGCGGCGAGGCCGTGTCGGTGGCGACGCCTGTGACGCCCCCTCCGTACTCGTGGCCATGGGCATACGCCTGGCCGTGGGCGTACTCCGGGCGGTAGGCGTACCCGTGGCGGCCGTAGGCATAGGTGTAACCGGCGCCGGCGTACGGATCCTCGCCGTACGCCGCTCCGCTTCCGTCTGTCCACCGCACGAGTCGTGTCTCCTGTCCTGGCCGACCAACGCGGTCGCCCGCATAGAGAGAGCGAACTCGGCCGGAACTGTTACACCTGGGCCGCACGGGACGGATGAAGTCTCCGGAAAGGGGTGATTCCGGAAAGGGGTGATACGGGCAAGGAGTGCGCAGATGCGCCGGCCCACCCTCGGCGACGCCGCGAAGAACCACTGGCCGTTGTGACACTTCTGTGCGGGCGGACGCTGTTCACCGTGGGCCGTCGATGCGACCGGAGCGCGGCGGGCGACACGGACTCACCATGAAACCGGAGCGAACGAGGGCAGCTTGGGTCAGGTAGGGCAAACCCGGCGCGCAGCGACGTACGACGAGGAGTTGGGCGCAGCGGTCTCGCGGGCCCAGGGCGGCGACGAGGCCGCTTTCGCGATGGCCTACCGGATCGTGCAGCCGGCCCTGCTCGGCTATCTGCACGGGCTGGTCGGCAGGGACGCGGAGGACGTGGCCTCCGACGCCTGGCTGGAGATCGCCCGCGACCTCGGACGTTTCAAGGGGGACGGGGCCGGGTTCCGCGGCTGGACCACGACCATCGCCCGGCACCGGGCGCTGGACCATCTGCGCCGCCAGCGCGTGCGGCCTCGGGCCGGCGGGACCGAACAGGACGTACTGAACCTCCCCGGTCCGCACAACACTCATGACCAGGCCCTGGAGTCCCTCTCCACCGAGCAGGCCCTGGAACTGGTCCGCGGGCTGCCGCGGGACCAGGCCGAGGCGGTGCTCCTGCGGGTCGTCGTGGGTCTGGACGCTCCCGCCGCCGCACGCGTCCTCGGCAAGCGTCCGGGAGCGGTGCGCACGGCCGCCCACCGGGGCCTGAAACGACTCGCCCGTCGGCTGGGCGTCGGCGGCGAGGCGGACGAGGGTGTGACGGATGGGGCTTCCCGAACGCTGGGGAAGTCGACATGACGACGAGGGCGGTCGAGGGCGACAGTGAACGGTCGGAAGGTGCCGAGGACCGGCACCTCGACGAATCCAAACGGTCGGAGCGGAACGGCCAGGAACGGAAGCGGACATGGGTGAACGGCTGAGCGGCGACGGAGCTCCGGCACGTCACCGGCACGGGCACCCTGACGGCTCCGTGTCCGGCCCTCCGGACGTGCGGGACTCCGCCACGCTGGAAGCGATGCTGGGCGCCGCCCTCCGCGCGGACCGCCCCGACCCCGAGGCCGAGCGGCGGGCCCTGGCCGCCTTCCGGGCCGCCGCCCACGGCGCGGGCGCACCCCGGGCCCGTACCCGGCGCCGGGACGACTGGCGGCCGCGCGAGGAGCGGAGCGTCCGGCGCCCGGTGCGGATGACGTTCGGCGCGGTGTTCGCCAGCCTCGCCCTGGGCGGTGTCGCGTACGCGGCCATCGGCTCGGCCGGCTCGTCCACCGACGGTGCTGGTACCGGCCCGGGGACCACGCGCCCCTCCGCGGTCGCCCCGGACCAGCCGGGCAATACGGCCTCGTCGGCGTCCCCCGGCCGCTCCGGCCCCGGCGACCGGCCCTCCTCCGCCAAGGACACCGAGGCCCACTGCCGCGCCTACAAGAAGGTCGAGGGGCGCGGCAAGGCACTCGACGCGACGGCCTGGCAGCGGCTCGTCGCGGCCGCCGGCGGACGCGACAAGGTCGCCGCGTACTGCTCCGCGCAGCTGGCGCGGGCGACGGCGGCGCCGAGCGGACCGGGCGGCACGGGCAAACCCGGCAAGGGCACCCCGCACGCCGGCAACGGCTCAGGGGGGAACACCGGCGCCTCCGGCCACAGCACGGCCGACGCCAACCCCGGCGGCACGCATAACCCGACCGGAAACGACCGGACAAGCAGCGGGAACGGCGGCGGGAAGCACCCGTAGCCCCGCGGCACCCTCGGCCGGCCGGCCCGCCCGGGGGCACCGGTCGTGCACGTCAGCGTCGGGTGCGGGTGGTGGAGGCGGTCAGTTCACCGCCGTGACCACGTCTGCCTGGTGGGGGAGCTCCGCTAGCTTCAGCTGCTGGGCCTGGAGCATCGGCAGGAGTGCGGTGCGCTGCTCGGGGGAGAGCTGGGGGAGCCGGCGGCCCATGAGCCGGCAGGTGCTGAGCCAGTCGATGAGTGCGGGGTCGGCGGTCCAGCGCTTGGACCGCTCCTGGGTGTCGCTGAAGAACCGTATCCAGTCCAGGGCGGAGTGGGGGTGCGGCGCGGGTGCGCACAGCGCGTCCCTAGTGTCGTCGTCGGCGTAAGCCGCCTCGACGTGGGCGGTGAGGGCGGCGCTGAACACTTGCTGGCAGGGAATGACCGCCTGCAACGTGAGGCGCGCGTGGTCGAACACCGGCACCGTCGGCCGTCGCTCCAAGCCGTCGGCGGTGCAGTCGATGGAGAGGGTTCCGGGGTACGTCCGGACTGCCGCAGCCCCGTGCCGGATCGGCAATCCCCCAACAGCACACGACACCGCGCCCCTACTCAGGCACGGAACAGGAAAAGGTGGCCCTGGACGTGGTGCGCAAGGCACTCGCCGGCGACCACGACTGGCTGCGCGACCTGCGGGCCCAGCATGGTCTTGGCGCCGACGCCGTGGACGCACTGTCGCGCTTCTACGAACTCACGGCGTATGGAGGCGCCGAACCGGCAGCCGGGTGTACCAACTCAAGGAGGAGAGATAAGCCGTCGGTCATGACGCTCGTGGTGAGGCCGTCGGCTACGGCGTTCGGGGCCCTCCGTGCGTGGTCGGCGCCGTGTCCGCACCGGATGTGCCGTCGGCCGGCCGGAGCATTTGGCCGGAGGCCAGTGCGCGGTAGGAGGGGCTGGTGGTCAGCAGTTCCTCGTGGGAGCCGGAGGCGACGGTGCGGCCTTCCTCCAGGACGATGATGCGGTCGGCGTGCTGGACGGTGGAGAGACGGTGCGCGATCACCAGGAGGGCGCATTCCTGGGCGGCTTCCTTCATGAGCGTGGTGAGTGCGGTCTCGTTGATGGCGTCGAGGTGGGAGGTCGGTTCGTCGAGGAGGAGAAGGGCGGGCCGGGCGAGGAGGGCGCGGGCCAGGGCGACCCGTTGCCTTTCGCCGGCCGACAGGGTGTTGCCGCGTTCGCCGAGTACGCCGGACAGGCCGCCGGGCAGTCGTCGGACCACCCCGTCGAGCCGGGCGAGTTCGACGACCCGCCGGACCTCGGCATCACCGGCGCCGGGTGCCGCGTAGGTGATGTTGTCCCGGAGCGAGCCGTGGACGACATGGGTGTTCTGGTCGACGACGGCGATGCGTGCCCGGCATGCTCCGCGGCTCAGCTCGGCTGCGGGACGACCGTCGAACAGCAGCGTTCCGGAGTCCGGTTCGTGGAACCGCGCCACCAGCGCGAAGATCGTGCTCTTGCCCGCGCCCGACCGTCCGACGAGGGCGACCTGCCCGTGCTGGGGGACGGTGAACGAGACACCGTTGAGCACCGGCCGGTCCGGGACGTACCCGAAGCGGACGTCGTGCAGGGCCAGGGCCGGCGCCTCGCCCGGCCCCGTCCGCCCCGTCCGCTCCACCCGCCGGGGCGCCGCACGGACGACGCACCCGCCCGGCACGGTCCACTCCGCGGGCTCAACGGGCTCAACGGGCTCCACGGCCTCAACGAGCTCGACAGCCTCTGCGGGCTCGACAGCCTCCGCGGGCTCAACGGCCTCCACAGCCCCCACAGCCTCCCCGGCCTCCTCCGGCTCCGCCGGCAGCTCCAGCGCCTGCGCGATCCGCTGGTATGCGCCCATGCCGCGCTGCATCAGTCCGACCGCCCGGAAGACCGACGACAACGGCAGCACCAAGTAGGAGGCGTACAGCAGAAAGGCGACCAGATCGCCGAGGGAGTTGGTGTGTCCGTTGACCCGCAGCCCGCCGATGACCAGGACGAGCAGGAAGGAGCCCTGGACGGCGAGTTCGACGGCGGGGCTCATCACCGAGGCGAGTTTCGCGGTCCGTACGCCGGCGTCGTACGCCGCGTCGACCCGCGCGCCGATGCGCGTCGCCTCGCGGTCCTCGGCGCGGTGCACCCGGACCATCGGCAAAGCGCCGAGCGCGCGCTCCAGTTCGGCGGCGACGGCGCCGACGGAGCCCTGCATGTGTGCGGAGGCGGCCCGGATGCCTTTGAGCAGTGAGGTCACGATCAGGGCGGCGGCGGCCACGGTCAGGGCGACCAGAAGCAGCAGCAGCGGGTCGATCCACGCCATCAGGACGACCGCCCCGGCGGCGGCGAGGGCGCCGGTCACCAGGTCGACCAGCGCCTGGGACACGACGTCCCTGAGCAGGGTGGTGTCGGTGGTCACGCGGGAGATCAGGTCGCCGGTGCGGTGCCGGTGGTACTGGTGCATCTCCAGCCGCAGCAGGCGCGCGATGAGGCCGTGGCGCAGTCCCCGTACGACGCCTTCACCCATGCGTTCCAGGACGAAGCGCCCCACCGCGCCGGTCGCCGCCTCGGTGACGAACAGCGCGGCCAGGAGCGCGAGCAGCGGCCAGAAGGTCCGTCCGTGTCCGCCGGCGTCGACGATGTTCCTGGCGAGGAGCGGCTGGGCCAGTCCGAGGGCCGAGCCGGCCAGGGTGAGCACGGTGGCGACGACGACGGAGGCCCGGTGCCCGGTGGTGAGCCGGTACATGGTGGTGACCGCACCCCATGTCGAACGGTCCGGTGTCTTCGTGGTGGCCGCGGTCATCGGGTGGGCCGGCTGACCGGTGCCACGGCGATGAGCCGGGTGAAGTAGTCGTCCGGCACCCCTTCGTCCACGGGGCGGGCATCGACCTCGATCCAGGCGTGCGCCGTGAAGGGAGGTACCACCCGCACCCCGGTGCACCAGGTCGGCCAGCTGCCGCCCAGGCGGCACAGCAGCGCGGCCCCCAGGGAGCGGGGCAGGCAGCCGCGCGGCCCGGCGCAGCGCAGGCTGACCGCGCACATCGCGTCCCGGGCAGCCTTGGCCTGGCCGGGGGAGGCGGGTGCGGCTCCTCGGCGTACGAGGCCGAGTACGGCACGGATGCGGTGCGGGGGCAGGAAGGACAGGACGACGGCGGGGAGGAGGACGAGCCGGGCGGCCAGCCGCCGGGCGAAGGGGACTCCGGTGGGCCGCTCCAGTGCGCTCGGTGTCGTCATACGGCCAGTCCCGACGCGCGCAGCTCCTCGACCAGGGTCGCGACGTCCTGCTCGGCGCGCATGCGGTCGATGCCGAACTCGGCGAGCAGCGCGTCGGCCGCCGCTCTCTCGTCGCCGCCCGCCAGCAGGGTGGTGACGATCAGGCCGGCGGTGGGGTTCAACTCCCAGTACTGTCCGTTGCGTTCGTCCAGCAGGACCGTGCCGTAGTCGGTCGCCGCCGTGGAGACCTTGTCACCGAACCGCAATGCCATGAGGTATCCCTTTCGTGGGGGAGTGAGCAGCTTCGTAGGGGAGCGTGCAGCTTCGCGGGGGAGCGTGCAGCGAAGTGGCTAGGGGGCGGTGCCGGCCCTGTCCTGCGTGGCGTGGGAGAGGCTGCGCAGCCACACTTCGGCGGCGATGGTCGAGTAGAGGATCGCGTCGCGCAGCCCGGGGGTGGCGGGCCGCTGGGCCAGCCGGCGCAGGGCCTCGCCGTCCACCAGGCCGAGCCGTTCCAGCCGGGAGTCCTCCCAGAGCGCCAGCAGGTCACCGCGGTGCTCGCGCAGCCCGTTGGACGCGTCCATGGACGCCGCGGCCTTGTTGGTACGCCCCAGACAGGACTCCGGCACGATGCCGCGCATGGCCGTGGTGAGAAGAGGCTTGTACCGCCAGGGCGTCACACGCTCGCTCGGACGGACCGCCAGACATGCCTCGATCACCCGGTCGTCGAAGAACGGCGACGCCATCGGCACCCCGGCCCGGGACGCCATCCGGTCCCACTGCCGGATGATGCGCGTACAGGAGCGGATCTGCTCCAGGTCGGTGTGCAGGCCCCGGTCCGGATGCAGCGGTACGGCGGTCGCGGCCGCCGCCCGAAGCGCCCGCCCGGCCAGCCGTTCGGCCTCGGGGGTGACCCAGTCGAACAGCCGCGGTGCCATGCCCCAGCCCAGACCGCTGCTGACGGACGCGGGCAGCGGGCCGCGCAGGTCGCGGCCGGCGTCCCCCAGCCATGTCCCGTACGGCCGGGAGTCGGCCAGCGCCCGGGCCATGCCGCCGAGCGGCCACTGCCACAGCGCCCGGAACCCACGAAGCTGCCGCACCGCGAACAACGGGCGCCTGCGCAGCAGGCGGTGGTAGTACGCCTCGGAGCACCACGCCACGTGGTCACCGCCGATACCGGTCAGATGCAGCCGGCTGCCCCGCCGGGCCAGGCCCGGCAGGTGGTGCAGGACCCGCGAGCGGTCCATGACGCCGATGGTCGGCTCGTCCAGCAGGTCGTCGATGCCGAGGAGATCGTCGTAAACCAGTGGTGAATCGTCGGCGTCCCACACCACGTGCTCGACCTGCGGCAGGCACCCGGCGGCCTGCGAGGCCCAGTACAGGTCGGTGTCCGCGGGATCACGCCCCGGCCAGGTACTGGCCACCACCTTGGCGGGCGAGCGAGCGGCCAGAAAGGTGATGGAGGTGGAGTCCAGCCCGCCGGACAGATCGCAGCTGACCACGCCGCCCTGCCGCGTACGGGCCTCGACGGCTCCGCTGAGCGCGGCCCGGACGAGGGGGGCTCCGTCGGCGAGCGACCGGGTCGGCTCCGGCGGCGTCCACCAGCGCGAGTTCCGTACGGACCGCCCGTCCGCCGCGACGATCAGCGCGTCCTGCGGGGGCACGGAGTCGACCTCCCGCCACAACGGTGCTTCGAGCATCGGGTGGGGAACCGGCCACAGCAGCCTGACCGCCACTTGCTCCTCGTCCGGTTCGGCTCCGAGCGCGTCGGCGAGCACATCGGCGCTGGTGGCCGCCACCCGCACCCCGTCGACGAGCGCGTGGAACACCAGCCGCAGACCGGACGCGGTGCCCTGCACCCGGAGCTGCCCGTCACGTGCGGCCACAAGATGGAAGCTGCCGGGCAGGCCGCGTGCCCAGGCGTCGAGTTCGGAGAGATCCCTCAACCGGCCGATCCGGCGCTCCAGTTCGGCGGGGTCGACCGGACAGCAGCCGACGAGGGCGAGGGCGTCCGCGCCGGCGTGAGCGGTCACGATGTCCTCGTCGTGCCAGTGGCCCACCAGCCAGGGGCGGCCGGAGGCGTACGTCAGGGTGCGGGTTCGCGGGCGGGCGAAGCAGCGGGCCACGGCGGCCGCGTCCGCACGGTCGGGAAAGACCGCGAAGTGCGCGTCGCCGGGGCCCGTGCCCGCACCTGGGTGCGTTTCAGTCATGGCTTCGGTTCAGCGAGCCGTCGACCGTCAGTTCTTGCTCAGGACCAGCCGGTCGTTCCCGGAACTGTTCAGGAGCCCGGTCTTCTTCCGGAACGAACCCAGTCGGACGAGCGTCGGCGCTTCGTAAGCCTTCTTCATTGCCGTCTCCTTCGATGCGGATTCCGCCACCCTCCCCAGCCCGGCCACGAGCCGGCCGTCCGGCTCATGAACAGCTGCGCCCGGATTCATCGGAAAACCCGGAACAGGAGCTGCGGCGCGCCACCGAAGCTAGTTGCCGCCCCGCGGCCCCTCGCAACAGGAGAACCACAAATAGGGTTGTATGAATTGGCGTGCGACTCGTGCTCGAAATGGATCGATGGATCCGCACCACTGAATCGGCAGCCGCAGGTCCTGTGTTCCGGCTCCGTTCAGAAAAAACCTTTGGACCTGTGCAGACTTGGAGGCCGTCTTACCCGGCGCACGGGGGCGCAGGAACCCGGAGTGGTCGCCGCCGGGTAGCGCCCGGCCTCGCTCCCCGCACAACCATTCCGCTGCCTTTCGCGCTGGGCGACGATGGACCGTCGGCTTCATCGGTGAGGCGCAAGGTGATGACGGGGGCCCGCCCCTCAGGGACGTGTGGCTCGGCGTCGGCGCATTCGGCGTACGAACGCCCGCTGGGCGAGGATTCCCCCCCGGAACCACCCGCGCGTCCCACCGCGCGGGCCGCGTTCAGGGAAGGGCCGGCTCAGGAACAGGACCGACGCATGTACAGCGCCGTCTCCCCGGCTGATTCCGTCCCCTCATAGAGCGAGGTGTCCAGCCCGCAGAAGGCGAACCCCATGCGCTGATAGGCGCGGATCGCGGGCGCGTTGACATTGGTGACCTCCAGCCATAGGTGTCCGGCACCGCATTCGCCGGCGTGCTCAAGGGCGTGGTCCATCAGGGTCCGTCCCACGCCCCGGCCCCGGTGCGTGGCGGCCACCTCGATGTCGGCGATGGTCAACCGGCGGTTCCAAGGGCTGTATTCGGTGACGATGAACCCGCAGACCTCGTCCCTGTCGACGGCCACGATGGTGCGTTCGTCGTCCGGACCTTCCTCATCGGTCTCGTCCTCCGGCTCATCGTCCGGGAATACCTTGTGGATCGGGGTGGCCAACTGAACGGGCCGCATGGTGAACCCATCCTTGGTGAGTGTCACCTCGAAGATGGTGTCCGTGGTGAACGATCCGTCGATGGCAGCGACGGCCTTCTCGTCCTCGGGGCTCGCCAACCGGTAGACGATCGTTTCCTCGGGGCGAGCGGTCCCGGTGTTGTGTTCAGTGGTCGACATGGCCTCACCGTATGCGCCGGAGCACGGGAGTCGGTGGCGTCAGCGGCAGGGGCGCCTCTCCCGCATTGCCGCCAACTTGGTGGTGGGCAGCGTTCCTTATGGGGCGTCCCCTGGTTTCGGTGGCGGGCTGCTGTCGGAAGGGGGCGAACCGTCGCATCAGGGACGGCCCCCGATATGGGCGGCGGCCGTCGCTGATCAGGTGTTGCGCTTGAGGGTCTTGCGGATCCAGTCCGTGTAGGCGGGCACGTTGCTGTAGAGGCCCGGTCCGGCGGAGCATGCGACGTCCGGGGTTCCGGGGCCCGAGGTGGCTCCGATCAGTTCCCAACGCCCGTGCCGGCCCTTCTGGAGCTGCGGTCCGCCGGAGTCGCCGAAGCACGCCATGGCCTTGGGCACGCGGCTGATGGTGCACAAACGGGTCCGGTTCGCATAGCCGCGGGCGCACTCGGCGTCGGCGCCCCTGCGCGTGTTGAGCTCCTGCAACCGCTCCGCGAACTTCAGCTCGGTGTCGACGGTGGTGCCGAATCCCAGGATCAGGGTCGGGGTGCCCGGCCGCCCGGTCCGCTCCGCGATACGGATGGGCTTCTGGGTGACGGGGCGGTCGAGGCGGACCAGCGCGATGTCGTTCTTGTTCACGGCCTTCCCGTCGCCGTTCACATAGCCGGGGTGGACGACGGTCCGCTCGATGGTCCGGACGGTGCCCCCGGACTTCCGGTGGCCGCTGCCGATCCGGACGGTGCCGTCCAGCTCAAGGTCATCGCCCTGCACGCAGTGGGCCGCCGTCAGCACCCACTGCGGATCGATCAGCGACGCCCCGCACGTACCGTCGTACAGCCCTTGATCCGGGGCCGATTCGGGGATCGTCGCCATGAACGGGTAGTGCTCGGTGGCATCGGTCCCGTTGACGATCGCTTCCGCGCTGCCGGTCATCAGGGTGGCGCACGCCGCGATGGCGAGAGCGGCGGTAGTGGTGCGCGCCGCGCGGCGACGCACTGACTTCACACTGGACAAGGGGAGTTCCTTCCCATGGAGAACCGGATGTGTTCAGCCTGCGCGTCCGAGATCCGCCGAACCATCCGGGCAGCAGGCATGAACACGGTCCAGGCAGCGGGACAGAGCACTGTAGGGATAGCCCCCTAATGGAGCCGCCTAATAGAGCCCTCCAATGAGGGACTCGGCTTCCCGCCGCGCCCTTACGGCCGCTGCACGCTGAGATGGCAGGGGCGGGGGCACCTCCCCCGTCGGCGTCAAGCGCCAATGATCAAGGCGATCCCGTAAGCCGCGACCGCGAGGCAGGAGGCGAAGCAGAGCAGGGCCGCGGCCGTTGCCGCCTTCTGGTGCCGGGCTCCGCGCGCGTCGGAGGAGGCGGGCTCATCGTGGCCGGCGCGGGACCATGCGGCCAGGCCGAGGGAGAACATCACGACCACCACGGTGGTGATCCCGAGGCTGACGGCGAAGACCCCGGCGAGCGTGCCCCAGTTGATGTCCATCCCGTTCTCCCCTTCCTGGACGGCGGCCGTGTCGGCCGGCCTTGTCGGTTCGGCCCAGCCGGTCCGCCCGGATCAGGCGACCGGCTTGACCGCAGACGCCGGTTCCCGTCCCGGTGCCTCGTTGACGTTCTCCGGGTTCACCGGGCGGCGGCGCGAGAGGACGTAGAAGGCGGCCGCGGCGGCGAGGGCGACGACCGCCACCAGGGCCACGCCCAGGTCGCCCTGATCGGCCACCCACGCCGCCACGCCTCCCACGGCGGCCGCGGCCGGCAGTGTCAGCAGCCAGGACACCGCGATCCGCCCGGCGATTCCCCAGCGCACCTGTGCCAGCCTGCGGCCGAGCCCCGCGCCGAGGATGCTGCCGGTGCACACCTGGGTGGTCGACAGCGGGAACCCCATGTGCGACGAGGCGAGGATCACCGCGGTGGCGCTGGTCTCGGCGGCGAAGCCCTGCGGGGCCTGGATGTCGGTGAGCCCCTTGCCCATCGTCCGGATGATCCGCCAGCCGCCCGCGTAGGTGCCCAGCGCGATCGCCAGGCCCGCGCTCAGCACCACCCACCAGGGCGGCTCCGCGCCATGGCTGAGGACCCCGGTCGAGATGAGCGCGAGGGTGATGACGCCCATCGTCTTCTGGGCATCGTTGGTGCCGTGGGCCAGTGCCACCAGGGACGCCGACCCGATCTGGCCCGCGCGAAAGCCCTTCCCGACGGCGCGGCGCGAGGTCCTCCGGGTGATCACATAGGCGAGGTAGGTGGCCAGCAGTGCCACCACACAGGCCACCACCGGCGAGGCCACCGCCGGGATCACGATCTTCTCGATGATCGCGCCGAAGCGCACCGCGGAACCCCCGGCCCCCACCCACACCGCGCCGATCAGCCCGCCGAACAGGGCGTGGGACGAGCTGGACGGGAGTCCCAGGAGCCAGGTGACCAGATTCCACAGGATCGCCCCGATCAGCCCGGCGAAGATCATCACCAGGGAGACCTGGCTGTCCTCGACGATGCCGCCCGAGATCGTCTTGGCCACTTCCGTGGAGAGGAAGGCTCCGGCCAGATTGAGCACGCCCGCGACGGCGACGGCGACCTTGGGGCTCAGCGCCCCGGTGGCGATGGAGGTGGCCATCGAGTTGGCGGTGTCGTGGAATCCGTTGGTGAAGTCGAAGGCAAGGGCCGTGAGGATCACGGCCACGAGCAGGAACGAGACAGCGTCCATCCCGGACCTCCGGGTCGAGGGCGGTCCGGCCGCGCGGGCCCCCGGATCATGTACGAACCGCCGTCCCCTCCCAAGCTAAGCGCCGCTCCGGGTTGCCGCCAACGCGACGGCGCGGGCCGTTAGATGGCGGCGGCCGGCCCAGGTCAGCGCCGTGCCGGAGGCGGGACCGGTCCGCCTGTCCCAGACGGCCCGGCTATCCGAGACGGTCGGCCCAGTCCACCGGGACGCGGCCCGCGGGGCCGGGCGTGGGCTGGTCGGCCGGGTGGCTCTCCGGGGGAGCCAGCGGCGGGCCCGAGGCGTACACCTCCGCGGTGTCGTAGTCGTAGAACCAGGTCTCGCCCGGTTCGAAGCTGCGGATCATCGGGTGCCCGGTGTCCCGGGCGTGGGCGGTCGCGTGCTTGGCGGGTGAGTCGTCGCAACAACCGACGTGGCCGCACTGTGCGCAGCGCCGCAGATGGAACCACCAGCCACCAACGGCGGCACACTCGGCGCAGCCGGTTCCGCTGGGCGGGACCGAGGGGTCGATTCCGTGCGGGGAAGTCATGACGCCTCCTGTGGGGGACGGGGGTCGGTGGGGGCCAGCGGCAGGCGTACCTGGAAGCGGGTGTCGCCGGGGACGGAGTCGAACCGCAGGTCCCCCTGGTGTTTGTTGACGACGATGCGCCACGAGATGTCCAGGCCGAGACCCGTGCCCTCACCCACCGGCTTGGTGGTGAAGAAGGGGTCGAAGATGCGGTCGCGGATCTCCGCCGGGACTCCGGGGCCGGTGTCGCGGATCTCGACGAGCAGATGGTCTCCCTCGCGCGCGGTGCGCACGGTCAGCGTGCCGTCGGCGTCCGTCCCGCTCATCGCCGAGACGGCGTTGTCGATCAGGTTCGTCCATACCTGGTTGAGGTCGCTGGGGTAGGCCGGGATCTTCGGCAGGCCGCGGTCGTAGTCCTTGACGACGGTGATGTGCGGGCCGATCTTCGCGGACACCATCAGCAGCGTGCTGTCCAGCAGCTCATGGACGTCGGTGACCTGGTGGGGCGCCCGGTCGAGTTGCGAGTACTGCTTGGCCGCCGTGACAAGAACCGAGATCCGGGTGGTCGACTCCTCGATCTCGTTCATCAACAGCTCGGTTTCCACGGTGTAGTTGAGCCACCGCACGGCGCCTTCGAGGGTGTCGCCGTCCACGGCCGCGGCGACCTGGTCCAGCCAGTCGATGTCCAGGCCGGCCTGGACGAAGGTCGGCGCGAGCTGCCAGCCGTCCCCGATGCCGTGGTCGTCCAGCCAGCCCGAGAGGGCGTCCTCCCGGTCCGAGGCTTCCAGCGGGTTCAGGGCGGTGGCCTTGGCCACGCGCTCGGCCGTGCGCTCCTGGATGTCGACGAGCGTCTCCAGGGTGTCGCGCCGGTACGGGCGTGCCGCGATGATGCCGAGCTTGTGGCGCATCCCGGCGACCCGCTCGCGGAGCGCGGAGGTGGCGCGCACGGCCGCGGCGGCCGGGTTGTTCAGCTCATGGGTCAGCCCCGCGGACAGCGAGCCGAGCGCCAGGAGCTGTTCCCGCCGGCCGACGGCCTCCTGGGCGCTCTTGGTGCCGAAGAAGAGGCCCTCCAGCAGGTGTACGGCCATCGGAAACCACTCACGCATGATCGTGGCGAAGGTCTCCGCGGGCAGCACGAAGAAGCGGGTGGGCTCGATGACGCGCAGGGAGCTGTTGTAGACCTGCCGCAGGCGGTCTCCCAGATACGCCTGGAAGGCTCCCGCGTACACCCCGCGGCTGGAACTCCGGTTGATCTCCACGTCGTAGTCCCCGATCCGGCGCGAGAGCACGAGGGTCCCTTCGAGCAGCACGTAGAAGCAGGTGGCCGGATCGCCCTCCCCATACACGGGCCCGGGGCCGTACTCCTCCACCCGGCCTTCGCGGCAGAGCAGGGCGAGCTGGTCGGGGGCCAGCTTCTCGAACAGGAACAGCGAGCCGAGTTCCTGCTGACTGCACGGCATCGGCCGGCTGTTCATGACTGCTCCAGATAACGGTGGACGAGCATGACCGCCATGGCGCCCTCTCCCACTGCGGAAGCGACCCGCTTGGCGGATTCGGCGCGGGCGTCGCCGGCGACGAACACGCCGGGGACGTTGGTCTCCAAGTGGTAGGGCGGCCGGTCCAACTCCCAGCCGGCCGGCGGGCGCCCGTCCGCGGTCAGATCCGGGCCGGTCAGCAGGAACCCGCGGGAGTCCCGGAGCACCGTGCCCTCCAGCCAGTCGGTCAGCGGGGCCGCGCCGATGAAGACGAACATCCACTGGGCGTCGACGCGTTCGGTCCGGCCGGTCGCGGTCTCGCGGACGGTGATCTGCTCCAGATGACCCGAGCCGTGGGCGGCGTCGACGACCGTGTTCGTGCGCACCGAGATCGTGGAGGTCTCGTCGACCTGCTGGACCAGATAGTGCGACATCGAGGCGGACAAGGACGGTCCACGCACCAGTACGGTGACCGACTTGGCGCTCCGGGCGAGGTGGACCGCGGCCTGGCCGGCGGAGTTGGCGCCGCCGACGATGTACACGTCCTGACCCTGGCAGGCAGCCGCTTCGGTCAGCGCAGACCCGTAGAACACCCCGCAGCCGGTCAACTCGGCCACCTGGGGGGCGTCCAGCTGCCGGTACGACACGCCCGTCGCGAGGATCACCGAGTGCGCGGCGACGGCGGAGCCGTCCGAGAACCGGACGACACGCGAGGCGCCATGGACTTCGAGCCCGGTGACCTCGCGCGCGGTCAGCAGCTCGGCACCGAATTTCATCGCCTGCCGCCGGGCCCGGTCGGTGAGCTGTGCCCCCGACACGCCATCCGGGAAGCCGAGGTAGTTCTCGATGCGCGAGCTCTGGCCCGCCTGGCCCCCGGTCGCGGAGCGTTCCACGAGGACGGTCCGCAGGCCCTCGGACGCGCCGTACACCGCCGCACCCAAACCGGCCGGTCCGCCGCCGATGACGACCAGGTCATAGAAGTCCGTAGCCGGCGTCGTCGCGAGGCCGACCCGGGCGGCGAGCTCCTGGTCCCCGGGCTCGACGAGCGCGGTGCCGTCCGGGACGATCACCAGCGGGAGCCGCAGGCCGTCCTGGCCCGCCGCGCACAGGAGCCGTCGGCCTTCCGGATCCTCGGACGAGTACCAGCGGTAGGGCACCTGGTTGCGGGCCAGGAACTCCCGTACCCCCGACGAACGCGCCGACCAGCGGTGTCCCACGACCTTGGTGACGGTCACCGGCCGGTGATCGTCGGCCCGCCAGGCCAGCAGGAGATCGTCGAGGACGGGGTAGAGCTTCTCCTCCGGCGGTTCCCAGGGCTTGAGGAGGTAGTGGTCGAGGTCGACGACATTGATCGCGTCGATGGCCGCGCCGGTGTCCGCGTACGCCGTCAGCAGCACCCGCCGGGCGCCGGGATGGATGTCGAGAGCCTGCTCAAGGAACTGGATGCCGTCCATCTCCGGCATCCGGTAGTCGGCCACGATCACCGCGACGGGGGCGCCCCGCAGCTTCAGCTCACGCAGGGCGGCAAGGGCGGACGCGCCGGACTCCGCGCGGACGATGCGGTACAACTCGCCGTAGCGACGCCGCAGATCGCGGGCGACGGCACGCGACACGCCCGGGTCGTCGTCCACGGTCAGGATGACGGTCCGCGCCGGACCGGCGGCCTGCTCCATCGGCATCCCGTCCCCGGTCGATCACCCTTTCCGCGCCGCCGTCCCCTGCCTGTCCGGCACACCAGCGCGTCAGCAGTACCCATTTTAGGGCGATTGCCATGCTTTGCCCTGCAAGATCAGGAGTGCGACTTCCTGTCGACGGGCGCGATCAACGTTCCCGCACTGGCGCCGGCGGGGAGTGACGGCAGGGCGGACCCGCCGCAGATCCTGCGAGCACCTGCTTCCCCTGTCAGCGCATTCCTCGCCCGCTTTTAGGCGATCACATGCGGCGATGACTCACCGAGTTGATCACCGCACCGAACGTGTTCGGACGGCAGCCTCCCGGTCGCGCACCGCCCGAGACTTCGCCATCCGTGACCCCGCCCTACCTGAGGGTGAAATGCAACCCTCCGTCGACAATGCGTAATTCGCCCCAACTGTGACGGGCCCTACAGCGGCGCGGCGGCGCCTGTGCGCATCCTTTGCGGGCAACGAGCGAGAGAGCGAGAGCGTCGATGCCCTTCCCCCGCCGACCCCTGGCCCTGTCTGCCGGTGTGCTGGCCGCCACCACGATGGTGGTGACGGCCTGCGGTGCCGGTGACGCCGCAGCAACCCGGCCCGACGACGCCAAGGGCGGGAACACCTCCGTTCCGGTGCTGCCCGCGCGCTTCACGCAGCAGAAGGTCCAGTGGACGCCCTGTGCCACGGAGGTCACTCCCAGGGCCGTGCCCGGCGCGCAGTGCGGCTGGGTGACGGTGCCGGTCGACTACGCCGACCCGGACGGGAAGACCGTCAAGCTGCGGGTGTCGCGGGTGCAGGCCAAGGATCACGGTCGTCGGCTGGGTTCGCTGCTCTTCAACCCCGGGGGCCCCGGAGCGGGCGGTGCGGCCGACGTGGCCAACGGAGACTGGCAGGCCGGGGCGCAGGCTCGGGCCCGCTACGACCTGGTCGGCTTCGACCCACGCGGCACAGCCGGGTCCGGGCAGATCAAGTGCCCCGACGGCGTGGCGGAGGAACCCGAGAACCCGCCGCGTACCGCGTCGGAGGCCGAGAAGACCTTCGCCGCCGCGACCCGGCGGGCCCGTGCCTGCCAAAAGGCGAGCGGCGCCGTTCTCGCGCACATGGACAGCGTGAGCGTCGCCCGCGATCTGGATGTGCTGCGTACGGTCCTGGGCGACGCCAAGCTGAATTACACGGGTGTCTCCTACGGCACCTTCATAGGCCAGCAGTACATGAAGCTGTTCCCCGGCAAGGTGGGCCGGATGGTGCTCGACGGCGTCGTCAATCCCGCCGCCGACCTGCGGCAGGTCGCCCGGCTCGACATCAAGACCTCCGATGACGCGGTGCGCCGGTACGCCCACGACCTCGTCGCGCGCGGGGATCACCGGCTGGGGGCGACCACCGAGGAGATTCTGCGGAGGCTCACCACCTTCGCCAAGGAGCTGGACCGGAAGCCGCTGCGAGGGGCCGGCGGCGAGGAATTCACCGCCGCCGACTTGTCCATGTACCTGGACACGGCGGTGTCGGGCGAAGCGAGCTGGCAGCGGCTGACCCCGGCGCTGGTGGCCGCCCTGCGCGGGGACGTGACCGGCTTCGACCGGCTGGACGCCGCGGCGGCCGACGAGAGCGGTGGCGAGGAGCTGACGCCGCAGGAGGCACAGACCGAGGAGAACGAGTCCATGAGCATGTCGGCGGTGCTGTGCCTGGACTCCCCGTCCGCGCCGAGGACCCCGCAGCAGATGCTCGCCACCGCCGACGCGTTCGCCAAGCAGTCGCCGCTCTTCGGCCGTTCCTACGCCTGGCAGATGATCGACTGCGCGACATGGCCGCTCGCCCCCACCGGGGCGGCCGAGCCGGTCAAGGCGCCCGGCGCGGCACCGGTACTGCTGGTGTCGTACACCGACGATCAGCTCACTCCACTGGCGAACGCACGGGCCGTGCACCGGCAGTTGGAACACAGCTCGCTCCTCGTACGCAAGGGCCAGGGGCACGCGGCGTACGCCTCGGAACAACCCTCCACCTGCACCGACCGTGCCGTCGACGGATATCTGGTCGGGGGAAAGCTGCCGGGCAAGGGTGAGGGCAAGGGCAAGGGCGAGGTCACCAACTGCTCGGGCTGAGGCGGGGGTTGATGTCCAGGAGCGGTGCGCTCGCCCGAAGAGGGGTGACTGCCGACCCGGCCCATTCACCCTCGACGACGGCGTACGACGACGACATCAGGCCCGAGAACCGTCCGAAGGGTCCTGCTTCCGCTCGTCGGCACTACGCGGGACGGCGGCCAGCAGCCTCTCGGAATGCTGCTCGATGAGGCGTTCCACCGCGAACGTCGGCCGTCCGGCGCGAGCTTGGTCGAGAGTGAGCCAGACGGGCGCCTCACCCTCCTCATTCACGGTCACTTCCCCCTGGATTCCTGATTCCCGGCGCTCATCGACTTCCAGCAGATAAGCATGCCAACGATGCGCGTCAGAACCCCTCCTGCACACATCTCCCCGCAAATACTCGTCCGCAACGAGCCGGAGGTCCCCCTCCATGCCCCGGATTCCCACTTCCTCCCCAAGCTCCCGCGCGGCCGCGCACCTGGGTTCCTCCCCACGTTCGACATGCCCCGCGGGCACGGTCAGCCGGTAAGGAAAGGCGGTCCGCTGGAAAAACAGAAACCTCGCGGACCGGTCGCGTACGAATACCCCGGCGCTCTCGTGCCAGTACTCGCCGTCCGCATCGGTCCACCAGGAGATACGGGGATCGATGACGACGGCTCTTTCCGCCTCGCGGCCGCACGAAGCGCAGGTGCAGCTTTTCCTTCCGTCCACGACGATCCACGTGACCGCCTCGGCACGGCAGTACAGGCAGTATTCGCGGCAGGTGTCGTCCCGCAACAGCGGGAAGTCGATTTTCACCCTGCGCCCCTTCCTGGGTGAAGGTCTGTCATCAGCTGGTACGGCAGTCGGGCACGCCACACTTCCGTGGCTCGGTCAGGGACGCGTGCGCTCGGGCTTGCCGCCGTCCTGGGCTTTGCCGACGTCCGTCGCCTTCGCCAAGGGTGCCGCCCCATCCCGCCCCTCTCTGCCACCCGGCACACCGGGCGACCGGGACACGCCGGCCGCCGGACCGGGCGCGGAGGTGTGCACGGCCGTCAGCAGCAGCACCGCGCCCAGCCCGCCGAAGACCAGGGTCAGGGCAGCGACGACGCCCCACCCCGCGGCAGCGATGACCAGCCCGAAGACCGGTGGGCCCAGCAGAATTCCCACACTGCCGAGCTGGTTGAGGATGCCATTGGCGATATCCACATCCTCGGCGCGGCTCACCGCGGCGGGAACGGCAGCGAAGGCCGCGGAGATCAGCAGGCCGTCGACGACAAGGACAAGCGTGGCCGCTCCGCCGCTGACCGCGAGGGGAAAACCGGCCGAGAAGGCGGGGAGGCAGGCGACCGGCATCAACGCGCCCAGCGGAACCAGTGAGGAGAAGGCCGAGCCGCGCCGCAGCAGCCAACTGGCGGCGAGCCCGCCGACCGCGCTCCCCAGACAGACGACCGCCACCACGGCACCGGTGACCGTCGGCGTGGCCTGCCGCTCCTCAAGGAGAAAGGCCGGCAGCACCATCACCACGGCGACACCGACCAGCGACAGGCTCCCGTACGCCACACCGAGCCGCAACGCCCCGTTCCAGGCACCGGCTTCGCGGTGAGCGCACGGGACCGCTGCCCTCGGCAGCCGAGGCAGAACGGCCGTGAGTACGCCGGCCATGATCAGCGGCCCGAGTGCGGTGAGGGCCAGCCATTGGTTCCATGACCATACGGATTCCAGGGCGCCGCCGGTGACCGCGGCGAGGGCGAGCCCCGTCGGGACGCAGGTGCCCCACAACGCGAGCGCCGCCGCCCGGGTGCCGCCCTGCGCGATGCGGGTGAGGACGACCGGTCCCGCCACGAACACCAGCAGGTAGCCGACCCCTTCAGCGATACGTGCCGCCAGCAGCAGCCCCCAGGATCCGGCGGCCGCGCTGCCGACGGCGGCCACCGACATGACGAAGAGGCCCCAGGAAAGGGCCCGTTGGGCGCCGAAGCGGCGGACCCACCATCCCGCCGGGATGCCGAGGGCGGCGCTCACCGCCGTGATACTGGAGGTGGCCCACGCGAGCGCACCGTCCGACAGACCGAGCGACGTACGCAGCGCGGACCCCACCGGTGCGACGGCACCCAGACCGACCGCCGCAAGCACGCCGGCGAGCCAGGTCGCCAGCGCGTACCTCCACGGCGACGTCGAAGCGCGGCGCTGACTGCGTCTCTTCCTGTCGCGCACGGATTCTCCTTGTGCCGGCCGGCGCGTGGTCCCGCGCGGCCGGGCGTCGAGGGACGGGCCGACCGGCCGCGTGGCGGGAGGGTTCAGTGAGCACACCTCCCGCCACGCGAGTCCGCATCAGTCGTCCAGGCCGAACTTGGCCATCAACTCCTGATCGCCCGCCACATAAGACGTGTCGGTGGTGACGGTCTGGTCGGACGGACCACGACTGCACATGCAGAGGTGGCGACTGCTGGAGGTGACGCGCACGGCTTGAGCGCCGCCGGAGGACATGATCTCGTCAGCGATGTCCTTGACGAGGTACTCCTGAATCTGGAAGCGGCGGCTGAACGCCTGTACCAGACGCGGGAATTTGCCGAGTCCGAGGATGCGGTCACCGGGCACGTACGAGATGTTGACCTTCCCGAAAAACGGCAGGAAGTGGTGGGCGCAGATCGAGAAGAAGTTGTTCTCCTGGATTCGCACCACGCCGGTGTGCTCGCCGTTCACCAGGCAGGTGGTTTTGAGGATCTTCGACGTGTCGATCTCATAGCCACTCAGCAGCTCGCGATAGGCTCGGACGATACGGTCCTCGCACTCCGGTCCGCTGTACCACCCGAGTGCCCTCGTGTCGGTGGTTACATTTGTTTTGAGCCATTCCTCTATGGTCATCTGCGACCTCCATTTCCTGCTCACACCAAGGGCTCCGAACCCGGTGGAGGTCTTTCACTATCCACCCCTGCCTGTTCGTTGAGAACATACCTCCATTGGCCCACACCCGATGAGACCAATATGCAGGTGATGCGCCAATAGCCAAGTATTTAAATCCGCACGGAGAATAAACGTTTCTCCTAGGCTTGAAACGAGCGGCCTGCGGGAATGCGGCGCCCGAAAGAGAAGGCCAAAAATACCCTTCCGGGCGCCGGGGCACACCCGCTCACTCATCGCCTTTCGGCGTGCGGGGGTGAATGCGCCCCACCGCGCCAACTCCTTTACCACTTCATGCAGGAGGGCGTGGACGGCTTCCGTCCGGGCTTGGCGGAGGCGCGGGAGATTCCCGGGGCGTACCGGAAGGTGGCTCGATAAGTGCGGGCGCCGGCCCTGTCGGATGCGTCCAGGCGGGCGTGTAGCAGTCCGGCAGCCGACCCGCTCTCCTGCGGCCGCAGCGGCTTTCCCGCGACCCGGGCGATGGTGAAGGAGGCGGGGCTGAAGAGCCCGTCCTCAGGCGGCGCTTGCCGCCCGGCCCCTCCGGCCGACGTCTGCCGCGTGGCATATCCGCATCCGTTCCGCGATCGTATGCCCCATGAATTCCGACGAATCCGAGATGCGTGAAGCGGTCCGCGAGCTGGCCGCGGCATTAGAGACGATGCTCAACCTGATCAGAGCTGACGCGCTTCCCACCACGCCCGAAGCACACCGGCTCATGCGGGAGGTGATGGTCTTCCTCGACGCGTCGACCGACCAGATCGCCGCCCCTGACAGGCATGCTGAGATCCTCCCCCTGGCCAGCGCGCTCAACAGGCTGGTGATCTCGGCACGGGAACAGATCCTCGACGACGCCGTCGCCGCCTCGCGGATGCCTGACCATCCGGACGTGTAAGGGCTGCACGCCGAACGCCGAACGCCGAACGCCGAACGCCGGTACGAGCGGGGCGAGTTCGGGCCTCGGCCTATGAGAGGTGCAACAGGTAGAACGGCTCTACGGGCTCAGAAGTCGGCCGCCCCCTTGCGGGACCACGCGTGCACGGTGGGTCCTGCAAGGGGGCGGCAATTCCAGCCCGGCGCCGCACATCCCGCCTCGAGTGGGGATGCGCGGCCCTGGATCAGACCGCAGGCGCCGGGTAGGTCGGGTACTCCACCCCGGAGACGTGCTGGACGACGCGGATGACCTGGCAGGAGTAGCCGAACTCGTTGTCGTACCAGAGGTAGAGGATGGCGTTGTCGCCGTCGACCTTGGTGGGGCCGGCGTCGACGATCGAGGCGTGGCGGGAGCCGATGAAGTCGCTGGAGACCGCGTCGGGGGCCGTGGTGAAGTCGATCTGGCGCTTGAGCGGGGAGGTCAGCGAGACGTCGCGGAGGTAGTCGAGGACCTCCGCGCGGGTGGTCTCGCGACCGAGCTGAAGGCTGAGGATCGCGATCGAGACGTCCGGCACCGGGACGCGGATCGAGCTGCCGGTGATCGTCGCGTCGAGGTCCGGCAGCGCCTTGGCGACGGCGGAGGCGGCACCGGTCTCGGTGATCACCATGTTGAGCGGCGCGGAGCGGCCACGGCGGTCGGAGCTGTGGTAGTTGTCCAGCAGGTTCTGGTCGTTGGTGAACGAGTGGATGGTCTCCACGTGACCGCGCAGGACGCCGTACTCGTCCGCCATCGCCTTCAGCGGCGGGACGATCGCGTTGGTGGTGCAGGACGCGCAGGACAGGATCTGCTCGTCGGGCTTGATCATGTCGTGGTTGACGCCGTGGACGACGTTGGGGACGTCGCCCTTGCCCGGGGCGGTCAGGACGACCTTGTCGATGCCGGGGCGGAGGTGCTTCGACAGGCCCTCGCGGTCGCGCCACTTGCCGGTGTTGTCGATGAGGATGGCGTTGTTGATGCCGTGCGCCGTGTAGTCCACCGACGTCGGGTCGTCGGAGTAGATCACCTTGATCTCGTTGCCGTTGGCGATGATCTTGCTGTTCGCCTCGTCAACGGTGATCGTGCCCTGGAACTGGCCGTGGATGGAGTCACGGCGCAGCAGCGAGGCGCGCTTGACGATGTCCTGGTCACCGCCGCCGCGCACGACGATGGCGCGCAGCCGCAGGCCACCGGCCTTCTCGATGAGCAGGCGGGCGACGAGGCGGCCGATGCGGCCGAAGCCGTAGAGCACGACGTCGCGCGGCTCGCGGCGCTCGATCTTGTTGTCGCCCGTGGCGCCGGCGACGGCCTCGGCGGTGAACTCCGCCACCGACAGGCCGCGGTCGTCCTTCTTGTACGTCGCGGCGAGCATGCCGAGATCGATCTGGGAGGGGCCGAGGTCGAGCGTCGTAAGGGCCTGGAGGAACGGCATCGTCTCGGTGACCGAGAGCTCCGCACCGGCGATCTGCCGGGCGAAGCGGTGGGTCTTGAGGATGCTGACCACCGACTTGTTCACCAGGGAGCGGCTGTGCAGCAGGACCGTGACGTCCTGCTCCCGGTGCAGCTTCCCGATGATCGGGATCATCGACTCCGCGATCTCCTCGCGGTTCTTCCAGTTGGTGAACGAGTCGTCATTGACAGCAGTCACAGGCTTATCTTTCGAGCTAGGCGGTGCTCATATGCTAGCGCCCCGCTACTTTCATCATTCAAACGGTCCCGCTCTGCGCGGGATGACGTGACGGCGCCATGGCCGTGGCGCCGTGGGTGCGGGGTGACGGTACGGAGTGAAGAGCTAGGGCAATCTGGGGCAAATACGCCCAAGATGTCGTCTTCGTTGCCTGCTCTCCGCAGTCGAATGGGCGGGGTGCGTCGTGGGTCGGAGCGGGTGTGACATCGGCTACCCGTCTGGGCCGGTGCCCGGCCGTGAACGTGAAGCGGTGCCAGGGAGTCCTGCCCGTTGATGCCGAGCGCGGGGCGGTCGGGCCCTGCGCTGTCTTCCTCCGGCCCGTGCGCTCGGTGTGGTGGCGTGGCGCATGCCGTGGTGTATGTCGTGCGCGGTCGGCGCGCCGGGTGGTGGCGTTTCCGTGTCGGCGTTTCTGTGACGTCCTTCACCGGAGGTATTGCGGCCGGCTCCGCTGCGGAGCGTTGATGGTGAGGTCAGGGGCTGTGCCGGGGTCTTGGCGCCGAGTCGTGGAGAGTGTTGCGTGAACTCTGAGGTCCGAGGGAAGCCGTCAAAGAACCTTCTCGCCGAAGTAGCCTTTTGCGTGGCCCTCGCAGGGGGCGGCGGGTGAGCTCCAGGCGATGTGTCGATCGGGCGTGAGGTGAGAGGTGTGACGGGCACGCAGCAGACCCCGGTGAACAAAGCGGCGGACACACGGGACCGCGTTCATGAGCTGCTGCACGCGCACCGCCCGCCGGTCGATGAACTCTCCGTGATCGATGCCCTGCTGGTCACCTCGGAATTGGTCACCAATGCCCAGCGTCATGGTGGTGGAGTCGCCGGATTCTCCGCCCGGATCGCGGCCGGTCTGCTGGAAGTGACCGTCGCCGATCGCAGCCCTCGTCATCCCGCCACGGTCATCGGGCGGGAAAAGTATGGGGTCGGTGGATATGGGTGGCCGATGATCCAGAAACTCACGTCCTGTGTGGTGATTGTCCCCACGGGCGACGGCAAGACCATTACGGTGACCGTCCCTCTCCGGTTTGACGGCTCGGTCGACTGAGGGTTCGGTTGGGTTGGCGGGCATTTCGTGGTGTGCGCGCCGGTTCCTGGAAAACGTTCGGCAGGCATTGCCGTCGGACCTGATGCCGGTCAACCCCTGGGCTGGGTGGGCCGATGAGGGCGGCCGGGAGTGCGATCCCGTCGTAAGCCGCACCTTCTGTGCGCCATGCGCGGCAGCCCCGCCGGCCGAGTGTTCACCCGCTGCGGCGCCCGTAAGGGGGCCTGAGAGTATTACCGTCCTGCCGTGCGAGAAGGAAGTGCCCCGGCCGGCCACGCCTGCCCGGAGGGTGGCGGCGTCGCCGCGACGGTTCGGGTGCATTGGGGTGGAATGGTGTGATGCAGGGAGTACCTGTAAGAGCAGCCGAGGCGCGCAACTTTGTGCACGACTTGCTGCACAAGATAGGCAGCCCGGTCGATGACCTGGCCCTCGTCGATGCCCTCTTGGTGACCACGGAGCTGGTCACCAATGCCCAACGGCACGGGGGCGGGCTCACGGGGTTCACCGCGCGGGTCGTCGAGGGGTGCTTGGAAGTGGCGGTCGAGGACGGCAGTGCGCACTGCCCCTCCGCCGCTTCCCCTCGCACTCCCGGCCGTGACTCCGGCGCCACGGGTGGCTACGGCTGGCCCCTGATACAACGGCTGGCGCGCAGCGTCGAGATCACCGCGACCGTGACCGGCAAGACCATTCGCGTGATATTGCCCCTTTGACGCTGGTGATGTTGTTGGTGCTGTTCCTGGGGCGTGCATCGCGGGCGGCCTCCAACCCCCGCCCCAATCCGGCCCCCGCCCCCTCTCCGGTCGGCCACACTCCGTCCCGCCGCCCCGGCGACGATTGCCATCCCAGGTCTCCGTGCGGGATGGTGACCGAAGGGGAATGGTCTCTGCCGGTTGTGTGGGGTGATGGGGTGCACTCAGTGAGCCTTGCGTGGTGAAGAGTTCCGACGTATCCGTTGTCACCACGCCGGTGACCGGTGTCGATGCCGGTGCCGCTTGGCAGTCCGCACCCCACCCCGTACTCGTCATCGGCCCGTCCGGGCTCGTGCGTGCGGTCAATGACGCCGCCGTGCTGCTCTTCCCGGCCGCCAAGGCGGGCGTACCGTGCGACGAGGCCCTGGTCTCCTGGCTCGCTGACGCCCACCGGCGCTTCACCGACGCCCATCGGCCCCGCACCGATTCCCTGCGGCTCCAAGACGAGGAGCCGGCGCGCGGACCCGTCGGGGAGCGGAGCTTCGAGGCCCGTCCGAGTCGTGCGGAGAACGGCGACGTGGTGTGGTGGCTGGTCGATGACACCGCCCGCCGGTCGGCGGAGGACGCCCTGCGTGCCGAGCGTGAGCGCACCGCGTTTCTCGCCCAGGCGTCGACGGAGCTTCTCGCCTCCCTGAATGCCGACCGGTGCATGGATGTCACGGCCCGGCTCGCCACGCGGTATCTGGCGGATGCCGCCGTCGTGGTCGCCCCGCCCTCCGGACGGTGGCTGGCGATGAGCTGCTGCGGCCCGGACGGGCGGGTGGTGCGCGACAAGGTTGTCGCCGATCCCACCTGCGTGCCAGGACTGGCCGAAGCCCTGAAGGGGTTTCCTCCTGTGCCCTCGCGCTGGATAGACCCGGCGGCCGTGCCGGACTGGCTGCGGCCGTCCGCGCTGGGGGAGATCGGCTCGGTGGCGGTCACCCCGCTCCCGGGGCACGGCGTGGCGGCCGGCGCGCTGATCCTGATGAGGCGTTCCGACCACGCCGCGTTCCACGAGAGCGAAGAGACCTTCGCCCGGCTGTTCGCCGCCCGCGCCGGAGCGGCCATGTCCGCCGCGCGGCTCTACGCGGAACAGGCGGCCATCACCCGGACGCTGATGCGGGAGCTGTTGCCGCCCCGCCTCCAGCAGCTCAGCGGAGTGGAGTTGGCCGGCGGCTACCGGGCCTCGAACGACAGCGACCGTGTGGGGGGCGACTTCTACGACGTGCACGCGGGGGCCGGGCCCGACGAGGAGTCGCTCGTCGTCCTCGGGGACGTGTGCGGCAAGGGGCTGGAGGCCGCGGTCCAGACCGGCAAGATCCGCAACACCCTGCACGCCCTGCTGCCGCTGGCCACCGATCACCAGCGGGTGCTGCGGCTGCTCAACGGTGCGCTGCTCGATTCCGACCACACCCGGTTCGCCACCCTGGTCCTGGCCTCGGTGGCGCGGCGGGGCGGCACCGTCCGGCTGCGGGTGACCAGTGCCGGGCACCCCGCGCCGCTGGTGGTCCGCGCCGACGGCCGGGTGGAGGAAGCCGCCACCCGCGGTTCCCTCGTAGGCGCGCTGCCGGAGGTGACCTCCACGACGGCCACGCTCGATCTTGCGCCCGGGGAGTCGTGCCTCCTGTACACCGATGGGATCACCGAAGCGATGGGCGGGCCGCTGGGCGATGAGCTCTTCGGCGAGGCACGGCTGCGGTCCGCGCTGAGCGAGTGCGCGGGCCTGCCCGCCGAAGCGGTCGTGGAGCGGATCCGGATGCTCGCCGCCCAGTGGGTGGGGGCCGGCCGGCATGACGACATGGCCGTCGTCGCCATCACCGCGCCCCACCATGCGCACCTCAGCGCGGTGGACGGCCACACCCGGGGCAGGTACACGGCGTGAGAACCGTTGCTTCCACGGGGGCGTGCCGATGACCGCTGACTGGCGGGAAGCAGGGGCGGGGGCCGGTCCGTCCCGCCGTGCCCGTTCGGGGTCCATGGGCGGACGGCTGCCGGGTAGGCGTGCGTCATGACCACTTCGCCTGTTGCGATGGCGGAAAGCCTGGCCGCCTACGTGGACCAGCTGTGGGACGCCGTGGTGACGGTGGATGAGCACGCCGCCGTCCGCCGGCTGTTCGACGCGGTCGACGCCGGTGTTCCGCCGGAGGACGTGCTGCTCGACATCATCGCGCCCGTCCAGCAGCGGGTCGGTGAGCACTGGGCGGCCAACACGATGACGGTGGCGCAGGAGCACGCCGCGACCGCCATCAACGACCGGGTCATCGCGGCCCTCGCACATCACCGGCCGCCCGCGGCCACAGCGGAACGGGGCGGCCGCATCACGGTGGCCTGCGTCGACGGTGAGTGGCATGCGCTGCCCGCCCGGCTCCTCGCCGAGGTGTTGCGGCTGCGCGGCTGGCAGGTCGATTTCCTCGGTGCCCAGGTACCCGCACCTCATCTGATCGCCCATCTGCACCAGACCGGTCCGCGGGCCGTCGCGCTGTCCAGCTCGATCGCCACCCGGCTGCCCACCGCGCACGCGGCGATCACCGCCTGCCAGGCCGCGGGCGTGCCCGTCCTGGTGGGCGGCGCCGCGTTCGGTCCCGACGGCCGCTACGCCCGGCTCCTCGGTGCCGACGCCTGGGCGCCGGACGCCCGTACCGCGGCCGACTTGCTCTCCCGGGGCATGCCGGACACCCGGGCCCCCGCGCTCGGGCACCAGCCCGTCGACGACCTGCCGCACCTGTCCGACCAGGAGTACTCCCTGGTGGCACGCACCGCCCCGCAGCTGGTCAAGGAGACCCTCGCGCAGCTGGAGGAGCGCTTCCCCGCCCTGCGCGACTACTCCGACCGGCAGCGGCAGCACACCGCGGAAGACCTCGCGCACATCACCGACTTCCTCGCCACCGCGCTCTACACGGATGACGACGAACTGTTCACCGGCTTCCTCACCTGGACCGGGGCGATCCTCACCACCCGCGGCGTCCCCGCGCACTCCCTGCACCCGGCCCTGGACGCCCTCGCCGCACAGCTGAAGGACTTCCCGCGGGCGCGGCGGATCATCGGCCATGCGCGGCGCGCCCTGGACGCCGGTACGGATGACGACGCCGGCCCCGGCTCCGTCAGTTCCGACGTCGGCCCCGGCTCCGCCCCCGCCCCCGGATCCTCCGCATGACCTCGTACCCGCCCGACGAGCGCTGCTCCACCGTCGCCACCCCGGACAGGCACACCGCCCATCTCCACCTCACCGGGGACCTGGACCACACCACCGCGGACGAACTGCTTGCCCTCGCCCTCCGGCAGATCGCCGCGCAGCCCGGTCTCCGTGCCCTCCACCTCAACTGCGCCCAGGTGCGGTCCTGCGACCGGATGGGACTCTCCGTCCTGCTGGCCCTCCATCGCCGTACCGACGCCGCCGGGATCCACCTCCACCTGGACGACCGCCCACCCGCTCTGGATCGCCTTCTGACGGTGACGGGCACCCTCGGCCCCCTCACTGCCCCGCCCGGACGAAGCAGCTCCCCTACGGGCTGACACCTCCCGGCTCCCCTACGGGCTGACGCGTACTGGCCCCGCTACAGGCCGACGCGCACCACTCCGGAACGGTCACCCGCGCCGAGGGCGGCCGGCTCATGAACCTGCCGCCCCGGGGCATACGCGAGTTCAGCGGTTCCTCCCGACCAGGCGGGGCGGGCGCGCACGGGCCGGCGGCAGGAGAGGGCGTAAGGGTGCAGGGCCTATGAATGTCCGTCAAAAAGCTCCGGCCGGTGAGGCGGGCGGCGCGGGATATCTGCCCATCGCCGAACACGGGCTGATCGGTGATCTGCGGACCGCGGCGCTGGTCGGGACCGATGGCCGGATCACCTGGTTCTGTGCCCCGCGGTTCGATTCGCCCAGCATTTTCGGGTCGCTGCTCGATGCCGGGAACGGCGGCCACTGGGAGATCGGCCCCGTCGAGGACATCGCCAAGCGCCAGCAGTACTACTTTCCCGACACCAACATTCTCATGACGCGGATGCTGACCGGGAACGGCATCGTCGAGATCCAGGATTTCATGCCGATACGGGCGGAGGGCGACCCCCGTCACCGGCAACGGCTGGTGCGGCGGGTGGTCAGTGTGCGGGGCCGTTCGCGTATCCGTACCGTCATCGCACCGCGGATGAATTACGGCCGGGATCCGCACAAGGTGGAAACCCGGCCGCACGGTGTGCGCTTCCTGGGTGCGGCGCTGGACATCTCGCTCCAGGCCAATGTGACCCTCCGGGCCGAGGGCCAGGACGCCGTCGGAGAATTCGACCTGGCGGAGGGCCGGTCCGCGCTGTTCGTGCTGGAGACCACCCGGCCCTCCCGCGCCGAACCGGCCGTCGATCTGGTCGATACCCGAGCCGCCGAGGAACTGTTCCGGTCCACCGTACGGTTCTGGCGCCGATGGCTGAGCCAGTCCACCTACACCGGCCGCTGGCGCGAAATGGTGCACCGTTCGGCACTGACCCTCAAGCTCCTGACCCACGAACCCACCGGAGCCATCGTCGCCGCACCGACCCTCGGGCTTCCCGAACAACTCGGCGGGGAACGGAACTGGGACTATCGCTATGTCTGGATCCGCGATGCGGCCTTCTCCCTCCACGCCCTGCTGCGGCTGGGTTTCACCCGCGAGGCACAGTCCTTCATCAGCTGGCTGACCTCGTGTCTGCGCGGTGCGCAGGGCGGTGAACACGGCCCGCTACGGGTGCTGTATTCCATCGACGGTGCCGCCGAACTTCCCGAGCACGTCCTCGACCACTGGGCGGGCTATCGGGGATCCGCCCCGGTCCGGGTGGGAAACGGTGCCGCCGGACAGCTCCAGCTCGATATCTATGGCGAACTCTTCGACTCCGTCTACCTGTTCAACAAGCACGGTGCCGGAATTTCCCATGAGAGCTGGATGGATCTGTGTGCCATTCTCGACTGGCTTCTGGAGCACTGGGACAGCCCCGATGCGGGGATATGGGAGACCCGCGCCGGTCAACAACGGCACACCTATTCGCGGTTGATGTGCTGGGTGGCGGTGGAGCGCATGATCCGCATGGCCCGGCAGCGCGGGTTGCCGGGTGATCCGGTCCGCTGGATGTCGGAGCGCGACAAGATCTACCACCAGATCATGGAACAGGGCTGGAACGCCCAGGAACAGACCTTTGTCCAACGCCTCAGCGGCGACGCGGGGGAGTCACCGGAGTGCATTCTCGACGCCTCGCTCCTGATGATGCCGATGGTCAAGTTCCTGTCGCCGGACGATCCGCGATTCCGGTCCACCGTGCGGGCCATCGGCGAGAACCTCGTCACCGACAGTCTGGTCTTCCGCTACGACCCGAAAGTGTCTCCCGACGGTCTGGACGGAACGGAGGGGACCTTCTCGATCTGCTCGTTCTGGTGGGTCGAGGCGCTCGCCCGTACCGGGCGGATCGAAGAGGCCAGAGTGGCGCTGGAGAAGATGTTCACCTATGCCAATCACCTCGGTCTGTACGCGGAGCAGATAGGGCTGACGGGCGAACACCTGGGGAATTTCCCTCAGGCTTTCACCCATCTCGCGCTGATCAGCGCGGCCACGAGCCTGGACGACTTCATGGGCTGAGCCGAAACGCCACACGGCCGACGGAAAGGTGTCCGTCGCCGGCCCGATCGCGGGGCATACTGACCGGCGGTGCCGACTGGGCGCACATTCCCGGAGCGAAGCGCTGTCCACCCCAGGAGAACTGAAGGGCAGGAAACCGTGGCTGACTTTCTCACCGACATCACCACCCTCCGCGAGCGCGCCCGCCGCGAGATGGAAAAGGGACCGGTCACCGAGGCGTACGGAGCCGATCTGGAGCGCGTCCTTCAGGTGCTGAACGAGGCGCTGGCCACGGAAATCGTGTGCACCCTGCGGTACAAGCGGCACTACTACACCGCTTCCGGTCTCTATTCGGAGCCGGTCGCCGCAGAGTTCCTGGAACATGCCGCACAGGAGCAGCAGCACGCGGACAAAGTGGCGCAGCGCATCGTGCAGCTCGGCGGCCGGCCCGACTTCAATCCCGAAACCCTGACGCAGCGGGCGCACGCCGGTTACGACGCCAGTGACGACCTGGTGGACATGATCAAGGAAGATCTGGTGGCCGAACGCGTGGCCATCGCCTCATACACGGAAATCGCGAAATGGCTCGGTGACGGCGACCCGACCACGCGCCGGGTATTCGAAGACCTGCTGGCGCAGGAGGAAGAGCACGCCGACGATCTGCGAGGGCTGCTGGAACGCATTCCGCAGGACAAGAAGACCGACTGACGCGCGCTGCTTCCGGCGTGATTGGCCTGATCGCGGTGGTCGGCGGCGTGGCTTCCCGGTGCCGCGCGGCGCTGGGTGCGTCCCCGCCGGGGCCCCGCCCGGAGCGGGTGAGCCGGGCGCGGGCCCTCAGGAGCCCAGCGCGCCGGGCAGGTCGTCGGCCAGCGTGAAGTATCCGGCGGTGCCGGTGACATCGAAGAGCCGGCGGACGACCTCGTGGAACGGGCCGGCGACGATCAGTGTGCGCTGCTGCCGGTGGTGGGCACGCTGGGCGGCGAGCAGGACATGCAGCACCGTGGAGTCGGCGAAGTCGGTCAGCGACAGATCGACGACGGTACGTGGAGCGCCGGAATCCTCCGCCAGCGCGCAGGTCTCTTCCAGGAGAGGGGCGCTGTCGTGATCGAGGGACCCACTGACGCGGACGACAAAGACCTCGTCCTCGACAGCATGGGTCACCACAGCCGGTGTATGAACGTACATGGGCGACAGCATGTCATGCTTTTCGCGCACAGGTTCTAGACAGCTCTTGTTCGGCCGGTCCAAAGACCGTCCCTCGTATGGCCCCCGTCGCAGGTCCGCGAAGTGCGTCCGCACACCGGCGCCCTCGTTCTCGACCGGAGTGCGGCGCGAGGGCGGCCACATTTCTCATGAATCATTCAGGATTCCGCGGAAGGATCTCCCCGGTCCACCGGCTGCGCCACTCAGCGGGGTGATTGTTCCACCGAAACGCATAAGAAATCCGGTGCCGGGCAACAGGCCAGCTCAAACGACCTGAATCCCGGAGGTGGAGCATGAACACGGTTTTCGAGGACGTATGTGACACACAACTGCCGGGGGCCCATGACGGGCCGTCGCCGCGGGCCGGAAGGCATTCCACCACGCTTCCGCGCGTCGAGGATGCGGGGCGGGTGGCTCCGCAAGACGCCAAGGCACTGTCGCCACTGTTCTTCGAGCGGCTCGCGGAACTCGACGAGGGCACTCCCGAGTATCAGTACGCCCGCAATACGCTCGTCGAGATGAACCTGTCGCTGGTGCGCTGTGTGGCCGCGCGGTACAGAAGTCACCGTGACCAAATGGAGGACATCGTCCAGGTCGGCACCATCGGCCTCATCAAGGCCATCGACCGGTTCGACCTCTCCCGCCGGACGGAGTTCGCGGCCTTCGCCATTCCCCATATCCTCGGGGAGATCAAGCGGTTCTTCCGCGACACCAGCTGGGCCGTCCATGTCCCGCGCCGTCTCCAGGAACTCCGCATCGACCTGGCCCAGGCCATGGAGCAGCTGTCCGCCTCTCTGGACCGTGAACCCACCGTCAAAGAGCTCGCCGGGCATCTGGAGCTCACGGAAGAGGAGATCATCGAGGGCATGGTGGCCGGCAACGGCTACACGGCCGTCTCGCTGCACCTCTCCGGCGACGGCGAGTCGACGGCACCGGGCGGCGGCGGGCCCGTCTTCGCCGACCTTCTCGGCACCACCGACCCCGCCACGGAGCACGTCGAGGACCGGTACGCCCTGGCCTCGCTCCTGCAACAGCTCAACGAACGCGACCGGCTCATCGTTCATCTGCGCTTCGACCGGGAGATGACCCAGGCCCAGATCGGCGCGGTGCTCGGTATCTCCCAGATGCATGTCTCCCGACTGCTCGCCCGCATCATCCAGCAGCTGCGCAGGGGCATGCTCGGCCACAAGTGACCCCGCCGGGCCCGCGATCGGCGTCCGGGACGCACCACCCATGGATGGATCCCCCGTGGCCGGGTACCGGGTACCGGGCACCGCAAGATCCGCCGAGGCGCGGACGGGACACCGGGCGAAGGGACGGCATGGCCGGAGAAGTCAGCGAGCGGCGAACGCGCCCGGCACGGCCGGGCCGGATGGCGCGCGTCCGGCAGTGGTGGGGGCGGGCGCTGGGGTCGGAGGGCCATGAGCGCACCACGGTGCTCCTCATCGCCAAGGGCACCCTGGCGGCGACGATCGCCTGGGTGATCTCCTACCACCTGCTGCACGCGCAGTCGCCCGCGTTCGCCCCGTTCTCCGCGGTGCTCATCATGCAGGTGACCGTCTACCAGTCGCTGCTTCAGTCCTCGCGCTACGTGGGCGCGGTGGTGGCGGGTGTGGCCGTACAGGCCGCGCTGGGGTTTCTCGTCGGGCCCGAGGTGCTGACGTTCGCCCTGGTGGCGGCGGTGGCGCTCACCATCGGACGATGGCCGGCGCTCGGCTCGCAGGGCTCCCAGGTGGCCACCGCGGCGTTCTTCGCCTTCTCCACCTATGTGTCCGCCACCTCGGCCCTCGACAAGAGCACCCAGCTGGGGCAGATCATCCTGCTGGTCCTCATCGGATGCGGGGTCGGCGTCCTCGTGAACGTCACCGTGCTGCCGCCGCTGCGCTACCGCAGCGCCGAGTACGGCATCCGTACGCTGGCCCACGCGCTGTGCGACCTGCTGAGCGACATCTACCCGGTGTTGCGGGACGGCGGACTCGACGAGGAGAGCACCGGACGGTGGCGGTCGCGCGCCGGACAAGCCGGGGAACTGGTCACACAGGCCCGCACGGGGCTGCGGATGGCGCGGGAGAGCCTCCACTACAACCCGCGCCGGCTCGTCCGCCGCGGCCGCCCGCACACCGCCTTCGAGGGCTATGCCGCGGTGCTGGAGGCGCTGGAGCGCACCCTGGGCCAAGTCGCCGCCCTCACCCGGAGCCTGGACCGGTGGAGTGCGGACGAGGACCGCCACCGCTACGGCGCCTTCCTGGCGAGCTACGCCGAATTCCTGGAATCCCTCTCCCGGATCACCCGCGTCTTCGCGGACCTCGACGAGGACCGGCTCGCCGATCAGGCGCCCGAGCTGTGCCAACTGGCCGACGAGGCACAGGACTACCGCCGGCGGCTGGCCGAGGAGGCGGAGCGGGGTCAGCTGCCGCTCGCGGACCCCGGCCGCCCCTATGGAGTGCTGGTCATCGAGGCCGCGCGGCTGATGGAGGAGTTCCAGTACACCTGTGATGTGCTCCAGCACCATGTCGACCGGTGAAGGCCGGGCGGAGTCCGAGGCCGGGCGGAGTTCAAGGTCGGGCGAAGTCCGGTCATTCCTTGACGGCGTTCTCGGCCTTCTCCTTCGCCCCGCGGAGCGGCCCCTGGGATTCCTTCGCGGAACCCTCAGCGGTGGCGCTTTTCTTTCCGACGGCTCGGCCCGCCGGAGCGTACGCCGACCCGGAGCGCGCACTGCGATGGAGGTGAGTCCCCTGCGGGAACAGCGCACGCCCCGGGCCGTACTTCCCGTGTTTCCCCGGTCCCGGTGATGATGCGTCAGGGGACACGGAAAAATAGGGGTGGGCCGGACAACACGGTGTTGTCCGGCCCACCCCCGCGATGCGGGCCGCGGCGGCTACCCCCGGTTACACCCGCCGCGCGTGCCGCCCGCGCCCCCCGCACGCCCGACCAAACC
>NZ_JBHXFI010000004.1:223676-256892 GCF_042724075.1 Streptomyces sp. NPDC127097 | reverse complement strand
GCGGCCCCCCCCCCCCCGCGGGCTCGTTCCGCGGGGTCGCCGGGGGTGGGGGTTTTGGGGGGGGGGGCGCCCTAAATCTTGGGGGGGCGGCCGACACTGGGGGGTGCGCCCCCCCCCACCCCGGATATCCGGGCCGCGGCGGCTACCAGCGGTACCACCGGCCGCGCTTGCCGCCGGCGCCCGCGGAACGCAGGACGAATCCCAGCGCCCAGATGATGAGTACGGCCACCGCCACGTACCAGAGCGCCTTCAAAGCGAATCCGGCACCGAAAAGCAGCAGTCCGAGCAGAAGGACGAGAAGCAGGGGAACCATAGCTATCAACCTCCGAGACATCGTGTGCCCGTGCATTCGAGTCACACACAACGTTTCTTCGGATAAAAACCGGGCAACCGCTGTCTCCCTGATGCGTATTACCCCCGGAAATCCGTGACCGTGCGAGGGCTTTGGGGCATACGAGGTCCCTGTCATGGAGAGTGATCTCGCAGGTTTTCCACCTGACTCACAACTGTCGCCGAGCGGAGCGCTGTTGCCTCGCGTCCGCTGGGCAGGCATGTCCTGGCGGGATCGGGGTAGGCGCGCCGCTGAAGCGTCCGCAGGTGCCGGGCGCGCGGGAGGGCGAGATGACCACCATCGTGAGCGAGACCACCACCGAGCAGCGACAGACGACCCCTGCTTCTGCACTGCCTGAGGTGCCGCAACCACAGAAGGTGGCACCTCGGGACGCCAGGGAGCTGTCCAAGCAGTTCTTCGAACGGCTTCAGGTCCTTGAAGAGGGCACGCACGAGTACCAGTACGCGCGGAACACCCTCATCGAGATGAACATGTCGATGGTGCGCTATGTCGCCCGCCGCTACCGCAATCGCGGCGACGACATGGAAGACGTCATCCAGGTGGGCACCATCGGCCTGATCAAGGCCATCGACCGGTTCGACCTCACGCGTGAGGTGGAGTTCTCCACCTTTGCCGTCCCCTACATCCTGGGCGAGATCAAGCGGTTCTTCCGTGACACCGGCTGGGCCGTCCATGTGCCCCGCCGCCTCCAGGAGCTCCGCAGCGACCTAGCCAAGGCGAAGGAGCACCTCGCCGCCAAGCTCGACCGCGACCCCACCGTCCGCGAACTGGCCGCCCATCTCGAACTGTCGGAGGACGAGGTCATCGAGGGCATCGTCGCCGCCAACGGCTACACCGCCGGTTCGCTCGACACCCCCGCCGACCCCGACCCGTCGGAGCAGCGCCGCACCCTCGTCGACGTCCTCGGGGAGAACGACCCGGCGCTGGAGGCCGTCGAGGACTTCCATGTGCTGGGGCCGCTGCTCGACACCCTCGACGCACGGGAACGGCGCCTCATCGAGCTGCGCTTCGGCCAGGAGATGACCCAGTCGCAGATCGGCGACGAGCTCGGCGTCTCCCAGATGCATGTCTCCCGGCTGCTCACCCGCACCCTGTCGAAGCTGCGCGCCGGGATGCTCACCGAAAGGTGAGACCGCCGGTTCGGTGAGCGGAACGCGGACCCGTTGATCCGGCCGGGCAGCCGCCGTGACATGCGAGGTGTGCGGCGGCCGGGTCCGGACACCCGCTACGGCGAACGCCGTAGCGGGCGGACGGGAGCGGAAGGGCGGGCGCCGCGCGGTCAGCACGGCGTCCGCCGCCGCGGGTGCCGGACCAGCCGGCCGAGCAGTGCCGCGACGGCTGCCAGTGCGGCAGCCGTTCCAGGAGCCGGGTGCCCGCCATCCGGGAGTTCGTCATCAGCAGCGCGAACACCGCGTAGCCGGCCGCCGCCGCACCCGGCCCGGTGTGCAGGTCCGCGGAGAGATGCAGCGCGCCCCAGTCGGCCAGCGCGCCTTCGCCGTACGCCGTGCACAGGGTGATCAGCCCGTAGGCCGTGATGAGCAGCCGGGTACGGCCCGCCTTCGCCCGGCCGCGCGTCGGCGGCGTGCCCGTCCCGTCGTGGTGCGGGACCGGCGCGGCATCCAGGGCCGGCCCGAGTGCGCCGGCCGAGGCGTGGATCTGCTCCTTGATGGCGGGGATGCGCACCACCCACCCCGCGAACACGAAGCCGTCGAGGGCGAAGAACAGGCTGATCGCCCGGCGCAGCGGGGCCAGGTGCGGGGGAGCGGCGACCGGGGCGCGCCGGCCGGTGTCCATGGGGTGGTCCACGAGAGCCTCCGGCCGTTCAGCGGCGGACACGGTGCGCCAGGAGGGTGCCGGTCATGGCGAGCGCGAGCCCGCCGAGGGTGAGCGGGCCCGGCCGCTGTCCGAGCAGCAGCGCACCGAGCCCGGCCGTGCTCATCGGGACCAGCTGGAAGAGGCTGCTGACCTGGCTCGTTCCGTGGCGGCGAAGGAGGCGGTAGAGCAGACCGACGCCGACGACGGAGTTGACCAGCGCGCTCCACAGGAGCACGGGCCAGTACGCGGCGGTGAAGTGCACGTCCCAGCCCTCGACGAGGAGCGCGGGCACCAGTACCACCAGCGCGGCGGCCAGCAGTTGTACGGCGTTGCCGCTCACCGGCTCCATCTCTCCGCAGAACCGCTTCTGGTAGACCGTGCCGAGGGAGATGCCCAGCAGGCCCAGCACGAGGAAGCCCAGCCCCGGCAGGCGATCGGCGGACAGCTGGACTCCCTCGGCGACCGCCAGGGCCACCCCGCCGAGTCCGAGGACGAGGCCCAGCAACTGGCCTGCCGAGACCCGCTCGTGGAGGAACGGCACCGCCAGCAGCGAAGCGGTCAGCGGGTAGAGGGCGATGATCAGGGCCGCGAGCCCGGACGGCACTCCGAGGTTCATTCCCTGGTAGATGCTGGAGAACTGCACGGCCTGGACGAGTACTCCGGCGACGGCCAGATGCAGCAGACGGCGTCCCCGGGGCGGTCGCTGACGGCGGATCGCGGCGACGGCCAGCAGCACCAGCCCGGCGAGGGCGAAACGTAACGCCGCGAAGGTGTAGGGCGCCGCGTACCGCAGGCCGAGCAGGCCGGAGAGGAATCCCGAACTCCAGACGACCACGAGGGCCACCCGGGCGGGCAGTTCGGAGAGGCGTCCGGTGGGCCGTGCGGCACTGTCCGGCACGCCGCTCCGGGGTGCGGACCGCTCGGCACTCCTGACCGGCGGACTGGGCGGACTGGTCACTGTTGATGCTCCCTCTGCTCTGTCGTCGTGTTCGATAAACTGCACGCTAGAGCAAAATATCGTTCACGACGACGGTTTTGTGCCCGGGAGCGTGAGGTGGTGGCTGTGGCCGCCGCTGCAAACCGGCAGCCGGGCCCGGACAGCGCGAATGCCCCACGGACCGTGGTCCGCAGGGCATTTGAGGGAGTCCGACAAGCCTCAGTACAGGCTGGAGAACAGCACGGCGATCATTTGGGCCGGTTCATCGGTGTCATTGCGGAAGGTGTGCGGATGGCCGGCCGACCACTGGATGCAGTCGCCGGCGCGCAGCTCGTGGTCCCGCCCGTTGTACCGGGCCACCAGCGTGCCCCGCGTCGCCATGATGAGATCGGAGCCCTCGTGCTGTAGGTCCTCGGTGAGGCCGCTGTGCGGTGCGAAGTCCCCCGTCACCACCTGATATCCGAGCTCAGGGGAGCGCAGCACCCGGTAGACGACACCCGGTGCCCGGTTCAGGGTCTCCTGCTTCTCCCGGGGGAAGACCGAGGGGGTGGCCCGCCCACGGGAGAACCCCAGGAACGAGCCGACATCGTGGTCGAACACCTTGGCCAGGCGCCCGAGCCGCTCCAGCGCGATATCGGTCTCCGCGCGCTCCAGAGCGGCGAGGAAGGACACCGACAGCCCGCACTCCGCCGCCACTTGGCGCAGCGACATCCCCTTCTGCGTACGGAGCCGGTGCAGCACCTCACCGGGCGGCGGGAATCCGAGCTCCGGATCCCGCGCGGGAGGGGTGGAGGGGTCCGGGTCAGCCATGCCCGCATCCTAATGCCGTGGCCCGGGACGCCTGGTCACGTCCCGCGGCCCGCCCGAGGTGCCGTAGGGCGCCGGCACCGGACATGACCGAGGAGGCCGCCCGGCACGCGGGCCCTGCCGGCATCCTCCGGAGCAGGCCGACGGCTCCGTCGGCGGGTGACGGCGGCGGCCGGAGCGGCGGACCGGGCCGAGGGTCTCAACCCGCCCGTGGGGAAGCCGGTTTCGGCGCCGTCCCCCCGGGGGGCGCGGCTCTGGTACCAGACCGCGGCGATCACCAGGGCGCAGCCGCCGGTCTGGGTCGGGGTCGGGCGTTCGCCGATCGCGAGGCCCAGGGCGAACGCCAGCACCGGCTGGAGCAGGAGCAGCGCGGCGCCGGTGTGCGGCGCCAGCCGGGCAGGGCGCTGGTGATCAGAAGCCAGGCCACGACCACGTCCGTACCCTGCTGCCCGACACGCTGGCCGGCCTCACCGTCGGCCACCCCCGGCTCACCCCGACCGTGGTCGACGGGGAGGCCGTCGAGGAGGCCCGCCCGAAGGACGAGGAAGGGTGACGCCGGCCGTCCGCTGCCCGATGGCGCGGTCTACGGGGTTCAGTCCCGCTGGTGGGCGTCCCGCGCCGCGTCCACGAACTCCTCCAGGGCTCTCCAGAAGGGGTGGTAGGCGGCGTCGAAGGAGTCCCGGCCGTCGGGGTCGCCGGCCAGGTCGGCGCTGAGGGCGGCGTAGAACGGGCGGGTGGTTTTCTGGAGGGCGAGGGCCGCGGTGGCGGCCGAGTGCGGGCCCTCCAGTTCGACGACCCGGGCGCAGCGGCGAATCCTCGCGTACTCGGCGACCTCCCGGTCCCGGAGTTCGCCGAGCGTGGAGGTACGGGCGTCGGAGCGGGGGAGCCGCAGCACGGTGGAGATCTCCCAGAACAACTCGCCCATCCGGTGGGTCTGTTCGATCAGGTCCAGATAGGCGGTGCGGCGGCTCTCCCGCAGTCGCTCGGCGCGCTGTGAGCGCGCGGCGGTCTCGGCCTGGATCCTGGCGGCCCGCGCGCTGCCGCGGCTGGTGACCCAACTGGCGAGCACCGCCGTGCCGCCGGTCACCGCCGCGATCGCCAGAGTCCATACCGTGCTGTCGCCCACGTGACGCCACCCTACCGAGCCGCTCCGGCGCACCGGCCGCCGCCATGACGGGACCGCTACGACGGACCGCTATGACGGGACCGCTACGACGGGTATTCGCCCGGCGGCACCGTGCTCGTGGAGGCGTTGCCGCCGATCACCTTGTTCAGGGTGAAGGTCAGCACCGTGTACTGCGTCCCGCCGGCCACCCGCACCGTCCGGAAGTTCGCCTTGTCGTCGAACTTCTCGAAGCTGCATCCGCGGGTGAAGGAACGCTTCCCGCCGTTCCAGTCCTCGCCGGTGGTGAAGTACACCGTGTACGCACCGCTGTTGACGCTGCGAACGGTCGCCTTCGAGCCCTTGCGGACGTACACGGAGAACGCCGTGCGGCTGCCGCGGGTCAGGGTGACCACCGCGTCGGAGCCGGTGCCGTTGTTGACGGTCAGCCGGCCCAGTCCGCCCCGGCCGCCGTCGCGCACGAAGGCGCCGTTCGCCAGCCGCCGGTGCCGGGCCCGCTCCGTACGGGGCAGCCGCAGCGAGGTGTCATAGCCGAGGGCCTTGAGCGCGCGGGCGGCCTCCTTGACGCTCTGCGGGCCGTGGGCAGTGTCGAGTTCGACGCGGGGTGAGGTGGCGCAGCGGCCGCCGCTGCCGCGGGCGCTGCGCAGATCCTGCCCCAAGGCCCGTAGCGCGGTGGCGAGTTGGCTGTTGCCCGAGAGGGCGTTGCCCGGTGCGGCGACCGTCTCCAGGGCGTCGGCGGCGGTCTCGGCCCGGCCCGCGGCGCTGTCCAGCGCCTTGCTCAGCGCACCGCCCTCGCGCGCGCCGTCGACCGTGCGCAGCGCGCTGTCGAGCGGCCGGAGGGCGCCGGTCAGCGCATGGCGGTAGGCGTCGGGGTCGACGGTCGGCGACGGGCTGGGGGACGCCGCACCGGCCGCCGAGCGGCTCGTTCCGCCCGTCGGAGCCTCGCTTTTCCCGCCCGCCGAACAGGCCGTCAGCGGCAGCACCAGCGCGAGGGCCGCCGCACCGAGCACGGTGGCCCGGCCCGCTCCCGCCGCCATACGCGCAGACGTGTACCTCACCATGAGTCCCCCGATTCCCCCGGTATCCCCCGACATCCGGCAACTGCCGAAAGAACAAGGCTTCTCCCGCCACGAGTGGCTGTCAAGTGCGTTGTCCGGCACGCCAGTTGGGCGGACCTGGGGGCGGGCGCGGAGATGATCCGTAACGCACCGGGCGCGCGCCGGGACGCCTTTCCGCCGCGGGCGGCGCCGCCCGCGCCGGCCGTCCCGGCAACGGCGGTGGTCCGGACCCACGCGAAGATCGCGCCGCCGGCGGGGGCGCCGGTGCCGCCGCCTCCTCCGCCGAGCTGAGCCCTCGCGCGCCGGGCTGCTTCGCGACGGGTCCGATGGGGCTGCGGGGGTGACGCGTGGGCCTCCCGGGTGGGCCGTTCGATACCCCGCACCGCGCGCGTCCCGGTCCCCGCCGCCCCCTCGGACCTAAAATCGGAACATGCCCGCAGGGGGTTTCCGACCCGCCCGACGAGGGACGGGCCGGTGTCCCGCGGCTGATCCGGAGGGCCCATGACGACCGATGACGAGCGAGGGCGGGGACGGCTCACCGGACCTTCGGCGCCGGACGGGCCACCGCACACCCCGGCCGCGCCCGCTCCCGGCCCGCACGCGCCCCTCCCCGACGCCGTGACCTGCCACGCGCTGCGCTACGCCTTCGGCGAGACCAAGGCCGTGGACGGCGTCGACCTCTCCGTCCGCACCGGCGAGGTCTTCGGCCTGCTCGGCCCGAACGGCGCGGGCAAGACCACCGCGATCCGCTGTATCACCACCCTCCTGCCCGTCCCGGCCGGCATGGTGCGGGTCTTCGGGCATGACGCGGCGAAGGAGCGGATGGCGGTGCGCCGGCTGCTGGGGTACGTCCCGCAGCAGCTGTCCGCGGACGCCGGGCTGACCGGCCGGGAGAACGTCGCGCTGTTCGCCCGGGTCTTCGACGTCTCCCGCCGCGAGCGCGCCGCGCGCGTCACCCAGGCGCTGGCGGCGGTCGGGCTCACCGACGCGGCCGGCCGGCTCGCCAAGACGTACTCCGGCGGCATGATCCGCCGCCTCGAACTCGCCCAGGCCCTGGTCAGCGCGCCCCGGCTGCTGATGCTCGACGAGCCGACGATCGGCCTCGACCCGATCGCCCGTACCAGCGTCTGGGAACACATCAACGCCGTACGGGCCGCCACCGGCATGACCGTCCTGGTGACCACGCACTACATGGACGAGGCCGACCAATACTGCGACCGCCTCGCCCTGATGCACCAGGGCCGGATCCGCGCCCTCGGCACCCCTGAGGAGCTGCGCTCCGCCCTGCGCGCCCGCCGCCGCGCCGCCCGGACCTCGGCCGCCCGCCATCCGGCGCCCCACACACCGGCCGAGGCGCCGGACACTTCCGCCCCGGCCGGCGCCCTCCCGGCCGGTGCCCTGGACGCCTCCACCCCGGCCGACGCGCCGAACGCTTCCGCCCCGGCCGACGCCCCGGACGCCTCCGCCCCGACCCTGGAGGACGTCTTCCGGGACGTCGCCGGCAGCGGCCTCGACGAGCAGTCAGGAGACTTCCGCGATGTCCGAAGCACCCGCCGCACCGCCAACCGGGTCGGCTGACACCGGCGCCGGCCGGCTGGACCTGCTGCTGGTTCCGCCGCGCGCCCGTACCGGCTGGCGGGTGCTGACCGCCCGTGTCGTTGCGATGTGCGTGGTCGAACTGCAAAAGCTGCGCCACGACCGCACCGAGCTGTACACCCGCGCCGTCCAGCCCGCCCTGTGGCTCCTGGTGTTCGGCGAGACCTTCACCCGCCTCCAGGCCATCCCGACCGGCGGCACCCCGTACATCGACTATCTGGCGCCCGGCATCATCGCCCAGTCCGCCATGTTCATCGCGATCTTCTACGGCATCATGATCATTTGGGAGCGGGACGCCGGCATCCTCACCAAACTGCTGGTCACCCCGACCCCGCGGTCCGCGCTGATCGCCGGCAAGGCGTTCGCCGCGGGCGTGAAGGCGCTCATCCAGGCCGTGGTGGTGATCCTCATCGCCGCACTGCTCGGGGTGGCCATGACCTGGAACCCCCTCCGGCTGCTCGCCGTTGCCGTCGCCGTGGTCCTCGGCTCGGCCTTCTTCTCCTGTCTGTCCATGACGATCGCCGGGATCGTGCTCACCCGGGACCGTCTGATGGGCATCGGCCAGGCCATCACCATGCCGCTCTTCTTCGCCTCCAACGCCCTCTATCCGGTGGCGATCATGCCCGGCTGGCTCCAGACGGTGAGCATGATCAACCCCCTGAGCTACCAGGTCGACGCCCTCCGCGGCCTCCTCCTGGGCACCCACGCCCACCTGGTCCTCGACTACACCGTCCTGGTGGCCGCCGCCACCCTCGGCATCGCCGCCGCCTCGTCGCTCCTGGGGCGGCTGGCCCGGTGAGGGGCTGACTCCCCTACGGGATCCCTCACCCGGAGTTGAGCAGCCGTTCCACCGCCTCGACGGTGCGTCCGGCGCCGTCCTCCTGGGCGAGCCGTGCCGCCAGCAGACGGCTGCGCTGCGCGTACCGTGGCTGGTCGACGGCGGTACGGATCAGTTCGGCGAGGCGGCCGGTGTGCAGTCCGCCGAGCGGCAGGAAACCGGGGCCGGCGCCCAACGCCACGACGCGGCGGGCCCAGAAGGGGGCGTCCCCGAAGGCCGGCAGGCCCACCGCGGGGACTCCGGCACGCAGGCCCGCGCCGGTCGTGCCGGCGCCCATGTGGTGCACCACCGCGGCCATCCGCGGGAACAGCCAGTCGTGCGGTGCGTCGCCGATCGTGAGCACGGCGTCGTCCCTGGCGTCCAGTCCGGCCCAGCCGGTCTGGACTACGCCCCGTACCCGTGCCCGGCGCAGGGCGTCGACGACCAGCTCGCCGATCCGCTCCGCGTCGCGGGGGTCGCCCACGCTGCCCAGGCCGATGCGTACGGGGGCGGGGCCGTCGTCGAGGAAGTCCCGTAATTCCTGGGACGGTTGCCAGGCGGTCTGCTCGGCCGGCCACCAGTAGCCGACCACCTCCACCCCGGGACGCTAGTCGGCGGGGCGGGGGACCACGGTCGGGCTGAAGCCGTAGTGGATTGGCCAGCGCTCCTCGGTCGTACGGCGGAAGGTCTCCGCGGTGTTCATCGGGGGCACCCCGATCTTCTTGCAGAATTCCGGCGAGCTCGACCAGGGGGTCAGCCCGGTGGCGAACATCAGCTTCCCCAGGGAGCGGTTGGCCCAGGCGCCCAGGGAAGGCACGCCGATCGGTGGGGGGAAGTCCCCGGTGGGGTGCAGCGGCTGAAGTCCCAGTCCTATGCTGGGAATTCCGCGCGCCTTCGCCAGGTGGTAGCCGTGAAACATGGTCAGGCCGCTGCACAGCAGCAGGTCGGTGTCCTTCTCGGCGGCGGCGATCAAACCGTCACCGAGGTCTTCCAGGTGCCGGCGTATCTTCTTCAGCCATATGCCCGCACGGAGTGAGTCACCGATTCCGGCCTTCTTCAGCCGGCCCTGTTCGGCGACGCCCAGGGCGCGGGGATCGCCCGGCAGCGGGCGGAATTCGCAGCCGTTCCGGCGGACTTGTTCGGCGAATGCCTCGTAGGTGGCGAGGGCGACGGGGTGTCCGGCTGCTTTCAGCCGGGTGGCGAGACCGAGGAAAGGTGCGATATCGCCCTGGGTGCCGGTGGCAACAAGGAGGACTGTCATGGCGGCATCGTAGGGTCTGGTCCGGTGAGTCATGAGCGGTTTCCCGGCGGCGAGTTGGACGGCTGGAGAGCCGGCCGCGGTCTGCGGTTTCCGGAAGCAGATCGATAACGAAACAAAATCTTGGACGGCTAGCCTTCAGAGATGTTCGGCACCAGCTCCTGACTTCCAAGGATCTTCCGTGTCCACTGCTTCTGTCCGATTAGACTCACCCGACGGAAAGAACCCGCCACGGCCCGTGCCGCGACTGAGCCTGCGTGAGAATCTCGTGGGGCTGGCGGAAATGCGGCGCGACCAACTGGCTTTCCTGGTGCGCTCGGTGCGTACCCATGGCGATATCTTCCATATGCGCCTGGGTGGTCTGCCGACGGTGATGGTCAATCATCCCGACTATCTCCAGCATGTCCTGGTCGACAACCACCAGAACTACGACAAGGACAACTTTCTCTACCGCGCCACCCGGACCGTGCTGCGCGAGGGCCTCATCGCGAACAAGGGCGGCGAGCCATGGCGCCGGCACCGCCGGATCATGCAGCCCTCCTTCAGCCGGTCCAGCGTCGCCGACTTCACCACGAACATCAGCGATCTGACCGGCGACCTGCTGCGCCAATGGGAAGAGCCGGCCGACCGGGGCGCGGTGGTCGAGGTGACGACCGAGGTCGCCAATCTCGCGCTGCGGATCGTGCTGCGCGCACTGTTCGGTGTCGACGCCGATGACCGCGGCCGGCGCTTCGAGCGGGACTTCCTGGAAGTGAACGCCATCGCGGGGGACTTCTTCCGGTTCCCCTTCCCGCCGCTGTCCTGGTACTCGCCGTCCCGGAACCGGCTCCGGCAGCTGATCCGGGAGATGGACGGATTCATCGCGTATCTCATCGATGCGCGCCTGGCCCGGGAGAGCGAGAAGCCCGACCTGTTCACGCTGCTGCTCAACGCGATGGACGAGGAGACCGGCACCGGGCTCACCCATGGGCAATTGGCCAATGAGATCCTGGCCATGATCATCGCCGGGTACGAAACCTCCAGCAATTCCATCTCCTGGATCTTCTACCAGCTCGCCGCCCACCCGGACATTCAGCGCCGGGTGCACGACGAGGTGGACAGCGTGCTGGACGGGCGCGTCCCCACCCTCGACGATCTGCCCCGGCTGACCTACACCCGCATGGTGATCGACGAGACGCTGCGCTTGTTCACCCCGGCGTGGCAGACCATGCGGCACGCCGTCGACGACGATGTCATCGGCGGATACCGGATTCCCCGGGGAACCGATGTCTATCTGAATCTCTTCACCTTCCACCGGCACCCCGATTTCTGGCCGGACCCGACCCGGTTCGATCCCGAGCGGTTCACCCCGGAGGAAATCGCGCGGCGTCCGCGGCACGTCTATCAGCCGTTCGGAAGCGGGCCCCGCCACTGCCTCGGCAAGCATTTCGCGCTGACCGAACTGCACATCATCACGGCCATGCTCGCCCAGAGCTTCCACCTCACCCGGCCGGAGGGCCAGGCCCCCGTGGGTTTCGCGCCGCTGATCACCTTGCATCCCAAGGGCGGCATACACCTCCGGCTGCACCGTCGCTGACGCATCGCAAAGAGGTCATGAATGCCCCTGACTCCGCGTACCCGCGCCGCGCGCCGGACGCCTTCCCTCAGAGAGATTCCCACGGTCACGGCGCGGGACGGTATCGGCGGAACGCTGGCCTTCAAACGTGACCAGCTCGCCTTTCTCGGCGACGGGCTGGCGCGGCACGGCGACATCTTCCGGTTCCGCCCGCTCGGCCTCCCCATGGTCATGGTCAACCACCCGGACCACATCCGGCACATCCTGGTCGATAAAGGCGAGCAGTACGACAAGGAAGCCGCCATTTTCAAGGTGGTCCGTCCGGTCCTGCGCAACGGCCTGATCGCCAATGCCGATATGGCACTGTGGCGCCGCCAGCGCCGCATGATGGCCCCGCATTTCACCCCGCGCACGGTCAGCGCGTTCGCCCGCAACATGACGGACGAGACCGTGCAGATGCTGGAGCGCTGGCAACCCCGTACCGCCGCCGGTGACACCCTCGACATCACCGACGAAATAGGCCAGTTGGCGCTCCGTATCGTGAACCGGTCGCTCTTCAGTGCCGATGTGGGTGCCGCGGCCCAGGCTTTCGAGCGGGCCTTCGGCGAGGCGAACAGCATCCTCGGCGCCTTCTTCCGCTTCCCGTTCCCTCCGCTCAGCGTCCCGACGCCCAGCCACCGCCGGCTGCGCCGGGCGATCGACGGCATGGACGCATTCGTCTCCGGCTTCATCAAGAAACGGCTCAACGACGAGGTCGCCACGGGCGAGGAAACCGATCTGCTGACCCTTCTGCTGCACTCCGTGGACGAGGAGGACGGCAAGGGGATGGACCTGGAGCAGCTGCACCACGAGGTCCTGAACATCTGCATCGGTGCCTACGAAACGACCACCAACACCCTGTCGTGGGCGTTCTATCTGCTCGCCCGGCATCCCGAGATCGAGGCGCGGCTGCATGCCGAGGTCGATGAGGTGCTGGGCGGGCGGGTGCCGGCCTTCGAGGATCTGCCGAAGCTGGTGTACACCCGCATGGTCGTCGAAGAGACGCTGCGCATCTATTCCCCGGCATATCAGTTCATGCGCCGGGCGCGGGAAGAGGACGAGATCGCCGGCTATCGGATGCCGGCCGGCACCAATGTCCTCATCAACAGCTATTTCCTGCACCGGCACCCGGACTTCTGGGAAGACCCCGAACGTTTTGAACCCGAGCGTTTCACCCCCGAGCAGGTCGCCAAGCGCCCCAAGCACGTCTACATACCGTTCGGCAGCGGCCACCGCATCTGTATCGGCAAGCACTTCGCGCTGACCGAACTCACCCTCGTCCTCGCCACCGTGGCCCGGAACCACCGGCTGGTCCTGCCCGAAGGCGCCGCCGAGGTGCACCCGGAGGCCCTGATCACCCTGCACCCCAAAGGCGGAGTGCACCTGCGGCCGGAGCCCCGCGGATGAACCGGAAGACCACGCGCGGTGCGCGGACCGCGGTATCGGCGAAGACAGCGGAGGCACCCGTGCCGGACATTTTCCATCCCTTTCCCTACCGGATCAGCCCCCATGTCGAAGAGGCCCGTGAGCATCTGACGGACTGGACGCGACGCATCGGGCTGATAGAGCGGGAAGCCGCCCGAAAGCGCTTCGCGAAAGCCGACTTCGGCTGGTTCGCGGCCATGGTGTATCCCACCGCGGACGCGACTCGGCTGAACCTCATGGCGGACTGGTTCGCCTGGCTCTTTCTCGTCGACGACCAGTTGGACGACGGAAGCATCGGACGCAGCCCCGAACGGGCACGGGACATCGTGGACGGAATGCGGGCGGTCCTGGAGAGCCCGGATCACGGGGCGGCGGCCGCGGCCGACCGGGACGGCCCGGTGGCGGTCTCCGCACTCGCCGACCTGTGGCTGCGCACGGCACCGCACGCCACCGCGAATTGGCGCCGCCGGTTCGTCCAGCACCTGGACGACTGCCTCACCGTGGCCGCCACCTGGGAGGCCGGGAACCGGGTCACGGGAACGGTGCCGGACGAGGAGACCTATATCGAAATGCGCCGGCACACCGGCGCGATCTATGTCTGCATGGATCTCATCGACATCGTCGAGCGGATCGATATCCCCGATTCCGTCTATACCGGTGAGCCGTTCCGGGCCGCGCTGGACGCCGCGTGCAATGTCGTGTGCTGGACCAACGACGTGTACTCGCTCGAAAAGGAGCGCGCACTGGGCGAGGTCCACAATCTGGTCCATATCGTCGAGCACCACCGAGGACTCGACACACCCCGGGCCCTGGACCACGTCTGCGCCGCCACCTCGACCGAGACCATGCTGTTTCTCGAAAAGGAACGGGAACTCCTGGCGGCCTGCCCCGAGCACCACGCGGTGCTCGTCCCCTGCCTGGCGGGCATGCGGACCTGGATGCGCGGAAATCTCGACTGGTCCAGGAGCACCAAGCGCTATCGCCCCGTGGAGGGCGACGAGGAAATGCGGCCGGAAGAGTACCTGGAGGCGAGTCTCATGAAGGTGGACCAGTGACCACGGCAGGGGGAAGACCGGCACTCGCGCGGCCCGGCGCCACCACCCCCGGGAATTCCGCCGCCCCCGATGCCTGGCACCTCCTCAAAACGGCCCGGGAACTGACCGAACCGGAACTCCGCAAGGCCGTGGACCGTCTCGCCGAACCGGTCCGCTCGGTGGCCGGCTACCACTTCGGCTGGTCGGACGAGTGCGGCCGGCCGGCGAACGGGGAGGGCGGAAAGGGCGTACGCGCGGCCCTGGTGCTCGCCGCGGCCCAGGCCCTCGGGGCGGCGGCCGAGGAGGCGGTGGCCCCGGCCGCGGCGGTGGAACTCGTTCACAACTTCTCGGTGGTGCACGACGACCTCATGGACGGCGATCTGCTGCGCCGGGGCCGTAGTACCGCGTGGTCGCTGTTCGGCACCACACAGGCGATCCTGGCGGGTGACGCCCTCCTGGCCGTCGCGGTCGACACCCTCGCCCACCGGTTCCCCCAGGGGTGCCCCGAGGCCGTACGGGAACTGTCCGGGGCCCTGCTGGCCCTGGTCGCCGGCCAGGGCGCCGATCTCGTCTTCGAGACCCGGGCGGACGTCGGCCTGCACGAATGCCTGGAGATGGCGGCCGGCAAGACGGCGTCCCTGCTCGCCGCGGCCTGCGCGCTCGGCGCGCTCGCGGCCCGTGCCGAGGCCGAACGGGTCGACGCCCTGCGGCAGTTCGGACGCCACCTCGGCCTGGCCTTCCAGCTCGTCGACGACCTGCTGGGCATCTGGGGCGACACCGCCGTCACCGGCAAGCCGGTCGGCTCGGACCTCCGCTCGCGGAAGAAGAGCCTGCCCGTCGTCGCGGCCCTGGCCGGCGGCACCCCGGCCGGCGACCGGCTCGCCGCGCTCTACCACCGTACGGAGCCCCTGGACGACGACGAGATCCGTACGGCCGCCCGGCTGATCGACGAGGCCGGCGGCAGACGCTGGGCCCAGGAGGAGGCCGAGCGACAGCGGACCGCGGCGGTCGCCCGGCTGGCCACCGCCGGCCTCACCCCGGACGGCACCCGCGCCCTCACCGCGCTCGCCGACCTGATCACCCGCCGGGACGTCTGATCACCGGCGAGGACGTCTGATCACCCGCGGGGGCCACTGAGTAGCGGCCGGGGCCACGGGGGCACCGGCCGAGGCGGCGTCTGCGCCCGTGGTACGCGCGACAGCCCTCGTACTGCGTTCGTAGCAGGTCAAGAGTCTGCGGGCGCACGATGCCCGCGCCGGGGCGAGACGGCAGGCTGGACCGTGCCGCAAGCGAAGACGGAATGAGCGATTGCGGCCCGGGAAATGCTGGAACGCAGACGACACATCGCCGCCCTGTTCGCGATGTGGGGGAAGGCTCATTGTGGTTGATTCCGACGCCGTTGTGCCCTTCGAGCTCGCCGTGCCCGACGAAGCGCTGGAGGATCTGCACGACCGCCTGCGTTGTGTCCGGCTGCCCGAGGCCGGGACGGCCGAGGGCTGGGCCCAGGGAATTCCGCGTTCGTACGTGCAGGAGTTGTGCCGCTATTGGCACGAAGAGTACGACTGGCGTCGGCTGGAGGCCGAACTCAATGGTCGCGGTCAGTGGCGCACGGAGATCGACGGGCTGGGAATCCATTTCCTCCATGCCCGCTCCCGGCGTGCGGATGCGCGGCCTTTGCTGATCACGCATGGCTGCGTTCATCACGACGGCGCTGGGCGTCCGTCATCCTGACCGGGTCGAGGCGCGGCACACGACGATGCCGCCCGTCCAGCCGCCCCCGGGGTTCACCGGGGACGAGCTCGGCGAAACCGAGCGCGCGGACCTGGCCGCGACCAAGAAGGCGCTGGAGGCCGAGCGCGGATATCTGACGCTCCAGGCGACGCGTCCCCGGACGCTCGGTTACGGTCTGGCGGATTCCCCGGCGGGCCAACTCGCCTGGATCGTGGAGAAGTTCCACGGCTGGACCGACTGTGACGGACATCCGGAGAACGCGGTGTCCCGTCAGCGGCTGCTGGACAATGTCGCGGTCTATTGGTTCGCGGCGTGCGGAGCATCATCGGCGCGGTTGTACTGGGAGAGCATTCCGCCCCGGGACCGGACGAGTCCGGTGACGGTCCCCTCGGCGGTTTCGGTCTTCCCGAAAGAGCCGTTCCGCGCGCCCCGCGCCTGGGTCGAGGCGCGCTTCTCGAACCTGCGGTACTGGGATGTCCTGGACCAGGGCGGGCACTTCCCCGCCCTGGAAGTGCCGCAGCTCTTCGTCGCCGAACTGCGGGCAGCTTTCGGACCGCGAATCCTGACGTGACGGGGCGGCCGCTGTGATCCCGTATCGAACGGGCATACAGCGGAGCGGAATCCAGCAGAGCCGGCACCCTTTCGAAGCCTTTTCGCACCGCCCCCTTTTGCACAGCACCCTTTCGCACTCCGCCGCACCGGTGATGGGCGTTGAAGGCCATTGACGCGCGCCGGCGTATGTGCAATTTCCACACCCACACGAGAGAAGGAATACGGTGGCAGAGCCGGAAACACTAGAGGTCGACTACCTGATCGTCGGCGCCGGTGCCATGGGCATGGCCTTCGCCGACACCCTGGTTGCCGAGACGGACGCGACGGTGGCCGTCGTCGACCGCTACGGCCGCCCCGGCGGTCACTGGACCGTGGCCTACCCGTACGTGCGCCTGCACCAGCCGTCCGCGTACTACGGCGTCAACTCCCGCGAACTGGGCAGCGGCGAAGTCGACCGGCACGGCTGGAACGCGGGCCTTCACGAGCTGGCCTCGGCCGATGAAATCCTCACCTATTTCGACCAGGTGATGCACAAAACCCTGCTGCCGACCGGTCGCGTCTCATACTTCCCCATGTCCGTCCACGACGGCCCGGACCCGGCGCGACCGGATGTCCAGCGGTGCCACTCCGTCGTCAGCGGTGACGAGTTCGGCATACGGGTGCGCCGGCGGACCGTGGACGCCACCTATATGAACGTCACGGTTCCGGCGATGTGCCCGCCGAGGTACGAGGTGGATCCCGGGATCCGGCTGATCACCCCCAACGAGCTGCCGTCCCTGGACGCCCCGTCGTCGCACTACACCGTGGTGGGCGCGGGAAAGACAGGCATCGACGCATGCCTCTGGCTGCTGCGGCACGGCGTCGATCCGGCGGACCTCACCTGGATCATGCCGCGCGACGCCTGGCTGCTCGACCGTGCGCAGATCCAGCCCGGCCCGGAGTTCGCCGCGATCCGGGCCGAATCGTTCAGCGCCCGGGTGCGGGCGGTGCTCGAATCCGACACGATCGATGAACTCTTTGAACGGCTGGAGGCCAATGGCTCCCTGATGAGGCTGTCGTCGGACGTCACACCGACGGCCTTCCGCTGCGCGACCGTCACCCGGTCCGAACTGGAGCAGCTCCGGCGGATCCCCGATGTCGTCCGCCACGGCAGGGTCCGGCGCATCGACGCCGACAAGGTGGAACTCGACGGGGCGACCGTCCCCGCCCGCCCCGGCACCCTCTACATCGACTGCACCGCGGACGGCCTCGAACCGCGGCCGACGGTCCCGGTGTTCAGCGGCTCCCGCATCACGTTGCAGGCACTCGTTCCGTGTCAGCAGGTGTTCAGCGCCGCACTCGTCGCCCACGTAGAGGCCGCGTACGAGGACGACGCCGAGAAGAACCGGATGTGCGCCGCCGCGCCGCACCCCAGCACCGCCCTGGACTGGCTCCGTGCCGCCACGCACGTCGATGACCTGTTGCTGCGGTGGTCCGCCGACCGCGGGCTCCGCGAGTGGACCGACGCAACGCGTCTCACGACCCGCTCGACCGGCGAGCTCTCCGAGGAACAGCGGACCGTCCTGTGGGAGCGCCTGCGCGCCGAGAAGACCCAGCTGGAGGAGCTGCTGGCGCACGAGGAGACGAGGGTGGCCGCCACCTGACGACCGGCACCGGGCGGCCTGCCTGCGCACGGTCTTGACGATCCGAAGCAGGCGGGTGCGTCCCGTACGGTCCCGACCTCGGCCGGGCGTGGCCTCCGGTCGGGGCCGGGTCCCCGCCCGGCTCGTCCATCCAGCCCGTGGCCGGCGCCGGGGGATGGGCGTCATGGCTGGTCCGGGGCACTGCGTACGGTGAGGGAGTGAAGATGATCGACCGGATCGGGCAGGCGCTACGGGCCCTGCCGTGGCGGGTGGACCTGGCCGTCGCGGTCAGCTGCTTCCTCTTGGCCGCGCCGGTGGCGGTGGGCACCGCGTACTACCATCGGGACCCGGTCACCTGGCCCCTCACCGGCCTGGCACTGGCCTGTGTGCCATTGGTGGGCCTCAGCCGCCGGCCGGTGCAGGTGGTCGCGGCGACCACGGCCGTGAACATCGCTCAGGTTCTGGTCCTCTCGTATGCGGGGGCGTCGCCCTTCGCCACCGCGGTCGCGCTCTACTCGATGACGGTGCACACCGACCGGCGTACCGCCGGGCGCGTGCGCGCGTGGGCGATCGGCGCACTCGTCGCCGCCTCGGTGATCACCCGCCCGGTTGTGGCGAACCTCTGGGAACACCTGGGCCTGATCGCCGGGCTGGGCCTGGCGGTGGCCAGCGGAGACGCGATCCGCAGCCGCCGCCAACTGCTCACCTCCGCCCTGGAGCGGGCCGAACGGGCCGAGCGCACCAGAGAGGAAGAGGCCCGCCGCCGCGTCACCGAAGAGCGCCTTCGCATCGCCCGGGAGCTCCATGACGTCCTCGCCCACCACATCACCCTGGTCAACGCCCAGGCAGGCGTCGCCCACCATCTGATGCGCGCCGACCCGGAACACGCCTACCAGGCGCTGGAGCGGATCCGGGACACCAGCCGGTCGGCCCTGGACGAGCTCCGGGCCACCGTCGGACTGCTCCGTTACGGCGACGACCCGGCCGCGCCCCACGAACCCGCGCCCGGCCTCGCCGACCTCGACGCTCTGCTGGGCTCCTTCCGTCACTCCGGTCTCGCCGTCACCCTCCAACGGACCGGGGAACCGGAGGAGTTGCCGCCGGTCACCGATATGACGGCCTACCGGATCATCCAGGAAGCCCTGACCAACACCCGCAAGCACGTCGGCCCGGTCTCCGCACAGGTTCAGCTGCACTACCGCACCGATGCCCTGCGGATAGCCGTCGAGGACGACGGCCCCGGCTCCCCGAAGGCCGGCAGCTGCAGCAAGCGCGCCACCCCGGCCACCGCGGAGGCCCCGGGCACCGGCACCGGCCACGGAATGATCGGGATGCACGAGCGGGCCAGGGCCGCCGGCGGCACCCTCACCGCCGGACCGCGTCCCACCGGAGGCTTCCGCATCCACGCCGAACTACCGCTCCGCACCCGCCGAAAGGGCTGACGTTGACCATCCGTGTCCTGCTCGCCGACGACCAGGCCCTTCTGCGCGGCACCTTCCGCATACTCATCGACTCCGCCGCCGACATGGAGGTGGTCGCCGAGGCCGCCACCGGACGCGAGGCGGTCGAAAGGGCCCGCAGCCACCGCGTCGACCTGGTCCTCATGGACATCCGGATGCCCGACCTCGACGGTCTCGCCGCCACCCGGCTCATCACCGGGGACGAGAACCTCGCCGGCGTCCGGATCCTGGTACTGACGACCTTCGAGAACGACGAATACGTCGCCGAGGCACTGCGCGCCGGCGCCAGCGGATTCCTCGGCAAGGGCATCAACCCCGATGAACTCCTGGACGCCATCAGGGTGGTGGCGGCAGGCGACTCCCTGCTTTCGCCGGCCGCGACCAAGGCCCTGATCAACCGCTTCCTGGCCCAGCCGGCACCACCCGGCCCGAACACACCGCCACCACTGGCCACACTCACCCCGCGCGAACACGAGGTCGTCACCCTGGTCGCCACGGGTCTGTCCAATGACGAGATCGCCGAGCGGCTCTACGTCACCCCGCTCACGGCCAAAACCCATGTGAACCGCGCGATGGCCAAACTCGGCGCCCGGGACCGCGCCCAGCTCGTGATCATCGCCTACCAGACCGGTCTGGCTCCCGGCTGACGGGCCGTGCGCCCCGCTCCGGGGTACCGGCCCGGATTCCACCCCCGGCAGTGGTTGCTCAGAGCCAGCGACGCCGCTTGAAAATGATGTACAAACTGGTGCAGACGACCGCCATCAGGACGATGGCGAGGGGGTAGCCGAACACCCAGTGCAGCTCCGGCATGTGATCGAAGTTCATGCCGTAGATCGTCCCGACCAGTGTCGGTGCGAAGAGGATCGCCGCCCACGCCGAGATCTTCTTGACCTCCTCGTTCTGCTCGAAGCCGGCCTCGGCCAGGGCGCGCATCTCGGCGTTCTGCTGCTGGTTCACCAGGGTCGCGTTGACGGTGAGGATGTCCTGAAGGGCCTGCCGGAAGCCGTCCACCCGCTCCGTGGTGTGCAGGACGTGGTCCGCCACATCGCGCAGATAGCGGCGCAGCTCCTCATCGATGGCGTACTTCTCGAAGCCCGCGGTCAGGCTCTCCAGGATCCCGTTCAGCGGGCGGGTGGCCCGCTGGAACTCCACCACCTCACGGGAGAGTTCATAGATACGGCGGGAAACCCGGGGGTCGCCGCCGAAGACCTCGGTCTCGATTTCGTCGATGTCGGTCTGGACGCCGTCGACGACCGGTGCGTAGCCGTCGACGACGGCGTCGAGGATCGCGTAGAGGACGGCTTCGGGCCCGCGCTTGAGGAGCTCGGGGGTGTCCTCCATGCGCTGGCGCACGGCCGACAGGTCGGGGGCGCCGCCGTGCCGCACGGTGATCACGAAGTCCCGGCCGACGAAGACGTGCAGCTCGCCGAAGTCGACCTCCTCGGGGTCGTCGAGGTAGCGCGCGGCGCGCAGCACGACGAAGAGGGTGCCGCCGTAGCGCTCCAGCTTGGGCCGCTGGTGCGCCTCCAGGGCGTCTTCGATGGAGAGCGGGTGGAGGTCGAACTCCGAGGCCAGGGTGACCAGTTCGGCGGGGCTGGGGCGGTGCAGGCCGATCCAGGCGAGGGTGCCGGAGGTGGCGCGCTGCTGACGGAAGGCGTCGGCGAGCGTGTCATGGGTGCTGACCCGGTGTCCGTCGCGGTAGAGGGCGGCGGTGATGACGCTGCTGGGGGTTCCGGCCGGCGGTTCCGGTGTGGCCGAGGCGTCCGTCGTCTCGGCGGGCGGCGGTCCCGCGGGCCGCTTTCTCGCGGGTTTGCGCAGGCCGCGCAGTCCACGCGGCCGACGGCCGGGAGGCTCAGAGCTCACGACAGAACGGACCTCCGTCACAAGGGGGATGAACGGGCACACAGAATCTCGACGCAGGATATCTGCCGAGGATGTCAGCACAGGTCAGCGGCCATGGTGCAGGATGGAACCGGACGCGACGCGGCGTGTGTCGCGTCCGCCGGGCTTTGTATGTCTATCTCTAGAATTGTGCGATGCAGATACCGCAGACAGCCAGCGTTCCCCTGGGTGAGGTGATTCGGTGAACGGCCCCGATGCCACCGACGAGCAGTGGGAAGGGCTCGCCGAGGTCGTCCCGCTCCGCAGCAGCAGGGAATGGCCTTCCTGGCCCGACCACCGTGCCCTCCCCGAGGAGGAGCCGGCGGACCAGCTGCGGCGGTTCATCGTCATCCGCGTCCAGACCTTCGCGGACGCCCGTGAGGTCGCCGAGTACTTGATGGCGCAGATCCCCGTCCTGCTGGACCTCACCAGCGCCGACACCGACGTCGCCAAGCGCATCCTGGACTTCTCCAGCGGAGTCGTCTTCGGGCTCGGCAGCGGGATGCACCGGGTCGACACCAATGTCTTCCTGCTGGCTCCCGTCGGCACCGAGGTGGCGGAATCGGCACTCGGGGGCGTCCCCCGTTCGTAGGAAGAGCTGTTGGGCGTAACGGTTCTCCGGTCGGGGCGCTGCATAGCGTCCCCGCATGACTACCGAGACCGTGCGGCCGGCGGTGACCGAATTACGGCTGTCCGCCTTCAAAACCCATCGCGGCGTCACCCTGCCGCTCACCCGGCTGACGCTGCTGAGCGGCGAGAGCGGAAGCGGCAAGTCCAGCGCGCTTCAGGCGTACGAGATCCTCGCCCGGCTCGGCAGTGGTGAGTCGCTCGCCCGGGCCGTGGGCGAGGTGGCGGGCAGCCCGGCGGCCTGTGTGCCGGCGGGGGCGCGCCCCGACGCACAGGGGCGGCGGGGGTTCCGGATCGGCTGCACGGTCGACGGTCCGGCCGGCCCCGTCAGCCTCGATCTCGCCGTCCAGGCCGAGCCCGAACTCCGCATCGTCGGGGAGCGGTTGACCGGTGCCGGCGAGACCTTGCTGACCACCGCGCTCACCGACCCGGACCGCCCCACCGTCCAGGCGGCCTGGCACACCGCGGGAGCGACTCCGGTGACCCGTGCCCCGCTGCCCGACGACCGGCTCGGCACCTCACTGCTGCCCTTGCGCGTCGCGGGTAAGACGGCGGGGCAGCGGCTGGTCCTCGCGGCGGCCGAACAGGTCGTGGTCGCGCTGCGGTCGGCGTTCGTGTGCGACCCGCGGCCGGAGGTCATGCGGGGAGTGGGGACGGGCGGTGCGGGGGGAGCCGGGCCGGACGGTGGATGTGGTGCGGACGGTGCCGGTGGTGCGGGGCGTGGCGCCGGGGTGCGACGGAGCGGTCGTGAAGCGGGCTTGCGGGGCGGGCCGGGGAAGCCGGGCGGGGCCGGTGGTGCTGCCGGGGCCTGGGCGCCGCGGAAGCGTCAGGGCAGTGGTGGTGAGGCGGGCGGCTGGGGCCGCGATACGGAGGGGGCGCGGGCCGAGGGGCGGCTGCGGTCGTCCTGCGACAACCTGCCCGCGGTGCTGGAGCGGACGAGCCAGGAGTGTGCGCGACGGCATGCGGTGCTGGTCGCGGCGGTGCGGGAGGCATGCGCCGGTCCCGTCGAGGGGCTGCGTGCGGTGCCGCGGCAGGCGGGCGGTACGGGGGAAGTGCCCGCCGACACCGCTGTGCCGGCCGGGCCGGGTGGCGCAGCGGGGCCGCGGGCGGGGGTGGCGGGTGTGCGGGCGGTCCTCGACCGGGGGGAGCTGGGCGAACTGCCCGTCGAGCAGCTCGGGGACGGTGAGCTGCGGTTTCTCGCGCTGGCGCTGGTGCTGCTCACCGGGCCGGAGGTGCTGGCCATGGATCCGGTCGGGGAGGTGCCGTCCGCTCATCAGCAGATGACGGTGATGGCGGACGGGATGGACCGCTGTATGGACCCCAGGCAGGCGCGCGAGCTGGTGTCGCTGGCCCTGCGGATGACCGACCGCGGGCATGTGCGGCTGCTCGGGACGGTACGGGATCCCTCGGTCGCCGAGGGGCTGCCCGGCGTACAGGTGCTACACCTAGGGGTATGAGCGAGGATCTTCATGCGTTGCAGCGACGGCTGGCCGAATTCGCGGCCGCGCGGGACTGGCAGCAGTACCACACGCCCAAGAACCTGGCCGCGGCGCTCAGCGTCGAGGCCGCGGAACTCGTCGAGATCTTCCAGTGGTTGACGCCGGAGGAGTCGGCGAAGGTGATGGCGAACCCGGGGAAGGCCGGCCGGGTCGAGGACGAGGTCGCGGACGTGCTGGCGTATCTGCTCCAGTTCTGCGAGGCGCTGGGGATCGATGCCCTGGCGGCGCTCGCCGCGAAGATCGAGCGCAATGAGTCGCGCTTCCCGGCGGTCCGCTCGGCGCGCCCGGACCGGCCGCGGGAGGGCGAGGAGTAGGGGCGGGGGAGCGTAGAGCGCGGGGGAGCGAAGGGCGCGGGGGACCGAAGAAGGCGGGGCGCGGGGGTGCGGGGGCGGGGCCGGCGGGGGTGAACGCCGGCTCCGCCCCTGCTGCGTTTCCCGTGGTGCGGCGCGGTGTTCGGCGGCCGTCCGGTCCGTGTTCGCTTCGGCGGTTTCGCGTGGCTTGTGCCGGTGGTGTGAGGGGTGGGGGTGGTGGGGCGAGAGGGGAGGGAGCGGGGCCGGGGCCGTCGCTTGTCACTCTCCGGAGTCATAGATCTTTCCACATCGCCTTGCTTGTCCACAGATTTGCGAATTCCCCTGGCTTTTTTGGGTGTTCGCATTCACTCTGGGTAGTGGAAAGAGTGCAGGGTGCATGCGAATGAAGAGGGAAGGAGGGGAGCGGATGGACGCGGTGCGGATCATCGCGGCCAGCCGACGCGGGCTGGCAGAGGCGAACACGGTTCAGGGAGTGATCGTCGAGGCATGGCAGGCGCAGGCTTTGGCGGAGGCGGTCGGCAGCCATCTCGCGATATTCGGGCCGTACGAAGTGCGGTCCAGGGCCCGGGGATTGGGCGACGCAGGCGGGCGGTTCAGCGGGGGGCTGCTGCGCCCGGCGTCGGCCACCGGTGGGCTGCGGGCGGCTCAGCTGTCCGAGGTGCGCGATACCAAGGCGGCTTTAACCGGCCTGTGCCTCCTGCTGAGAGAGGTGTGCGAAGCGCTGGTGGCAGTGGTGCTGCTGGCGGACGGGGAGGGGATGTACTGGACCTGTGTCGAGGCGATGGACACGGTCGATGAATCGAGGGACCGCGTGGCCGGAATACTGGAGAAATTGGAGGTGCGCGACCGGAACCCCGCCTGAGCACCACGGCACCGCCCCGACCGCGCTCACGCGGTGGGCAAGCCCCGAGCGGTAATCCACCGACCGCGGGCCGGGAGCGCTCACGCCCGAGAGCTCACGCCCCGTCCACACCCGACGCGATGCTGCCCGAGCCGTCGCGTACGCCCCCGGCTGCCACTGCCTGACGGGGCACCGCACGACCACGCCATCCCCTGCGCTCGCGCCGCCCCACGTCGCGCTCCACCTCACGGCGCGGCCCGCCCCGCGGCGCGCGCCACCCAACGTCGCGCACCACCCGCGGGCCGGCCCCACCCACCGCCGGCAGCGCCGCCCACGCCCCCACACGACCCCGCCGACTACGCGGTGGATGCCGCCCCACTCCGCCCCACTCCGCCCAGTCCACCAAGACCGCCCGGACCGACTTACTGCACCGACCGACTTACTGCACCGACCGACTCACTGCACCGACCGACCCGCTGCACCGAAACGCTCTCCGACGATTGGGGTGTCGTGCGGAGTGCAGGATGGAGGTATGGACCTACGAATCTTCACCGAGCCCCAGCAGGGCGCGTCCTACGAGACCCTGCTGAAGGTCGCCAAGGCTACTGAGGATCTTGGTTTTGACGCGTTCTTCCGCTCGGACCACTTTCTCCGGATGGGCACCGCCGACGGGCTGCCCGGCCCGACCGATGCCTGGATCACGCTGGCCGGCCTCGCTCGTGAGACCCGCCGCATCCGGCTCGGAACGCTCATGACGGCCGGCACCTTCCGGCTGCCGGGTGTGCTGGCCATCCAGGTGGCCCAGGTCGACCAGATGTCGGGTGGCCGGGTCGAACTCGGTCTCGGGGCCGGCTGGTTCGAGGAGGAGCACAAGGCGTACGGCATTCCGTTCCCCAAGGAGAAGTTCGCGCGGCTGGAAGAGCAGCTGGCGATCATCACCGGCCTGTGGGCCACCGGAACAGGAGAGGAGTTCAACTACGACGGAACCTACTACCAGCTGGAGAATTCGCCCGCGCTGCCCAAGCCCGCCCAGGGCAAGGTGCCGGTGCTGGTCGGCGGCCACGGTGCGACGCGTACACCGCGGCTGGCGGCGCAGTACGCCGATGAGTTCAATATCCCCTTCGCCTCGCTCGAAGACAGTGAGCGCCAGTTCGGACGGGTGCGGGCGGCCGCCGAAGCCGCCGGGCGGAAGGGCGATGAGCTGGTGTACTCCAACGCCCTTGTGGCCTGCGTCGGGAGGGACGACGCCGAGGTGGCGCGACGGGCCGCGGCCATCGGGCGCGAGGTGGACGAACTCAAGGCCAACGGCCTGGCGGGCTCACCCGCCGAGGTCGTCGACAAGATCGGCCGCTATGCCGCGATCGGCGCGTCCCGTGTCTACCTACAGATGCTGGACCTGGACGATCTGGACCACCTGGAGCTGATCTCGACGCAGGTGCAGTCGCAGCTGAGCTGACACCGGGCCGGGCGGCGCTGCCGCGGAAAACCGGTGGGGCTCGGGCGCTCCTGCGGCAATACTCGGACGCGTGTTCCTGACGATAACCACCACCGGCAGCGCCGACCGTCCCGCGACCGACCTCGGCTTTCTGCTGCACAAGCATCCCGACAAGGCGCAGCGGTTCTCGACGTCGCAGGGCACCGCGCATGTCTTCTATCCCGAAGCCGACGCACAACGGTGCACCGCCGCACTGCTGTTGGAGGTCGATCCGATCGCCCTGGTGCGCAAGAGCCGCGGCAAGGGCCGTGGCGGCGCACCGGATTCGGCGCTGGGGCAGTATGTGAACGACCGTCCGTACGCGGCCTCCTCGCTGTTGGCGGTGGCGCTGCGGAGTGTCTTCGCCAGCGCGATGAAGGGGCAGTGCACGGCACGGCCCGAGCTGGTGGCGCGGGCGCTGCCGTTGCGTATCGAGGTGCCGGTGCTGCCCGCCCGGGGCGGCACGGAGCTGGTGGACAAGCTGTTCCGGCCGCTGGGCTGGACGGTGCTGGCCGAGCCGGTGCCGCTGGACGAGACGTTCCCGGAGTGGGGCGACTCGCGCTACGTACGGCTCGTCCTGGAAGGGGAATGCCGGCTGGCCGAGGCGCTGCGGCATCTGTATGTGCTGCTGCCGGTGCTGGACGACGCCAAGCACTACTGGGTCGCGCCCGATGAGGTCGACAAGCTGCTGCGGGCCGGCGAGGGCTGGCTGGAGGGCCATCCGGAGCAGCGGGTGATCGTCGGCCGCTATCTCGCGCGGCGCTGGTCGCTGACGCGCCAGGCCATGGAGCGGCTGGAACTGGAGCGGCTGGCCGAGTCCGACGATGTGGCCGCCGAGGCGCTCGACAACGCCGTGGACGAGGAGGCGGACACCGAGGAGAAGCCGGTGCCGCTCGCCGTCCGGCGGCGGGAGGCGATCCTCGCGGTCCTGCGCTCGGCCCGGGCGGCGCGGGTGCTGGACCTGGGCTGTGGGCAGGGCCAGCTGGTCGGTGCGCTGCTGAAGGAGGGGCAGTTCACCGAGATCGTCGGCGTGGATGTGTCGATGCGGGCGCTGCACGAGGCGCGGCGCCGGCTGCGGCTGGACCGGATGTCCGAGCGGCAGTCGGAGCGGGTACGGCTCGTACAGGGGTCGCTGGCGTACACCGACGGCCGGCTGAAGGGGTATGACGCGGCGGTGCTCAGCGAGGTCATTGAGCATGTCGATCCGGCGCGGCTGCCGGCGCTGGAGTACGCGGTGTTCGGGTCGGCCAGGCCGGGCACGGTCGTGGTGACGACGCCGAACGTCGAGTACAACGTGCGCTGGGAGTCGCTGCCGGCCGGCCGGGTGCGGCATGCGGACCACCGCTTCGAGTGGACCCGGGAGGAGTTCCGGCAGTGGGCGCGCGGGGTCGCCGCCCGGCACGGCTACGAGGTGACCTTCGGCCCGGTGGGCCCGGACGACCCCGAGGTCGGCCCGCCCACCCAGCTCGCGCACTTCCGCCGGGCCGGTGACGACAGCGGCGGCCCCGAAGACAGCGGGAACGGCCGGCAAGGCAGCGGCCCCGACGACAGTGCGAACGGCCGGCAAGGCCGCGGCCCTGAAAGCAGCGGGAGCAGCCGGGAGAACCAGAGCCTGACGACAGCGGGAGCAGCCGGGAGAACCGGGGCCCCGAAGGTGGCAGCAGTGCTGCGGACAGCAGTGCTTCGATGAGGGGGAAGGAGGTCGCGGCATGACGGACGACGACCGTACCGAGTACGACGAGAAGAACGAGCACCCGCACGAGGACCGGCAGGAGAGCGGGAGCGCGCAGGAGAGCGGTACCCGCCAGGAGCGCGGGGAGCAGCCGCAGCCCCGGCCCGAGCAGCCACAGCCCCCGCCCGAGGGGGCGCCGCGTACGCTCGCCGTGCCCGACCTCTCCCTCGTGGTGCTGATCGGCGCCACCGGCTCCGGCAAGTCCACCTTCGCCGCCCGGCACTTCCGGCCGACCGAGGTCCTCTCCTCCGACTTCTGCCGGGGGCTGGTCAGCGACGACGAGAACGACCAGAGCGCCAGCGGCGACGCCTTCGACGTGCTGCACTTCATCGCGGGCAAGCGGCTGGCCGCCGGGCGGCTGACGGTCGTGGACGCCACCAATGTGCAGTCCGAGGCGCGTACCCAGCTGGTGCGGCTGGCCCGGGAGCATGACGTCCTCCCGGTGGCGATCGTGCTGGACATGCCCGAGCAGGTCTGCGCCGCCCGCAACGCGGCGCGCGCCGACCGGGCCGGGCTGCCCCGCCGGGTCATCCAGCGCCACCAGCGTGAACTCCGCCGTTCCCTGCGCCACTTGGAGCGCGAGGGCTTCCGCAAGGTGCATGTCCTGCGGGGCCCGGAGGAGGTGGCGTCCGCCGAGGTCGTCACGGAGCGGCGGTTCAACGATCTGCGCCATCTCACCGGCCCGTTCGACATCATCGGGGATATCCACGGCTGCCGTTCCGAGCTGGAAACCCTGCTCGGCAAGCTGGGCTATGCGCTGGTGCGCGACGCGCTGGGCCGGCCGGTGGACGCGGCACACCCCGAAGGCCGTACGGCGGTCTTCGTCGGTGACCTCGTCGACCGCGGGCCGGACAGCCCCGGCGTGCTGCGCCTGGTGATGGGCATGGTCGGGGCCGGACATGCGCTGTGTGTGCCGGGCAACCACGAGAACAAGCTCGGCCGCTACCTCAAGGGCCGCAAGGTCCAGCACACCCATGGGCTGGCCGAGACCGTCGAGCAGCTGGACAAGGAGGACGCCGCCTTCCGTACCGAGGTCGGGGAGTTCATCCGCGGCCTGGTCAGCCACTACGTCCTGGACGGTGGCGGCCTCGTGGTGTGCCACGCCGGACTGCCGGAGAAGTACCACGGCCGGACCTCGGGACGGGTGCGCTCCTTCGCGCTGTACGGGGACACGACCGGCGAGACCGACGAGTTCGGCCTGCCGGTGCGCTACCCGTGGGCCGAGGACTACCGCGGCCGCGCCGCCGTCGTCTACGGCCACACCCCCACCCCGCGCGCCAACTGGCTCAACAACACCCTCTGCCTGGACACCGGCTGTGTCTTCGGCGGCGCGATGACCGCGCTGCGGTGGCCGGAGCGCGAGCTGGTGGACGTACCGGCCGAGCGGGTCTGGTACGAGCCCGCGAAGCCGCTGGTGACGGAGGCGCCCGGCGGGGCGGACGGCCGTCCGCTCGATCTGAACGATGTGACCGGGCGGCGGATCGTGGAGACCCGGTACATGGGCCGGCTCGCGGTCAAGGAGGAGAACGCCGCGGCCGCGCTGGAGGTCATGAGCCGTTTCGCGATCGACCCGCGGCTGCTGCCGTACCTCCCGCCGACCATGGCGCCCTGCGCGACCTCGTCGGAGGAGGGGTACTTGGAGCACCCCGCGGAGGCGTTCGCCGGCTACCGGGCCGACGGCGTACGGGAAGTGGTGTGCGAGGAGAAGCACATGGGGTCCCGTGCGGTGGTGCTGGTGTGCCGCGACGAGACCGTGGCCGGTGAGCTCCCCCATTGCCCTAAAGGCATGGGAGGTACCCCCATCGGCGTGCCGAAGGGGGTCTCGGGCGCCCTGTACACCCGCACCGGCCGGCCGTTCTTCGATGACCCGGAGCTGACCGAAGGCATCCTGCGGCGGGTCCGGGACTGCGCCGAGGAGGCCGGTCTGTGGGACGAGCTGGAGACCGGCTGGCTGCTGCTGGACGCCGAGCTGATGCCCTGGTCCCTGAAGGCGACCGGTCTGCTGCGCCAGCAGTACGCGGCGGTGGGCGCGGCGTCCGGGGCGGCGTTCCCGGGCGTGCTCGGTGCGCTGGACGCGGCGGCGGCCCGCGGGGTCGAGGTGGCACCGCTGCTCGGCCGCCAGCGGGACCGGGCGGCGGACGCGGCCGCGTTCACCGAGGCGTACCGGCGCTACTGCTGGCGGGTCGGGGCGACGGCGGCGGACGCCGGGGCACCACCGGAGCCGGGCGGCGGCGCCGGGCTCGGGGAGCTGGACGGGGTGCGGCTCGCGCCGTTCCAGATCCTCGCGGTCCAGGGCCGCAGCCTCGCCGGGCTGCCGCACACCGAGCAGCTCGCCCTGCTCGACCGGCTGATCGCGGCCGAGGGCGCGGTGGCGGCCCGGCACGGCGGGACGGCCGGCGGCGCCACGGACCGGCCGGGGCTGCTCGCCACGACCCGGCGGACCCTCGTCGACACCGAGGACGAGACCTCGGTCGCGGCCGGTATCGCCTGGTGGCAGGAGCTGACCGCCGACGGCGGTGAGGGCATGGTGGTCAAGCCGGTGCAGGCGCTGATCCGGCAGGCCGACGGCCGGCTCGTCCAGCCGGGCGTCAAGTGCCGTGGCCGCGAGTACCTGCGGATCATCTACGGGCCGGAGTACACCCGCCCGGAGAACCTCCGGCGGCTGCGCGTCCGGCACCTGGGCCACAAGCGCTCGCTGGCCCTGCGCGAGTACGCGCTCGGCCTGGAGGCGCTCGACCGGATGGCGGACGGCGAACCGCTGTGGCGGGTCCACGAGGCGGTCTTCGCGGTGCTCGCCCTGGAGTCGGAGCCGGTGGACCCACGGCTGTAGGGGGCTGGAGGGGAGGGACGGATGGTCCCTCCCCTCCACCCGTGGCGGCTGCCCGGATGCCGTGGCGGCGACGCGTGACAGCCGTGCACGAGCCCCGTGGCGGCGGCGCGTGACAGCCGTGCACCAGCCGCAGACTCACACGCACCCCTGGGGCGCGCGGGACTGCCGATGCTTTCGCGCAACTCCCGGGCCCGACCGGACCGACATCGCCCGACTCCCTCCGCCGAGCCGTCCGAGCGGCCAAGATGGGTGGATGGGATTCCAAGTCGACTCCGAGGCCGGGCGGCTGCGCCGGGTCATCCTGCACCGCCCCGATCTGGAGCTGAAACGGCTCACGCCCTCGAACAAGGACGCCCTGCTCTTCGACGACGTCCTGTGGGTGCGCCGGGCGCGGGCCGAGCACGACGGGTTCGCGGATGTGCTCCGGGACCGGGGGGTGGAGGTGCACCTCTTCGGCGATCTGCTGGCCGAGAGCCTCCAGATCCCCGAGGCGCGGCGGCTCGTCCTCGACCGCGTCTTCGACGAGAAGGAATACGGGCCGCTGGCCACCGACCATCTGCGGGCCGCCTTCGACGAGCTGCCGGTGCCGGAGCTCGTCGAGGCGCTGGTCGGCGGCATGACCAAGCGGGAGTTCCTGGAGCGGCACGCCGAGCCGATCTCGGTCCGCTTCCATGTGATGGATCTGGACGACTTCCTGCTGGGCCCGCTGCCCAACCACCTCTTCACCCGCGACACCTCCGCCTGGATCTACGACGGGGTGTCGATCAACTCGATGCGCTGGCCCGCCCGGCAGCGCGAGACCGTGCACTACGAGGCGATCTACCGGCACCATCCGCTCTTCCGTGGCGGGGACTTCCACGTCTGGTCCGAGGGGCAGGCGGACTACCCCTCGACGATCGAGGGCGGCGACGTCCTGGTGATGGGCAGTGGCGCGGTGCTGATCGGGATGAGTGAGCGGACCACCCCGCAGGCCGTCGAGCTGCTGGCGCGGGGGCTGTTCGCGGCCGGTTCGGCGCGCACGATCGTGGCGCTCGATATGCCCAAGCGCCGGGCGTTCATGCATCTGGACACCGTCATGACGATGATCGACGGGGATACCTTCACCCAGTACGAGGGGCTGGGCATGCTCCGCTCGTACACCATCGAGCCGGGCTCGGGGGATCAGGACCTCAAGGTCACCGACCATCCGCCGGAGCATATGCACCGCGCCATAGCGGCCTCGCTGGGGCTGGCGGACATCCGGGTGCTGACCGCGACCCAGGATGTGCACTCGGCGGAGCGTGAGCAGTGGGACGACGGCTGCAATGTGCTGGCGGTGGAGCCGGGCGTGGTGGTGGCGTACGAGCGGAACGTCACCACGAACACCTTCCTCCGCAAGCGCGGCATCGAGGTGATCACGATCCCGGGGAGCGAGCTGGGACGCGGGCGCGGCGGGCCGCGCTGTATGAGCTGTCCGGTGGCGAGGGACGCGGTGCCGGGGGCAGCCTGAGCGTGCCGGGTTCTCCGCCCGGGGGGAGGGACCGGACCCGTACGGCACCCGGCAGCCTGTATAGGGATACGTATATGCGTATACAATTCCAGGGTCCGAGTCCGTCCCGACCGTCGCGAACCAGGAGCCCACCCATGGCGATAGACCTCACGGGCCGCCACTTCCTCAAGGAGCTGGACTTCAGCGCCGAGGAATTCCGCCGACTGATCGACCTGGCGGCCGAGCTGAAAGCGGCCAAGCGCGCCGGCACCGAGGTCCCTCGTCTCCGGGGCAGGAACATCGCCCTGATCTTCGAGAAGACCTCGACCCGGACCCGCTGCTCCTTCGAGGTCGCCGCCGCGGACCAGGGTGCCTCCACCACCTATCTGGACCCGTCCGGCTCGCAGATCGGGCACAAGGAGTCGGTGAAGGACACCGCCCGGGTCCTGGGCCGGATGTTCGACGGTATCGAGTTCCGCGGCAGCCGGCAGTCCGACGTCGAGGAGCTGGCCGCCCACGCCGGGGTGCCGGTCTTCAACGGGCTGACCGACGACTGGCACCCGACCCAGATGCTCGCCGACGTGCTGACCATGGTCGAGCACGACGGGGGCCGCCCCCTGACGGAGACCGCGTTCGCCTACCTCGGCGACGCCCGGAACAACATGGGCAACTCCTACCTCGTCACCGGCGCCCTGCTCGGCATGGACGTACGGATCGTGGCGCCCCAGCAGTTGTGGCCCGAGGAGACGGTCCTCGCCGAGGCGCGGCGGCTGGCCGAGGGCTCCGGCGCCCGCATCACGCTCACCGAGGACGTGGCCGAGGGCGTGCGCGGCGCGGACTTCGTGACGACCGACGTCTGGGTCTCCATGGGCGAACCCAAGGAGGTCTGGGACGAGCGGATCGCACTGCTCGCCCCGTACGCGGTCACCATGGACGTGCTGCGCGCCACCGGCAAGCCGGACGTGAAGTTCCTGCACTGTCTGCCCGCGTACCACGACCTGGGCACCGCGGTCGGCCGGGAGATCCACGCGCGGCACGGACTCTCGTCGCTGGAGGTCACCGACGAGGTCTTCGAGTCCGCGCACTCCGTCGTCTTCGACGAGGCGGAGAACCGGATGCACACCATCAAGGCGGTGCTGGTCGCGACGCTCGCCCGTTAGGGCCCGGCCGGGCGCACACCGCACAAAACAGCGCACCGCATAGCCATACACGTAAACGGGCGATCATCCGGTTTCGGCGGTTACCATCGATCCGCTCGCGGGGTCCGGACCCATCGGTCCGGACCCCCCACCCTGTGTGGCCACACCCCCCCCGCGCGCCGGGCACCAACCGTGTGAGTAACACCAAACCCTGGGCCCGCCCACCCAGGGGC
>NZ_JBHXFI010000004.1:0-223666 GCF_042724075.1 Streptomyces sp. NPDC127097 | reverse complement strand
CCCCACCCACATACAACAACAAGTAACCGCCCAAATATGCGGTTTGGGGTTGTAACATTCTCGGCGGGCGGGGGGCCCGCACCTAGGGGCCGCCACCCCGCTCCGTGTGTGGCCACACCCCCGCCGCGCGCCTCGCACCACCAGAGAGAGAACCACCACACCGTGCGCCCGCCCTCCCTGCGTCCGTCCGGACTGCGCATCAAATCGCCCGACCTCCTCATCGCCGAATCGGGCGCGGACCTCGAAGGCAACGGCCTCCGGCGCAGCATGGGGCTCTTCCAGCTCATCTGCTTCGGCATCGGCGCCATCGTCGGCACCGGCATCTTCGTCGGTCTGTCCGACACCGTCGCCGAGGCCGGCCCCGCCGTCATCGTGTCCTTCGTCCTGGCGGCCGTCACCTGCGTCTTCACCGCCTTCTCCTTCGCGGAGCTGGGCGGCGCGATACCGGTGTCCGGCAGCGCCTACTCCTACGCCTACGCCACCCTCGGCGAGCGCCTCGCCTTCCTCGTCGGCTGGTGCCTGCTGCTCGAATACGGCATCTCGGTCTCGGCGGTCGCCGTCGGCTGGGGCCAGTACCTCAATGAGCTGCTCGGCAGCCTGACCGGCTGGCAGCTGCCGGACGCGCTCTCCCAGCCGCCCGGCGCCGGCGGCATCGTCAACATCCCGGCCGTCGTCGTGATGCTGCTCGCCGCGCTGCTGCTCGTCCGCGGCATCCGGGAGAGCGCCCGCGCGACCGCCGCGATGGCGGTGCTGAAGCTCGCGATCCTGGTCCTGTTCTGCGTGATCGGCTTCAGCGCCTTCCAGGCCGGCAACCTGTCGCCGTTCGCCCCGGAGGGCGTCGCCGGCATCACCTCCGGCGCCTCGCTCGCGTTCTTCTCGTACATCGGCTTCGACGCGATCACCACGGCCGGTGAGGAGGCCAGGGACCCGCGCCGGAACATCCCCGTCGCGATCATGGTCTGCATCGGTGTGGTCACCGTCCTGTACTGCCTGGTCGCGGTCTCCGCCATCGGCGCGCTCTCCGCGGACGAGGTCGGCGGCCGGCCCGCCGCGCTCTCGCTGATCGTCAACCACGTCACCGACTCGGCGCTCGGCGGCGGGGTGATCGCGTTCGGCGCCGTCGTCGCCATCGCCTCGGTCGTCCTCGCGGTCATGTACGGCCAGACCCGCATCCTGATGTCGATGGCGCGGGACGGCCTGGTCCCGCGGATCTTCGAGCGGGTCTCGCCCCGGACGTCCACCCCCGTCGCCAACACCTGGATCGTCGCGGTCGTCTTCGCCGTGCCTGCCGCGGTCGTCCCGTTGGACGCGGTGATGAACCTGTCGACCATCGGGACGCTGGCGGTCATGGCGGTGGTCAACCTCAGCGTGGTGGTGCTCCGCCGCACCCGCCCCGATCTGCCGCGCCGCTTCCGCGTCCCGCTCTTCCCGGTCAGCCCGGTGCTCGGCATCGGCTTCTGCCTCTATCTGATCTACGGCACCGGTCCGGCGACCTGGCTCCAGTTCGCCGGGTTCCTGGTGGCCGGTGCGCTGGTCTACGCGTGCTACGGGCGCCGCCGCTCGCGGCTCGCTGCTGCGTCGCAGGGCCAGGGGGCCGACGCCGACGCGGTCGATGCCGATGCGACCGGTGCCGACGCGGCCGCCGTCAGCGTCGGCGCGGGCGACGCAGCTCGGGAAGGGTGAACCAGACGGCCTTGCCGCGCGGCGTCGGGCGACAGCCGGAGGCCGCGCTGAGCGACCGGATCAGCAGCAGACCGCGACCGTCGTGGTCGCTGTCGGAGACCGGGGCGGGGGAGGGGGCGTCGGTGTCGGCCTCGGTGTCGGCATCAGCATCCGCATCGGCGTCGTCCGCGGAACGGGAGCCCGGGGAGCCCTCGGCGTAGGTGTCGCGATCGGCTCCCGGCTGCACGGCCTCCTCCGCCCGCTGCACCGGGACCTGGCCATCGGCCGGCGACGTGCCACCCGACGGCTCATCCGACGTGCCGCCCGGCGCGCCACCACCCGCTCCCCCCACCACCGCCGCCCCCGGCTCCCGCAGCGGGACCGGATCGCCCAAGCCCTTCACGAGCATCGGGCTGTCGTCGTGCACCTCGATCCGGCAGCCCGCCGGCCGCTGTTCCACCACCAGCTCGATGGGGCCGGCGCCGCAGGTGTGCTTGAGCACGTTGGTGACCAGCTCCGCGGTCAGTAGTTGAGCAGTGGTCCGGTCGGCCGTCACCCGGAGATCCTGCATGGCGGTCCGGACCATCGCACGGGCGATGGGGACGGCGGTCGCGCCGCGCGGCAGCGCGATGCGCCAGGTCACAGGGGTGGGCGGTTCCAGCATGCGCGGTGCGTCCGTTCGCGAAAGGCCGGGTCGGCGGCCTGAGACGGGATCGGGTGTTTCCACCGTAGAAAGCCCGGAGGCGGGGGATCAGGGGCGAGCGGCCGGGGATCGGATGACCTAGGTCATGCGGCGGCCGGGACCTTCGGCGGGTTCACCCCGACGGCCCCGGCGGGTGGCGGGACGCCGTCGCGCGCCCGTGTCGTATCGCGTTCTCATGACGACAGTCATGAAGGAGTGATAACTTCGAGGGGCATCCGGAACAGCATCCACCGGCCGACCCGGCCAAAGGGGGCAGGCAGCCCGATGAGCCCGTTCGCAGGATCCGCCCGCAGTACCGAGACCTGGCAGCACCTTCGTGTGACGCGGCAGGACGGGGTCGCCACCGTCACCCTGGCGCGCCCGGACAAGCTCAACGCGCTCACCTTCGAGGCATACGCCGACCTCCGTGACCTGCTCGCCGAGCTGTCCAGGGAGCGTTCCGTACGTGCCCTGGTGCTCGCGGGGGAGGGGCGCGGATTCTGCTCCGGCGGCGACGTCGAGGAGATCATCGGCGCCACCCTCGGCATGGACACCGCCCAGCTGCTGGACTTCAACCGGATGACCGGGCAGGTCGTCCGGGCGGTGCGGGAGTGCCCCTTCCCGGTGATCGCGGCGGTGCACGGGGTCGCGGCGGGCGCGGGCGCGGTGCTCGCGCTGGCCGCGGACTTCCGGGTCGCCGACCCGTCCGCCCGGTTCGCCTTCCTCTTCACCCGGGTCGGACTGTCCGGCGGTGACATGGGCGCGGCCTATCTCCTGCCCCGCGTCATCGGCCTCGGCCACGCCACCCGGCTGCTGATGCTCGGCGACACCGTCCGCGCGCCGGAGGCCGAACGCCTCGGCCTGATCAGCGAGTTGGCCGAGGAGGGCCGGGCCGACGAGGCGGCCGCGGCGCTCGCCCGGCGGCTCGCCGAGGGGCCGGCGATGGCACACGCCCAGACCAAGGCGCTGCTCACCGCCGAGCTCGACATGCCGCTGGCCGCCGCCGTGGAGATGGACGCCGCCACCCAGGCGCTGCTGATGAACAGCGACGACTACGCGGAATTCCACGCCGCCTTCACCGAGAAGCGGGCCCCCAAGTGGCAGGGGAAATAGCCATGCGGGTCGCCGTCATCGGCGGCGGGCCGGGCGGGCTGTACGCCGCGGTGCTGCTCAAGCGCCTTGACCCCACCCGCGAGATCACCGTATGGGAGCGCAACGCGCCCGACGACACCTTCGGCTTCGGCGTCGTGCTCTCCGACGAGACCCTCGGCGGTATCGAGCACGCCGACCCGGAGGTCTACCGCGCCCTCCAGGCGGAGTTCGTGCGCTGGGACGACATCGACATCGTCCACCGGGGCCGCACCCTGACCTCCGGCGGACACGGCTTCGCGGCGCTCGGCCGGCGCCGGCTGCTGGCCGTGCTCCACCGGCGCTGCCGCGACCTCGGCATCGCGCTGCGCTTCCGCACCGAGGCCCCGCCCGCCGCCGAACTGGCCGGTGCGTACGACCTGGTGATCGCCGCCGACGGGGTGCACAGCACGACCCGCACCGCACACGCCGACGCCTTCCGCCCGCGGCTGACCACCCACCGCTGCCGCTACATCTGGCTCGCCGCCGACTTCGCCTTCGACGCCTTCCGCTTCGAGATCGCGGAGACCGAGCACGGCGTCGTACAGCTCCACGCCTACCCCTTCGCCCGGCCGGAGGGCCCGGCGGACGGCGCCAGCACGGTCATCGTCGAGATGCGCGAGGAGGTCTGGCGTTCGGCCGGGCTCGACCGCTGCGATGAGCGCGAGTCGGCCGAGTGGTGCGCCAAGGTCTTCACCGACGCCCTGCGCGGCCGCTCGCTGCGCGGCAACAACTCCGGCTGGACCGCCTTCCGCACGGTCGTCAACGACCGCTGGTCGCACGGCAACACCGTGCTGCTCGGCGATGCCGCGCACACCGCGCACTTCTCCATCGGCTCCGGCACCAAGCTCGCCGTCGAGGACGCCCTGGCGCTGGCGGCCTGTCTTGAGGAGCAGCCCGACACGGCCCGTGCGCTGGCCGCGTACGAGGAGGAGCGCCGCCCCGTGGTCGCGTCCACCCAGCGTGCGGCCCGCGCCAGCCTCGCCTGGTTCGAGGAGCTGGCCACCTACCTCGACCAGCCGCCGCACCAGTTCGCGTTCAACCTCCTCACCCGCAGCCGCCGCGTCACCCACGACAACCTGCGGCTGCGCGACCCCGGATTCGTCGCGGCCGTCGAGGACGAGGCGGGCACCCCGCCCGGCACACCCCCGATGTTCCTGCCGTTCCGGCTGGGAGAGCTGACCCTGCGCAACCGCGTCGTGGTCTCCCCGATGGACATGTACTCCGCCGCCGACAACAACGGCACCCCAGGCGACTTCCACCTCGTCCACCTCGGCGCCCGCGCGCTGGGCGGGGCCGGACTGGTGATGACGGAGATGGTGTGCGTCAGCCCCGAGGGGCGGATCACGCCCGGCTGCACGGGGCTGTACGCGCCGGAGCACGAGACGGCCTGGCGCCGGGTCACCGACTTCGTGCACACCTCCGCCCCCGGCACCGCCATCGGTGTCCAGCTGGGCCACTCCGGCCGCAAGGGCTCCACCCGGCTGATGTGGGACGGCATCGACCAGCCGCTCCCGGACGGCAACTGGCCCCTCGTGGCGCCCTCCGCACTGCCCTACCGCGCCGGTGTCAACCAGACCCCGCACGCCCTGACCGAACCCGAACTCGCCACCCTCCGCGAACAATTCGTCCAGGCCGCCGAGTCCGCCGCCCGGGCCGGCTTCGACCTGCTCGAACTCCACTGCGCCCACGGCTATCTGCTCTCCGGCTTCCTCTCCCCGCTCACCAACCACCGCACCGACGCCTACGGCGGCGATCTCACCGGCCGGCTGCGCTTCCCGCTGGAGGTCTTCGACGCGGTCCGGGCCGTCTGGCCGGCCGGGCGCCCGATGACGGTCCGGATCTCCGCGACCGACTGGGCGGACGGCGGCACCACCGCGGCGGACGCGGTGGCGATGGCGCGGGCCTTCGCCGCGCACGGCGCCGACGCCATCGATGTGTCCACCGGGCAGGTGGTGCCCGACGAGCGTCCCGACTTCGGCCGCTCCTACCAGACCCCGTTCGCCGACCGCATCCGCAACACCCTCGGTGTGCCGGTCATCGCGGTCGGCGCCATCTCCTCCTGGGACGACGTCAACTCCCTGGTGCTGGCCGGACGTACGGACCTGTGCGCGCTGGCCCGGCCGCATCTGTACGACCCGCACTGGACGCTGCACGCCGCCGCCGAGCAGGGGTACGCGGGGCCGGGCGCGCCCTGGCCGCTGCCCTACCAGGCGGGCAGCCGCACCCCGCCCACCGGACGCACGGACGCGCCGAAGCCCCGCCTCACGCTGCGGTGACGGGGAGGCCGGGCAGCGGGGCGGGGCCGTTGGCGGGGCCGGTCCGGAAGGACAGCGGCGGGCCGGCGGAGAGGGTCAGCGGGCCGGCGGGCCGGTGCGGCGGCCGGCCGGGGGGCCGGTCAGGGCGTCGGTACGCAGCTGACCTGCGCCGAGACGACCGGCTGGCCGTGCTGTTCGACGGCGACCTCGACCTGGCGGCGGTCGTCGTCGTCCCGGCCGGTGGTCCGGGCCTGCACCCAGGTCGGCGCGTCGAGTTCGGCGTAGCGCGAGAAGGAGCACTCCATCGAGACCGGCAGGGTGAAGCCGGGCGTGATGGCCTGCGCGGCCTGCCGGGCGGCCTCGACCATCAGCATGCCGGGGGCGTGGTCCACGGGGTGGTCGAAGAGAACGGGGTGCGAGGTGTCCACCCGCAGTTGCCAGCGGTCGGGGCGGTCGGTGGGGGAGAGCACCACATCGCGGTCGTGTTCCCGGGCGACCAGCTGCGGGCGCACGGCCTCGGGCAGCGGCAGCGTACGGGAGTTGGCGAGCGCCAGATCGCCGTACTCGCCGCGCAGCCGACGGTAGACGGCCGGGCTGTGACAGGAGTAGTCGAGCGTCGCGGAGGCCAGCTCGGCGCCGTCGCACCGGATCCGGAACTCCTGGAGGGCGCTGACCAGCCGCTTGCCGCGGTGGACCATGTCGCGGTCGGTGATGTGCAGTTCGACCTCGGCGGGGTGCTGCGCGGTGCGCAGTGCCTGCGGCGCGAGGTCGTAGCGGACCCGCTGCCAGATGATCGGGTGGTCGAGCGGCACCCGGTGCCCGACATGGCTCAGTAATATCCCGGCCTGCCGCACGGTCTCTATCAGCAGGATCGGGTCGTGCATCCCGTGCAGTGGCCCGTAGAAGGTGTGGGCGCGCGGCCACTGGGCGCTGACCACCCAGCCGTCGGCCCCGTCACGCCGCCAGTTCGTCAGGAACACCTCGGACACCGCGTTGCGGTGCACATACTCACGCGGCACGGTCGTGGTGAGCGACGACGGTCGGATTCCGTCGGCGGATCCGCCTCCGATGTCGTGGCGCTGATCGCGCAAGTACGGCGTGAGCGTGGCGCTGGCCATAGGTGGTTCCTTTCTGTGGAGCGGCTCTCAGCGCCCTGACGGGCTGAGGCTTGGTCACGTCCCAAAAACCCTAAGATACGGACCATGTGGTTTGTTTTCCAGGGCCGGGAAGGAGCCGGCGGCTCCGCCAGGGCGGTGACCCCGGGCGTCAGACCGAGATCTTGACGCAGCGTCCGTGCGGATCCAGATGGCTCAGCGCACCGGGCGACGCGAGGCCCGGAAGCGTGTGCTTCCACAGGGCCGTGACCCGCTCCGGGAGATCGGCGCGGTTGGTCGCGGCGCGCGAGAACAACTGCACGCCCATGTAGGCGGCGACGAAGAACTCGGCCGCCCGGTCCGGTGCCACACCGGGCAGTAATTCCCCGTTGTCCCGGGCCTCGGTGAACATCGTGGTGATGATGTCGGTCCACGCCTGGTACGGCACCAGCGGATCCTCGCTGAAGGTCGTCTCCACCGCGATCCGCGTGCCGGCCTGGAGCAACGGGTCGCTGCGCAGCGCCAGCGCCACCTGGTGGGTGAAGTCGATGGCGTCCTGGAGCCGGGACTCGCTGACCTGTGGCAGAAAGGGGTCGGTCTGCTCCGTTATGACCGCGCGGGCCAGTGCGTCCTTGGACGTGAAGTGGAAGTACACCGCCCCCTTGGTGACCCCGGCGCGCTGGATGATCTCGGCCATCGTGGCGGCCTGGTACCCGCGGGTGCCGATGACATGAGCCGCTGCTTCGAGGACGGCGCGTCGGGTGCGCACTGCGCGTTCCTGCTTGACCACCGATCATCCTCCGTATGCTCTCTTGGAGTTGTTGTGCCTGAGTGCGACCCGCTGCCCGTGGCCGCGCAGTCTATTTCCGCATCATAAAGAAGCCAACCATGCGGTATTGAATTTGCGCCCGGTCCGGTGGCGGGCCCCTCGGGTGTGAACGGGTGCCGTCCTCCGGGGCGGCACCATCGAGTGCTACGAGCGCGAGGAGCTGTCCGATGTCCCCCACCGTCGTCCCCGCCATACCCGCCGTACACCGCGAGGTCCGGCTCGCGTCCCAGGTCGAAGGCGAACTGTCGGCACGCCACTTCACGATCGCCGAGGTCTCCGTGCCCGAGCCGCGGGCGGGGGAGGTGCTGGTGCGCAACCGCGTGATGGCGGTGACCGCGGCGATGCGGTCGCAGATGACCGGAATCCGGCTGCCGATGCCCTCATTCGTACCGGGCGAGGCGCTGTGGGGCTCGGCGGTCGGCGAGGTGGTGGCGGCGCCCGGAGGCGGCTTCACCCCCGGCGAACTGGTCCATCACCCCTGCGGATGGCGGGAGTTCGCGGCGGTGGAGGAGTCGCGCGTACGGCGCCTGGCCCCGGACGCGCTGCCGACCGCCGCCGCCCATCTGTCGCAGGGGGCCGTCGCCTGGGGTGCGCTGCGCCTGGCCGCCGAGGTCAGGCCGGGGGACACCGTGTTCGTCAGCGGTGCGGCGGGCGGCGTGGGCAGCATGGCCGGGCAGCTCGCCCGGCGGCTGGGCGCCGGGCGGGTCGTCGGCAGCACCGGCTCGGAGCGCAAGGCCGCGCGGCTGCGCGCCGAGTTGGGCTACGACGACACGATCGTGCGCGGCGCCGGGCCGATCGAGCGGCAGCTGCGGCGGGCCGCACCGGGCGGTATCGATGTGCTGCTGGACACCGTCGGCGGCGAACAGCTGACGGCGGCGCTCGCGGTGGCCCGCCCCGATGCGCGGTTCGCGCTGGTCGGCGCGCTCTCCAGTCAGCTGGGCGGGGACCGCGGCGGCATCGCCCCGGTGGAGCTGGACGCGGGGCTGATCATCACGCGGCGGGTGGCCCTGCGCGGGTTCGGGCTGTATGCCCATCCGGACCTGCCGCAGGAGTGGACGAAGGAGTTCGGCCAGGGCCTGCGGGAGGGCACGCTGGTCTTCCCGCATGCCCTTCTGAAGGGGATCGAGCAGGCGCCGAGGGCGCTGCGCGAACTGACGCAGGGTCGTCATATCGGGGCCGTGCTGGTCGAGTTGTGAAGCGGGGGCACAGAACCGGGGCGGGTCGGGGGCGCCCGGTTCAGCCGGCCGCCGGAAGCTGCGCCGGAGCCGGGACTGCGGCCGGGATCCGGCCCGGTGCGGCCGGCAGCAGCGCCCACAGGTCGACGATGGCCTCGTGGTCCCACCACGTCCCGTCCTCACCGCCCAGATGCAGCAGGCCGACCACGATCGAGGTCAACAGCTGGGCCGTGCGCCGCGGTTCGGTGTCCGTCGCATGCGGGCCGGCCGGCCCGCCGGTCCCACAGGTCACCGCTTTGTCGAGAAACAGCGCATACCAGCGCTGCTCCAGGGCGTAGATACCGAGTCCCGGCGCGGTCTCCGGCCGCAGCTGCAAGCCGGCGCGGAGCACCGCGTCCGACTCCACCCGGCCGAACAGCGCGGTGGTGAAGTCCCGTACGGCGGTGGTCAGTGGCTGCGTCGAGCGGGTGAAGGCGTCCTCGAGCTCCTGTAGGGACTCCAGTGCCGCGTCCCGCACCGCGAGCGTGAGGTCGTCCTTCGAGGTGAAGTGGAAGTAGAGCGCTCCCTTGCTCAGCCGGGCCCGCCGGCTGATCTCGACCATGCCCGCTGCGGGAACCCCCTTCTCCAGGAAGGTCTCTGCGGCCGAGCGGATGAGTGCCTGGCGGCTCTGGATGGCGCGATGCTGGGTGGGCACGGTGTCCGTCCCGTCTCTAGTACGGCTGCGAGCTCATTGCAGTCTACATAGAAAACCAACCATGCGGTTCGATATGCTCCACGGGATTGGCCGGAACTGGCGGGCCCTGACGCGAAGGTGACGATCTTTCGCTCGTTTCAGCGCTCGGCGCCTCCCGGGGGCATGTGCCCCCCAGTCTGGCTGCGCAAAGGGGCGTTGTCGACCCGTCAGGGGAGACGGGGATGCATTGACAAACAGCGCAGGCGGTTTTTAAATCTCCGAAGGCGGTAAACGGGACGTTCCCTTCCGATGCGCCGCCTCGACGGTTGCGTGCCGCCCTGGACGGCGGTGCGCCATGGCGAGACCGCCGCTGCCGTTGCCAGTCGTCGACCACAGGCCGCCCCATCAGCCGAGCCAGCAACGTCACCCGAGCCCCTGCACCCCCCATCGGAATCCGGAAAGGTCTCCAGCCATGCGCGTAGCAACGGAAGTCGGCGAACGTCCCGTGAGAGGTGTACGGGGCGCCGGAGGTGAGACGATCCGGGCCGCCGTCTTCGACCTGGACGGCACCCTCGCCAACACCCTCCCCGCGATCAGCAAACTGCTGATCAAGGTGGCCGCGGAGCAGGGATGTTCGGTGACCGCCCGGCAGGCGGCCGCCGCGATCGGCAAGCCTCCCGGCCCCGCCTTCGGGCGGCTGCTGGGCAGGCCCGAGGACGACGGCCGGGTGCAGGCCGCGATCTCCCGCTACCGCGAACTGTTCGCCTACGAAGTGCTGTGCCTGGGGCCGCAGCTGCTCTTCCCGGGCGTGACCGCGGGGCTGTCCGCGCTGCGCGCCCACGGGGTCGAGCTGGCCGTCGCCACGTCCAAGACCACCCGCAGCGCGGAGGCGCTGCTGGACGTCATGGGCATCCGCGACCTGGTCGGCCCGGTCATCGGCCAGGACATGGTCCGGCGCGGCAAGCCGCACCCGGAGATGGTGCTGCGGGCGGCCGGCCGGCTCGGCGTCGCGGCCTGGCAGAGCGCGTATGTGGGGGACACCGTGGGGGACATGAGGATGGCGGTCACCGCGCGCATGGAGCCGGTCGCGGTGACCTACGGCGTCGGTACGTTCGGTGAGCTCGCCGGGGTCGCCGGCACCCGGATGTGCGGCTCCTTCAAGGACGTGGTCTCCGTGATCGCCGCCGCCCGGCCGCGCTCGGGCGTCAAGGTGGGGGCCCAGCAGCGCCGCCGCTGAGGCCGGTGTGCGGGGGCCCGCTATGCCCCGGTCATCGCCTCGTGCGCGTAGGGGGCCCCGGCGTCCCGGAGTTTGGCGTGCAGCCGGCCGAACACCTCCGCCGCGCGGCCGCCCGGCCAGTCCTCAGGCAGGAGGGGAGAGGGCAGTCCGGGATCCGCGTACGGCAGCCGGCGCCAGGCGTCCAGCGCCAGCAGATAGTCGCGGTAGGCCGCCTCGGGGGGCACCGAGCGGCGCCGCGACCAGCGCTGGAGGACCGGTTCCTGCTCGTCGAGGAAGGCGCGGTGCTGTGCGGCGATGGCGTCCAGGTCCCACCAGCGGGCGACCGCGTCCGCCGTGGGGGCGAAGCCGGCGTGCGTACCGGTGAACAGGTCGACGTACCGGTCCAGTTGCAGCCGCTCCAGGGTGTGCCGGGTCTCCTCGTAGAGCTGCGCGGGGGCGATCCACACACCCGGCGCGGCGGTGCCGAAGCCGAGCCGGGCCAGCCGGGAGCGCAGCAGATGGCGCTTGTGCCGCTCCTCCTCGGGCACGGAGAAGACGGCCAGCACCCAGCCGTCGGACAGCCGCGCGGCCGGCCGGCCGAAGATCCGGCGGTCGCCGTCGTCCAGCAGCTGGCGCGCCGCGTCGGACAGCCCGTACGCGGCCGCGCCGGAGGCCGTCCGGGCGGGGGTCAGCAGCTCGCGCCGCTTGAGCCGGGAGACCGCGGAGCGCACCGACGGCGGATCGACCCCGAGCGCACCGAGCAGCCGGATCAGGGCGGCCACCGGCACCGGCGCGGCCGGGCCGCCCGGGGCGCCGGGTTCGCCGCGCCCGTAGGCGCCGTAGAACGTGACGATCAGGGACCGTGGGGTGCGCTGCGTGTGCGGGTCGTTCACCGGGTCACTCTAGATCGGGTTCCCGCAGCCGGAAACGCTGGAGCTTGCCGGTCGGGGTGCGCGGCAGCGAGGTGTGGAAGACGATCTCGCGCGGGCATTTGTAGGGCGCGATACGGGTCTTGGTGAAGGCGCGCAGCGCGGCGACGGTGTCGTCACCCTGGGGGACGCCGTCCCGCAGCACCACATGGGCGATCACCACCTGCCCGCGGTCCTCGTCGGGCCGGCCCACCACCGCCGCCTCGGTCACATCGGGGTGCCGCAGCAGCGCGTCCTCCACCTCGGGACCCGCGATGTTGTACCCCGCCGAGATGATCATGTCGTCCGCGCGGGCCACATAGCGGAAGTAGCCGTCGGGTTCGCGGACGTAGGTGTCGCCGGTGAGGTTCCAGCCGTCGCGGACGTACTCCGTCTGCCGGGCGTCCGCGAGATAGCGGCAGCCGGTCGGCCCGCGGACCGCCAGCAGCCCCGGCGCGCCGTCCGGCAGCGGTGCGCCGTCCGGGCCCACCACCCGCGCCTGGAAGCCGGGGACCGGCAGTCCCGTCATCCCGGGGCGGATGGCGTCGTCGGCGGCCGCGATGAAGATGTGCAGCAGCTCGGTGGCGCCGATGCCGTTGATGATCCGCAGACCGGTCGCCGCGTGCCAGTCCTGCCAGGTCGCGGCCGGCAGATTCTCCCCGGCCGACACGCACCGGCGCAGCGAGGACACGTCGTGCGCGGCGAGCTCGGGCAGCATCGCGCGATAGGCGGTCGGCGCGGTGAACAGCACCGAGATCCGGTGCGCCGCGATATCGCCGAGCAGCTGCTTGGGCCCGCCCCAGTCGGCGAGAAAGGCCGACGCGCCCGCCCGCAGCGGGAAGATGACCAGTCCGCCGAGGCCGAAGGTGAAACCGAGCGGCGGACTGCCGGCGAACACATCGTCCGGCTCCGGGCGCAGCACCTGCGCCGAGAAGGTGTCCGCGATGGCGAGCACATCGCGGTGGAAGTGCATACAGCCCTTCGGGCGCCCGGTGGTGCCCGAGGTGAAGGCGATCAGCGCGACATCGTCGGCGGCGGTCGCCACGGCCTCGTAGGGCGTGCCGCCCGGCCGGGCGAGCTGCCGCAGATCGTCCGGCCCGTCCCCGCCGTACGTCGTGATCCGCAGCCCCGGCACCCCGGCCTTGGCGAGATCGCCGACGGCCCGCACCTCGCACAGCGCGAACCGCACCTGCGCGATCGCACAGATCGTGGCGAGCTCCTGGGGGCGCTGGGTGGCCAGCACCGTCACCGCGACCGCCCCCGCCTTCATCACGGCCAGCCAGCAGGCGGCCAGCCAGGGCGTGGTGGGACCGCGCAGCAGGACGCGGTTGCCCGGCCGTACCCCCAGCCGGTCGGTGAGAGCATGGGCGATCGCGTCCACCTGGGCGCGCAGCTGACCGTACGTCCAGACCGGGCCGCTCGCGTCGCGGACCGCGGGCCGGTCGGCGCCGAGCCGGGCGATGGTGCCGTCCAGCAGCTCGGCGCCGCAGTTCAGCCGGTCGGGATAGCCCAGATCGGTGAGGTGCGGCCACTGGTCGTGGGGCGGCAGCCGGTCGCGCGCGAAGGTGTCGGTATGGGCCGAGGACCGTAGCTCCATGACGGGTGCCCCCTTGGGCGGGGTGGCCGACGGGCGGCCGGGATCGGGGACTGCTCGGTTTGCTGCGCGTTCTGCGGTCGAGGACTGCCGATCGGATCCGTCGTCAGCGTAACGTGTTCGTGACGGCAGTCAACAGACCGCGATAGAGGACCGCTACCAGGGAGCCGCCTCGTGACCGTATTCGCGCTGGGACCGGACGAGCAGGAATGGTGCGCCGAACTCCGCGCGCTGACCGCCGAACGGCTGAGTCCGCTGGCCGGGAAGGGCGAGGAGGGCCGGGTCAACCGCCCGCTGATCGCCGCGCTCGGTGAACTGGGCCTGCTGCGCCGTCTGTTCCCCGCCGACGGCGCGCTGCGCGCCCTGGACCTGTGCCTGCTGCGGGAATCCCTCGCCCAGGAGTGCACGGAGGCGGAGACCGCGCTGGCACTACAGGGCCTGGGGGCCTACCCGGTGGTGCAGTCCGGGACCGCGGCCCAGCGGGCCCGCTGGCTGCCGGAGGTGGCCGCCGGCCGGGCGGTCGCGTCCTTCGCGCTGAGCGAGCCGGGCGCGGGCTCGGACGCCGCCGCGCTGTCCCTGGCCGCCGAGCCGGACGGCCCGGACGGCTGGCGGCTCACCGGCGAGAAGTGCTGGATCTCCAACGCCCCCGAGGCCGACTTCGCCACCGTCTTCGCCCGGACGGGCGGCGCGGCGGGGGCGCGCGGGGTCACCGCCTTCCTCGTCCCCGCCGACCGCGCGGGCCTGACCGGCGAGCACCTGGACATGCTCAGCCCGCATCCGATCGGCACGCTGGTCTTCGACGGCACGCCGGTGACCAGGGAGGACGTGCTGGGCGAGGTGGACGGCGGATTCGCCGTCGCGATGGCCACGCTGAATCTCTTCCGGCCGAGCGTCGGCGCCTTCGCGGTCGGCATGGCGCAGGCCGCGCTGGAGGCGGCGCTGACGCATGCGGGCGCGCGCACCGCGTTCGGCGGCCCCCTCAAGGACCTCCAGTCCGTCGGCCACCAGCTCGCCGAGATGGCCACCCGGGTCGAGTCCGCCCGCCTCCTGGTCTACGCGGCGGCCTCCGCGTACGACACCGGAGCCCCCGACATCGCCCGTCGCTCGGCGATGGCCAAACTGCTGGCGACCGAGACCGCCCAGTACGTCGTCGACACCGCCGTGCAGATCCACGGCGCCCGCGCGCTGCGCCGCGGGCATCTGCTGGAGCACCTCTACCGCGAGGTCCGGGCGCCGCGCATCTACGAGGGCGCCACGGAGGTGCAGCGCTCGATCATCGCCAAGGAGCTGTACCGGCCGCGGCCCTGAAGTCCGCGACCGTGTCAGCCCGTTGGGTGCCTCAGCTGTTCGTCTTCCAGACCTGGCCCAGCTTGCACTTGCCCGAGCCCGGCCCCTGGCCGCCGGGGCCCTTGAGGAAGGTGCCGGAGACCGAGGCGGGCCGGGTCTGCCCGGCGGCCACCCCGCTGACGGAAATCTGCGCCGAGCCGAAGGTGGCACCGGTCTCGTCGGTGAACTGCACGGTGCCGTTGTAGGACGCCGTGCCCTGCGAGTTGCCGTTGGTCACGCTCAGCTCGGCGCTCAGCGTCCCGGCCGCGCTGTCGACCTGGCAGTCGGTGATCCGGATGTCCGACTCGGGCGGCGTGGTGGAGCCGGCGGTCGGCGAACCGCCCGTGGTGGTGCCGCTGCTGGTGCTGCTCCCGGAGCTGCTGTAACCGCCGTCGCTGCTGCTGTAGCCGCCGCTGGAGGTGGAGCTGGAGCTGTGGCTGTTGCCGCAGCCCCCGCCGTGCGAATGCCGGGCACCGGTCAGCGCGACGACCACCAGTGCACATGCGGCGACAGCGCGGACATGGCGAAACTGCATAGCTATTTCTCCCCCGTGGCGACGGCCGCCCCCTTGGACGGCCGTCTGAGCGCGTACCTATACGCGCATCCGATTGATGATGCGCTCGCCGATCGTTCTTGACGAGCGCGCGTCAGGCTAGCAAGCGCGAGCACGGACGCCGAATCACGGCCGACGGGCGAGGGCCGGTGCCGGATGTCAGGCTGACAGCAGAGAGGATCCGCGAAGGGAATCGCCATGATCACTACTGACTTCGTTCCCGGCTCCCCGTGCTGGCTCGACCTCGGTGCCCCCGACGTCGAGGCCGCAACGGCCTTCTACCGGGCCGTGTTCGGCTGGCAGGCCGAACCGCACGGCGGCCGGGACGCGGGCGGGGACACCGGCGGATACACCCTCTTCCGGCTGGACGGCAAGGTCGTCGGCGCGGTCGGCCCGCTGACGGAGGACGGCGCCCGTTCCGCCTGGACGCTCTACTTCCACACCTCCGACGCGGACGCCACGGCCAAAGCGGTAGAGCGGGCGGGCGGCTCGGTCCGCGTGGCGCCGGCCGCCGCCGGCACGGACGACGGGCGGCTCGCCCAGCTCACGGACCCGCAGGGGGCGGAGTTCGCCGTCTGGGAACCGGCCAGGTACCCGGGCGTCGAGGCCGCGGACGGACCGGGCACGCTGGTCTGGACCGAGCTCTACACCACCGATCCCGCCGCCGCCCAGACCTTCTACAAGTCCGTCTTCGGCTGGAGCACCCAGGACATGCCGCTCCCCGGCGGCGGTGGCACCTACACCCTGCTCACCCCCGCCGGTTGCAGCGAGGAACGGATGCACGGCGGCCTCATGGGCGTCCCCGCGGACCTGCTCGGCCCCGGCGGAAAGCCGTACTGGCACCCGGTCTTCGGCTGCCAGGACTGCGACGCCACCGTCGGCCTGGCGACGGGCAACGGCGGCACCCTCTCCATGGGCCCCGAAACCGCCGAGGGCGTCGGCCGCCTCGCCGTCTGCACCGACCCGTCGGGCGCGGAGTTCGTGGTACTCACGCCGGAAGGGGCGGGGTGAGGTGGGCGCTGGGGTGGGCTATCGGGCCCCTTCGGCACAGGTGGCGACTGCTATCGGCAACCCGGCGAAGTCGGTCTCCAGCGGGCTGAGGCGCTTGAGGCTGGACAGCCTGATGGTCTTCTGGACCGGGCACCGTTCATCCAGGACCCGGGTGGGCAGGACGTAGAAGGTCCACTGGTCGAGGTCGAGGGGATCGAGGGTCTGCTTGTCCTGGTGGTACAGCAGGCAGAAGACGTACACATCGGAGCGGCGCAGCACCTCGGCCGAGGCGGTGCCGGTCCGTGCGTCCCAGCCGGAGGCCGGCGCGATGGAGAACGAGATGTCCGACGGCTGGGACTGCGCCCACGACTGCAGATAAGCCGCCGACTTGACCTCGACGCGCCACTTCTCGGGTGTACGGATGTCCACGGTGTCCCATTCGGTGCGGGTGCCGGTGGCGGCACCCAACGCCGTGGCCACGAGGTACTCCGCCAGAACACCCCGCATGGTGTTGTTGGCCAGATCGGAGCACGCCCAGCTCCAGAAGTCACCCAGCCTGCCCACGGTTTCACCCTTGGCCAGAATCGGCTCACCGCCGCTGCGGCGAGCGATGACCAGCGGACCGAGATCGACACTCATGCTGTTCTCCAGACGACGGAATGAGGCGCTACTCAGCCTGACAGCAGCCACTGACAACGGAGTTGTCCGCCCGCCCGCCCGTGGATGTCGTGCGGCCGCGTGCGGGCACCTCACCGCCGGAGTCCCACGGGTGCCGCCGCCCCCTTCCTGACCCAGATCGTTGCAGGTCATGGAAGGGTGCGGCGGCATCCGTCCCTCAGATGTCCCGGAAGATCTCGATCTGCGCCCCGATCGAGTTGAGCCGCTCCGCCAGGTCCTCGTAACCCCGGTTGATGACATAGACGTTGCGGAGTACGGAGGTGCCCTCGGCGGCCATCATGGCCAGGAGGACGACGACGGCGGGGCGCAGGGCAGGGGGGCACATCATTTCTGCGGAGCGCCAGCGGGTGGGGCCGTCTACCAGGACGCGGTGCGGGTCGAGGAGTTTGACCTGGGCGCCGAGGCGGTTGAGGTCGGTCAGGTAGATCGCGCGGTTGTCGTAGACCCAGTCGTGGATGAGGGTCTGGCCCTGGGCGCTGGCCGCGATGGCCGCGAAGAAGGGGACGTTGTCGATGTTGAGGCCCGGGAAGGGCATCGGGTGGATCTTGTCGAGAGGGGCCTGGAGCTTGGAGGGGCGGACGGTGAGGTCGATGAGCCGGGTGCGGCCGTTGTCGGCGGCGTACTCCGGGCTGCGTTCGTGGTCCAGGCCCATCTCTTCCAGGACGGCCAGTTCGATCTCCAGGAACTCGACCGGGACCCGGCGGATCGTCAGCTCGGACTCGGTGACAACTGCCGCTGCCAGCAGGCTCATTGCCTCGACCGGGTCCTCGGACGGGGCGAAGTCCACATCGCGTTCGATGTGGGCGGCACCGTGGACGGTGAGGGTGGTGGTGCCGATGCCGTCGACCCGGACGCCCAGCTCCTCCAGGAAGAAGCAGAGGTCCTGGACCATGTAGTTGGAGGAGGCGTTGCGGATGACCGTGACGCCGTCGTGGCGGGCGGCGGCCAGCAGCGCGTTCTCGGTGACGGTGTCGCCGCGTTCGGTCAGCACGATCGCGCGCTTGGGGGCGACGGTGCGGTCCACCTCGGCGATGTAGGTGCCGTCGGTCGCGGTGATTTCCAGGCCGAAGTGGCGCAGCGCGGTCATGTGCGGGGTCACGGTCCGGGTGCCGAGATCGCAACCGCCCGCGTACGGCAGCTTGAAGTGGTCCATCCGGTGCAGCAGCGGGCCGAGGAACATGATGACGCTGCGGGTGCGGCGGGCGGCCTCGGTGTCCATCGAGTCGAGGTCGAGTTCCGCGGGCGGGATGATCTCCAGGTCGTTGCCGTCGTTGATCCACCGGGTGCGTACGCCGATGCTGCCCAGTACTTCGAGGATGCGGTAGACCTCCTCAATACGGGCCACCCGGCGCAGAGTTGTGCGGCCCGCGTTGAGCAGCGTGGCGCAGAGCAGCGCCACGCAGGCGTTCTTGCTCGTCTTCACATCGATGCTGCCGGAGAGCCGGCGTCCGCCGACCACCCGCAGATGCATCGGCCCGGCATAGCCGAGCGAGACGATTTCACTGTCGAGAGCCTCGCCGATACGGGCGATCATCTCAAGGCTGATGTTCTGATTCCCGCGTTCGATGCGGTTGACGGCACTCTGGCTGGTGCCCAGAGCCTCCGCAAGCTGCGTCTGTGTCCAGCCACGGTGCTGTCGGGCGTCACGGATGAGCCTGCCGATGCGTACGAGGTAGTCGTCTGCCATGGGGTGACCGTATCTCAGATATGAGATGGATGCTTCATTGTGGCGTGTCGCACAGTTCTACTACTATGCGAACAACTGAAGGTTCGGAGTCACCGAGTCGCGGCGTTGCGGCGTCGCGGAGTCGCAAGGGGAGTCATGAAGAGTGTGATGCGTTCCGGCCCGCCGCTGGCCGGCGGGCCGCGGACCTTGGTTGCCGCCGGTCCCTTCCTTGCCGTGATCGTGGCGTTCGTCGGCATTTATGCGGCGGTGTCCGGCCGGCTGCCCGATCCGCTCGCCACCCACTTCCGGTTCGGCGGCCAGGCCGACGGCTTCACCTCGGTCGAGGGCTTTCTGACCCAGTCCCTCGCCCTGTTCCTCCTCCTCGGCTCCGTGGTCGGCTTCCTCGTCCAGCTGCGGCCGGCTGCCCCTGAGGTGCCGTGGGTGATCGCCGGCGGATACGCCACCGTTGCCGTGACCGGTTACGCCGACTGCGTGACGCTGCTCAGCAACGTCGATGCCGCCGATGCATCGACCGTCCGGGTGCCAATGTGGGAGCTGTCCCCCGGCCTCGCGGTGGCGCTGTGCGCCGGGGCGCTGGGGCGGCTGCTCGCCGGCGCGGCGCCCGCCGTGCCCCGGCAGCCGGGCGGTGCCGTGTCCCGGCTCGGCCTGCCCGCCACCGCGACGGCCGGCTGGTCGCGCACCATCGGCTCGCCGCCGCTGGCCGTATTGGGCGGGCTGCTGCTCGCCGGCGGGCTCCTCATCGGCCTCTTCGCCGACTGGATCGCGAGCGCGGGCCTGCTGTTCGGCGCTGCCGTGTCCCTGCCGCTGGCCTCGGTACGGGTGACCGTGGACCGGCGCGGGCTGACCCTCGCGCCGGCGCTGCTGTCCTCGCGTTGCCGTTTCCGGCGCATACCCCTGGACCGCGTCGAGGAGGCCGGCAGCCGACACGTCGCCTGCTTCGCGGAGTTCGGCGGCTGGGGCTACCGCATCCGGGCCGGCCGCAGCGGCTTCGTGCTGCGCTCGGGGGAGGGCATTGTGGTACGGCTGACCAACGGCAGGGAGTTCGTGGTGACGGTCGACGACGCCGCGACCGCCGCCGCACTGCTCAATACGTACACCGACCGCGCCCATTCGCGGCAAGGAGGCTGAGGTGCTCTTCCAGGTCGACCCGGGGTCGTCCGTCCCGCTCGGCGACCAGATCGCGGCCTCGGTCCGCGGCGCCATCGCCGACGGCGCGGTGAACACCGGGGAGCGGCTGCCGGCCGCCCGTGCGCTCGCCGCGTCCCTCGGCGTGAACGTCCATACCGTGCTGCGCGGCTATCAGCGCCTCAAGGAGGAGGGGCTGATCGAACTCCGCCGCGGGCGCGGTGCGGTGGTCATCGGCGCCGCCGCGCCCGCGCGCGCCCGCCTCGGGGAAACCGCCGAGCGGCTGATCGCGGAGGCCCGCCGGCTGGGGCTGTCGGACGAGGAGATCGTGACGGTGGTGCGGGTGGGGCTCGCGGGGCGGTGAGGGGGCGCGGGCGGGGCCGTTGTTGAGGTTGAGGGCTGCTGCGTCAAGTTCTCGCGGGGGACCGTGGTGCGTCCGCGGCCGCGTCCCTGGCTGGTCGCGCGGTTCCCCGCGCCTCCTTCGGGCGCCCGCGGCTTCAGTGCGGCTGCTTGCCCGCTTCGTGCTCGCTGCGGTCCTCGTCCGTCGGTTCGGGTTCCGGTGCCCGGATGCCGCGTACCTGCGGGGAGAGCAGGGCCGCGGCCGAGGCGAGGACGATCAGCGCGGCGCAGCCGGCGAGGGCGTGGCCGATGCCGATGCGGGCCGCGACCGGTCCGGCGATCAGGAGGCCGAGCGGTGCGAAGGCCAGTGAGCCGAACCAGTCGTACGAGCTGACGCGGGACAGTGCCGCCTCCGGGACCTCCCGCTGGATGGTGGTCGCCCACAGCACCCCGAAGATGTCGGCGGCGATCCCCGAGGCGAACATGGCGAGCGCGATCCACGGCAGCGGCGCCCGCACCGCGAGCAGGGCGATCGGGAGGGCCAGCGGGAAGGTGGCCAATACGGCGGTCAGCACCGGCCGGCGTACCCGGAGGCGGGCGGCCAGTCCGGCGCCGGTGATGGTGCCCAGCGCCTGCGCGGCGACGATCAGCGCCCAGGACCGGGCCCCGCCCAGCCCGTTCTCGGCCCTCAGCGGCCCCAGCACTCCGGCATTGGCGTTGAGCGCGGCGACCACGACCGAGTACTGCGCGACGACCACCCACAGCCACTGCCGCCCGGCGAACTCCCGCCAGCCGTCCCGCAGATCGGCCCACCCCGATGCCCCCGTACGGGCCCGCGCGGGCAGCCGGAGCCCTCGGATCAGCAGCGCGCTCACCACGAACGACGCGGCATTGAGCGCCAGGGCCCAGCCCGCGCCGACGACCGCGACGGCCACACCGGACAGCGCGAGCCCCAGCAGCATCGAGCTGTTCGTACCGACCCGCAGCAGTCCGTTCGCCTGCTGTAGCCGGGTGGCGGGGACGAGCAGCGGAATGACGCCGTCCATCGCGGGGGAGAACAGCGCGGTGGCCGTGCCCGCCAGCGTCGCCAGTGCGCAGAGCGCCGGCAGGGGGGCGTGCCCGGTCAGCACCATGGCGGCGAGTCCGGCGTACGCGGCGGCGCCGACGAGATCGGTGACGATCATCAGCCGGGACCGCGACATCCGGTCCGCGATCACCCCGCCGGCCAGGATGAATACCAGCTGTGGCACCGCCTGACAGGCCAGCACCAGCGAGAGTTGCCCGGGTCCCGCCCCCGGTAGTGCCAGCACCGCGAAGGACAGCGCCACCCGGGCGAAGCCGTTCCCGAGGACCGAGATGGTGCGGGCGGCGGCCAGCAGCATGAACCGTCGGTCGCGCCAGAGGGGCGGATCGGCGGGCGGCGGGGCGGCAGTTGGCGGGTCGGCAGGTGGTGGGGCGGTGGCGGCGGGCGGGGACGGGCGAGGGGGCGCGGGTTCCGGAGTGGCCGTCACGGCGTCAGCGTAGGAGCCGGAGGCCCGTCCGCGTGCGGCAATCCCGCGCAGCGGCCGAGAACATACCCCGCTCGTCCGTCCGACCGGCTCACCCGGCGCGCCGACCTGACCCGGGCGTTCCTCGGCCCGGCCCTCGACCGCACGCCGGCGACGTACGGTCACGACTCCCCGCATCCGTCCAACGTCCCACCCATAGACGGCCCTTGGGCTCGCACGACCACCAAGGCTCCCCACCGACCCGCCTGAACCCGGACAATCCCCCTGCCCTAAATTTGCGCTGTGACGCCTCACTCCTCCCCGCACCCTTCCCGCCCCGGAACCCCGGACCGCCCGCGTCCTTCCCTCTCGCGTCCCCGTGCCGTCGCGCTCGGCGCCGTGCCCGTCGTGGTGCTGCTGGCCGTCGCGGGGTTCGCGCCGCTGCCGTACTCCGTGGCGCGGCCGGGCCAGACCACGGATGTGCTGGGTACGCACGGTGGCGGGGAGGTCATCTCGACGAGTGGCGCCGCGGTGCGCAAGACCTCCGGGCAGCTGCGGATGGTGGCGATCCAGGCGACCGCGCCCACGGCCGATATCCGTGTGGGGGAGGTGGTCGAGGGGTGGTTCCGTACGGACCGGGCGGTGCTGCCGCTGCTTGCGGTCTTTCCCTCCGGCGGGTCCGAGGCGGAGATCGCGCAGCACAACGCCGCGGACATGAAGTCCTCGCAGCGGGCCGCGATCGCGGCCGCGTTCCGTTTTCTGCACCGGGACCCGGACCGGGTGAAGGTGCGGCTGCGGCTCGACGATGTGGGCGGGCCCAGTGCCGGGCTGATGTTCTCGCTCGGCATCGTCGACAAGCTGGCCGGTGACGGCAGTGGCGGTGAGCTCACCGGCGGCCGCACCATCGCAGGTACGGGCACGATCGACGCCGACGGAAGGGTGGGCGCGGTCGGCGGAGCGCCGCTCAAGACCCAGGCGGCCCGCCGCGACGGGGCGAGCGTCTTCCTGGTGCCGAAGGCGGAGTGCGCACAGGTGCAGCCCGCCCCGAAGGGGCTGCGGCTGGTCCCCGTCACCACCCTCAAAGACGCGGTGCGGGCCCTGCGCACGCTGGCGAAGGGCGGCCCGGTCCCCGGCTGCTGAACCCGGCCGCCCCGCCGCCCTGCCCGGCCCGCCCCGGCCCGTTCCGTCAGTCGTCGAGGATCGACAGATCCAGCCGGCTCAGCCGTGCGAGGTCCGCGAGGATATTGATCTCGACGATCTTCCCGTGGGCGAGGGTGAAGCCCATGACGGCCAGCGGCTGCCCGCCTTGTGCCGTGACGAGTCCCGGGGCGCCATTGACCAGCGCCGGGCGCGCGAACGGCGCGAACCGGGAGAAGGTGAGCGCCTGCTCGACGACCGCGCGCGCTCCGCGGACCAGCTTCGACAGTCCGTCGGGCGCACCACCGGCGTCGGCGCGCAGCACCACCTCCGGGTCGAGGACCGCGAGCAGCCCCTCGAAGTCGCCGCCGCGCGAGGCGGCCAGGAAGGCATCGACCACCTCCCGCTGGCGCGCGAGATCGGTGTCGGGCGCCGGGGTGGCGCCCTGGACCCGGCGGCGGGCGCGGCTGGCGAGCTGCCGCGCCGCGGCGGGGGTGCGGTCGACGAGCGGGGCGACCTCGTCGAAGGGCACCGCGAACATGTCGTGCAGGACGAACGCCAGCCGCTCGGCGGGGCTGAGGGTTTCCAGGACGACGAGCAGCGCCAGTCCGACGGAGTCGGCCAGCAGCGCCTCCTGTTCCGGGTCGACGGTGTCCGGACGGCTCACGACGGGCTCGGGGACATGCACGTCCAGGGAGTCCTCCCGCCGCGCCTTGCGCATCCGCAGCTGGTCCAGGCACACCCGCCCGACGACCGTGGTCAGCCAGCCGCCGAGGTTGTGCACGTCGTCCCCGCCGGTCCGGCTCAGCCGCAGCCAGGCTTCCTGGACGGCGTCGTCCGCCTCGCTCAGCGAGCCGAGCATGCGGTAGGCCACGGCCCGCAGCCGGCTGCGCTCCTCCTCGAAGCGTGCGGCCAGCCACTCGTGGTCGTTCATGGGTCTCATTCCTCCCCGTCGAGCTCCGTCACCGTACTGACGGAGGTCACGGGCCGAATGTGACACGAGGAGGCCCGCGGAGGGGGCGCGGCGCCGCCCCGGGCGCGGCCGCAGCACCCCGCGTGTCGTGTCGGCCGCCGGTCAGCGGGCTGTCGGTGGCGTGTCGGTGGCCGTTGGGACCCTGGGGCAGGGACGGCACCGGTGAGAAAGGTGCGGTTCCTGCCACCGCCGCCAGATCGGTCCGAGAGTGAGGAACCCTCGATGCCCTCCGCAGACAAGGCCCAGGGGTGGGACGTGCACCGGCTCCCGCCCGCCGAGGGGAAGAGTTTCCTGGTCACCGGCGGCAACGCGGGCATCGGGTACTTCGTCGCCGAGCAGCTCGCCGGCACCGGGGCCACGGTCGTGCTCGGCAGCCGCGACCCGGCGAAGGCCGAAGCCGCGACCGCGTCGATCCGTAGCCGCGTACCCGGTGCCGAGGTGCGGCACCTGCCGCTGGACCTGGCCGACCCGGCCTCGCTCAAGACGTCGGTGGCCGCCCTCGGCCCGGACCGCCTCGACGCGGTCGTCCTCAACGCCGGCGTGGCGCTCGACCATCCGCCGCGCCGGGAGACCAGGGACGGTCATGAGCTGATGTTCGCGACCAACCACCTGGGGCACTTCGCCCTGACCGGGTGGCTGGCACCGCTGCTCGCGGCCACACCGGAGAGCCGGATCGTCACCACCGGCAGCTTCGCGGCCAAGTCCGAACGCCTGGATCTCGACGATCTCCAGAGCGTCCACGAGTACCAGCCCAAGCGCACCTATGGGCGCTCGAAGCTGGCACAGATGCTCTTCGGCGTCGAGCTCGACCGCCGGCTGCGCGCCGCGGGCCGCGCGACGCTGAGCGTGGTCGTCCATCCCGGCGGCGCGCTCGACTCGCTCACCCCCTCCCGCCCGGGGGTCCGGGTCCGGACGACGGCCGAGCGGCTGCGCGGGCTGCCGCTCGGCCTGGTCGTCCAGGGCAAGGAATCCGGCGCATGGCCCGCCGTACGGGCCGTGCTCGACCCGGACGTGCGCGGCGGGCAGCTGTGGGGGCCCCGGGCGTTCGGACTGCGCGGCAGGCCGGTGACCGAACCCCTCTGGGACCACCTGGCCGACGCCGGCACCGCGGCGCGGCTGTGGACCGCGAGCCGCGCCCTGACCGGCGTCGACCCGGTCCTCGGCCCCGTGTGAGAAGCGAAGCCATCCGGACCGATCGATCCGGTGGCCGCGGTTGTCCGGACCGACCGGGATGGTGATCGCCGTCACCCGGACCGGCCAGGCCGGCGGCGGTCGCCGTTACCCGAACTGGCCGGGCTGGTAGTCGCCGGCCGGCTGCTGGATCATGACGTTCGCCCGGTTGAAGGCGTTGATGAGGGCGATCGCGCAGACCAGGGCGGCCAACTGCTCCTCGTCGTAGTGCTTGGCGGCGTTCTGCCATGCCTCGTCCGTGACGCCGCCGGCCGCATCGGCGAGGCGGGTGCCCTGCTCCGCCAGTTCCAGTGCGGCCCGCTCGGCCTCGGTGAAGACCGTGGCCTCCCGCCAGGCCGCGACCAGGTTGAGCCGTACCGAGGTCTCACCGGCGGCTGCGGCGTCCTTGGCGTGCATATCGGTGCAGAAACCGCACCCGTTGATCTGGCTGGCGCGGAGCCGCACCAGCTCCTGCGTCGCGGCCGGCAGCGTCGAGTCCTCCAGAATCTTGCCTGCGGCGACGATGTGCTTGAAGACCTTGCCGATGGTCGGGCTGCTGAAGGCGTCCAAACGGGCATTCATGGTGGCTCTCCTTTGCCGGTCGGTGCTTGCACACATACGACGACCCAGCCCGGCAGGATGTGACATGAGCACCTGACCTGCGGCTTTCCGCTTGCGCCGCGGCACGGAGCACGACGGCGGCGGGGACCTCCGCTGCCGGTGGGCGACCCCTGGCCCCGGCCCTCCCCGGTCCTGTGACCACGATCGCAGGCCGAGGGCACAGCGCACCCCGGTCGGGGCATGACCAGGACGCGGCAATGTATTAGAGTTATCTCGACATCGAGATATCTGCCGAGAGGCGTACCGCTGCCGCGCCAGTAAGGCATACCTAACTTAGGCTCACCTTAGCGGATGGGGCGAGGACGGTGACGGCAGCATTGCGGTGGTACGCGCGAATTCATGCATGAAGGAGACTGTCGTGTCGGCGAACAGCTTCGACGCCCGCAGCACGCTGCGCGTGGGCGACGAGTCGTACGAGATCTTCCGGCTGGACAAGGTCGAAGGCGCCGCGCGTCTTCCCTACAGCCTGAAGGTGCTGCTGGAGAACCTGCTCCGCACCGAGGACGGCGCGAACATCACCGCCGACCACATCCGGGCGCTCGGCGGCTGGGACTCCCAGGCTCAGCCCAGCCAGGAGATCCAGTTCACGCCGGCCCGCGTGATCATGCAGGACTTCACCGGCGTGCCCTGTGTGGTCGACCTCGCCACGATGCGTGAGGCCGTCAAGGAGCTCGGCGGTGACCCGGCGAAGATCAACCCGCTGGCGCCGGCCGAGCTGGTCATCGACCACTCCGTCATCGCCGACAAGTTCGGCACCAAGGACGCCTTCGGCCAGAACGTGGAGCTGGAGTACGGCCGCAACAAGGAGCGCTACCAGTTCCTGCGCTGGGGCCAGACCGCCTTCGACGAGTTCAAGGTCGTCCCGCCCGGCACCGGCATCGTCCACCAGGTGAACATCGAGCACCTGGCCCGTACGGTCATGGTCCGCAACGGCCAGGCATACCCGGACACCCTCGTCGGCACCGACTCGCACACCACCATGGTCAACGGCCTCGGTGTGCTGGGCTGGGGCGTCGGCGGCATCGAGGCCGAGGCCGCGATGCTCGGCCAGCCGGTCTCCATGCTCATCCCGCGGGTCGTCGGCTTCAAGCTGACCGGTGAGCTGAAGCCCGGCACCACCGCCACCGACCTGGTGCTGACCATCACCGAGATGCTGCGCAAGCACGGCGTCGTCGGCAAGTTCGTCGAGTTCTACGGTGAGGGCGTCGCCGCCACCTCGCTGGCCAACCGCGCCACCATCGGCAACATGTCGCCGGAGTTCGGTTCCACCGCCGCGATCTTCCCGATCGACGACGAGACCCTCAACTACCTGCGTCTGACCGGCCGCGACGCACAGCAGGTCGCGCTCGTCGAGGCGTACGCCAAGGAGCAGGGCCTCTGGCTCGACCCGGCCGCCGAGCCCGACTTCTCCGAGAAGCTGGAGCTGGACCTGTCGACGGTCGTCCCGTCGATCGCCGGTCCGAAGCGTCCGCAGGACCGCATCGTGCTCGCCGAGGCCGCCACGCAGTTCGAGCGTGACGTCCTCAACTACGTCTCCGACGCCGACGAGGCCGGCGAGGAGTCCTTCCCGGCCTCCGACGCCCCGGCCGCCACGAACGGCGTGCCGAGCCGCCCGACCACGGTCACCGCCCCCGACGGCTCGACCTACGAGATCGACCACGGTGCGGTGACGGTCGCGGCCATCACCTCCTGCACCAACACCTCGAACCCGTACGTCATGGTCGCCGCCGCGCTCGTCGCGAAGAAGGCCGTGGAGAAGGGCCTGACCCGCAAGCCGTGGGTCAAGACCACCCTGGCGCCGGGCTCGAAGGTCGTCACCGACTACTTCGACAAGGCCGGGCTCACCCCGTACCTCGACAAGGTCGGCTTCAACCTCGTCGGCTACGGCTGCACCACCTGCATCGGCAACTCCGGCCCGCTGCCGGAGGAGGTCTCCAAGGCCGTCAACGAGCACGACCTGGCCGTCACCTCGGTGCTCTCCGGCAACCGCAACTTCGAGGGCCGGATCAACCCCGACGTCAAGATGAACTACCTGGCGTCCCCGCCGCTGGTCGTCGCGTACGCCCTCGCGGGTTCCATGAAGGTGAACATCACCGAGGACGCGCTGGGCACCGACACCGAGGGCAACCCGGTCTACCTCAAGGACATCTGGCCGTCCGAGGCCGAGGTCAACGACGTCGTGGCCAACGCCATCGGCGAGGACATGTTCAACAAGTCCTACCAGGACGTCTTCGCGGGTGACGCCCAGTGGCAGGCGCTGTCGATCCCGACCGGCAACACCTTCGAGTGGGACCCGCAGTCCACCTACGTGCGCAAGCCCCCGTACTTCGAGGGCATGACGATGGAGACCACCCCGGTATCCGACATCTCCGGCGCCCGGGTGCTGGCCAAGCTGGGCGACTCGGTCACCACCGACCACATCTCCCCGGCCGGTGCGATCAAGGCCGACACCCCGGCCGGCCAGTACCTCACCGAGCACGGCGTCGAGCGTCGTGACTTCAACTCCTACGGCTCGCGCCGTGGTAACCACGAGGTCATGATCCGCGGCACCTTCGCCAACATCCGCCTGCGCAACCAGATCGCGCCGGGCACCGAGGGCGGCTACACCCGCGACTTCACGCAGGACGGCGGCCCGGTGTCGTTCATCTACGACGCCTCGCAGAACTACCAGGCCGCCGGCACCCCGCTGGTCATCCTGGCCGGCAAGGAGTACGGCTCCGGCTCGTCCCGTGACTGGGCGGCCAAGGGCACCGCGCTGCTCGGCGTCAAGGCCGTCGTCGCCGAGTCCTACGAGCGCATCCACCGCTCGAACCTCATCGGCATGGGCGTCCTGCCGCTCCAGTTCCCCGAGGGCCAGACCGCCGAGTCCCTCGGCCTGACCGGCGAGGAGACCTTCTCGGTCACCGGCGTGACCGAGCTGAACGACGGCAGCACGCCGCGCACCGTCAAGGTCAGCACAGACAGCGGTGTCGAGTTCGACGCGGTCGTCCGCATCGACACCCCCGGCGAGGCGGACTACTACCGCAACGGCGGCATCATGCAGTACGTGCTGCGCTCGCTCATCCGGAAGTAAACGCAGCCGCAGGTAAGTTCCCGCGGCAGCAGGACGGGCCGCACTCCCTCGGTCGAGGGGGTGCGGCCCGTCCGCGTATCCGTGGCCGGGCGGCTGCCGCCCTACGGCGACGCGAGCAGCTCGATCTCGGCGAGGGTGCCCGGACCGTCGGGCACCAGCCGGTAGTGCCGGTAGCTGCCCGGGCGGCCGATGCCGAAGACCCGTGTCTGCCGGTCCCAGGTGAAGGACTCGGCGCCGCGGTGGTCCAGCCGTGTCCACCGCTTTCCGTCCGGGGAGCCCTCCAGGGTCCAGCCGGCCGGTGCCGTGGCGTGGTCCGCCGAGGTGAGGGTGTAGGACGTGACCCGTGTGGGACGGGTGAGATCCACCGGGGCGTCGGTCGGTTCGGCCGAGGTGTTGGAGGTGTTGTCGAAGAGCGGGCCGCCGTCGGGGGCGGTGACGTCCTGGGGCGGGGCGGGGACGCGGTCGTCCTTGGTGATCGAGGTGGGGGCGGCGTGCGCTCCGGTGCCCCAGGCGGACGGGCGGTCGCCCATGGTGAAGTCCAGGGTGCCGCCGTGGGCCAGGAGCCGGTGCGGCAGGGCGGTGGAATTCCAGGGTGTGCCGTTCACCCGGAGCGCTTGGACATAGACGCTGCGCGCGTTGTTGCGCGGGGCGTGCACGGTGAGATCGCGGCCGTTCTCCAGATGGACCGTGGCCTTGGTGAAGAGCGGGGAGCCCACCGCGTATTCGCCCTGGCCCATCACCAGCGGATAGAAGCCGAGCGAGCTGAAGACGTACCACGCGGACATCTCGCCGTTGTCCTCGTCGCCCGGGTACCCCTGGCCGATCTCGCTGCCGAGGTAGAGCCGGGACATCGCCTCGCGGACCTTCTCCTGTGTCTTCCAGGGCTGCCCCGCCGCGTCATAGACATAGGCGATGTGATGCGCGGGCTGATTGCTGTGCCCGTACATGCCCATGCGGGTGTCGCGGGCCTCGGTCATTTCATGGATGACCTCGCCGTAGGAGCCGGCGAATTCCTTGGACGCGGTCTCCGGGGTGGAGAAATACGCATCCAGTTTCTTCGCCAGGGCGGTCCGGCCGCCGTAGAGGTTGGCCAGCCCCCGGGTGTCCTGCGGTGCGGTGAAGGCGAAGGTCCAGGCGTTGGTCTCGGTGTAGTCGTGGCCCCAGACCCGGGGGTCGAACGTGCCTGGTGGCAGCCGCCAGTCGCCCCGGGCGTCCTTGCCCTGGAAGAAGCCGACCCGGCGGTCGAAGAGCTTGACGTAATTCTGGGCGCGGCTCAGGAAATAGGCCGATTCTTCCTTGTAGCGGGGCTTTTTGGTCTTCTCGTACAGCGCCTTGCCCATCCGCGCGATACCGAAGTCGTTGAGGTAGCCCTCCAGTGCCCAGGACATGCCCTCACGGGTATCGGTGCTCGTATAGCCGAGGAAGGGCGCGGTGGTCATGCCCTTACGGCCGACTCCGGGGTGCGGCGGGGCGACGGTGGCGTTCTTGACGGCCGCGGCATAGGCCGCCTCGGCGTCGAATTCCACGCCCTTGGCATAGGCGTCGGCGAACGCCACATCGGAACTCGTCCCGGTCATCAGGTCCGCATAACCGGGCGAGGACCAGCGGGAGATCCAGCCGCCGTCCTTGTACTGCTGGACGAAGCCGTCGACCATTTTCCCCGCGCGTTGCGGGGTGAGGAGCGAATAGGCGGGCCAGGTGGTCCGGTAGGTGTCCCAGAAGCCGTTGTTGACGTACACCTCACCGTCGACGATCTTCGAACCGGTGTGGGTCGGGGTGTCCTGGCCGGTCTGCGGCGAGAACGGGCTGGCGTAGCGGCGGTGCGAACCGACCTGCTCGAAGCCGGAGTTGGGGTAGAGGTAGAGCCGGTAGAGGCTGGAGTAGAGCGTGGTGAGCTGATCCCGGCTCGCGCCCTCGACCTCGATCCGGCCCAGCAGGTCGTCCCACTGCGACCGCGCCCGGTCCTGGACGCCGGCGAAGGTGGCGCCGTCGGGGATCTCCCGGGTCAGATTCGCCTTCGCCTGCTCCACGCTGATGAGCGAGGTCGCGATCCGCATGGTCACCGTGCGGTCCGCGCCGGGCCGGAAGCGGAGATAACCGGTGACGTCCTTGCCACCCCCGCCCTCAAGCCTGCCGCCGCCGGTGACCGGCGCGTCGAAGGCGGCGTAGACGAACAGCCGGGTGGCGCCGACGGACAGTCCGCTCTTGACGTCCGAGAAGCCGGTGACGATCCCGCGTTCGGTGTCCGGGCTCAGCCCGCCCTTGTTGTTGACGTTGTCGAAGATCAGGCTCGCCCGGTCGCCGGGGAAGGTGAAGCGCATCAGCGCGGCATGGTCGGTGGGGGTGATCTCCGTCTTGAGGCCGTTGTCGAAGGTCACGCCGTAGTAGTGCGGCCGGGCGGTCTCGTGGTCGTGGTGGAACGGCAGTGCCCGGCCGGTGCGCGAGGCGTCCGGGGTGCCGGCCGCGACGGACGGCATGACCTGGAAGGTCTGCCGGTCGCCCATCCACGGGCTCGGCTCATGGCTGGCGCTGAACGCCTGGAGGGTGGGGAGGTTGTCGGCGTTGTTCTTCCGCGCGTACTCGTACAGCCAGTCCGCGGAGCCCGCGTTGGTGACCGGGGTCCAGAAGTTGAAGCCGTTGGGGACGGCGGTGGCGGGGAAGGTGTTGCCGCGCGAGAAACCGCCGCTGGAGAGCGTGCCGCGGGTGGTGACGGCGTAGTCGGAATAGTGGGCGAGCGGTTTGTCGGGGGCCTTGGGCGCGAGGGTGAGGTCATCGATCCAGCCGCGGAAGGTCGGCGCGGTCCGTGGTGCCGCCGCCGCGTCATAGCCGACCAGGATCCGGTCGACGGTCTTGCCCGCGGCGACCGCGCCGATCCGCGCTTCCCGGTTGTTCCACTGATTGACGTAGAGCGTCTTGGCGGCGGCCTGGCCCCGGGGCGTCAGCGGCGTGCCGTGCTGGTCGACGGCGGACAGCTCGCTGAGGTACGTACCGTCGGTGAAGGCCAGATCGACGGCGGTGTGGGTCGCCGGGTAGGCCGGATCGCTCTTCGCCATCTCGGGGAAGATCTTGTAGGAGAGCGAAGTGGCCGCGGTGACCGGCACATCGACGTCGAAGATCTTGTTGTACGCGTAGCCGTGGCCGTCGGCGGTGTGGGTGCCGGCGTAGCGCAGTGCGTGCCCTCCGGTGAAGCCGGCGTGGGCCTTGGCGGTGGGGGAGTCGCGGGGGCCGGTGTCGGTCCCGGTGTTCATCCCGGGCGCCGCCGGGGCGGTCTCCGGGGTGACGCCGGAGGTCCGGGGCTTGCCGTCGGGGCCGGTCTCGACGGTGTCGGTCCAGTCCGGCCGCGGTTCGCCGGACTCGAAGGAGGAGCGGAACTCCGTTGCCCCTCGGGGCGGTTGGGGTGGCGCGGCCTGGGCCGGGCCGGGCACGGTGATGACGAGCAGAGCGGCCGCCGCGAGGGCGGCGGGGCGGGCGATCCCCCGCAGTGGACTGTGCCGGTGTCTGAGCCGCACGCGAGCCCTCTCAACGAGATTGACATCGTTGTCAGTTACATGGCGCCGAGATAAACAGAGATAAGTAAGGTGCGTGGGGCCTTTGGTGTCAAGGGTGGCGCTGCGATCGGTGCGCCGGTCGTGCCGCCCGTCGTGCCGCCGGTCGGGCGGCGGGAGACGGCCGGGCGAATCCCCGCATACCGGGGAGGTCTCAACTAGGGAAAGACTGCCGTCCAACCCTGCATTCGATCTTGCCCCTGCGGCCGGAAGTGGACTATACCTGTCGGCGTCCGACCGGCCGTATGACGAAGGCCGTGGATCCGGGGGGAAGGCGGGAACGCATGACGGCCCCGCATTTCTCTAGCGCGCCCGGTGCACATCCCGTACAACTCAGCTTCATCTGACCCGCGGTGCCGGGGTGGCTCCGGTACACCGCCTGAGTCCTGAAGAAGGCGAGGACTTGAGCATGGGATCCACCTCTGCATTCAACCGTCGTGATCTGGTCAAGCGGGCCGCGGCCCTGGGGATCGTCGCCGTACCGGCCATGGGAGTGCTGTCGGCGTGTGCCGGCGGCGGCAGCGACAGCGATAACAAGGTCGAAAAGGGCAAGAAGTCGGCCAAGAATCCGCTCGCGGTCAATGAGTCGGCCGGCCTCGATGTCGTCATCTTCGACGGCGGATTCGGTGACAAGTACGCCAAGGACGCCCAGAGCGAGTACCTCAAGGCTTTCCCGAAGGCCGACGGCAAGGTGAAGCTCTCGTCGACCCAGAAGATCCAGTCGACCCTTCAGCCGCGCTTCAACGGCGGAAATCCCCCGGACCTGGTCGACAACTCCGGTGCGGAACAAATGGACTTCGGCACGCTGGTCGCCAAGGACCAGCTGACCGACCTCTCCACGCTTCTCGACGCCCCGTCCCTCGACGACCCGAACAAGAAGGTGCGGGACACCCTGCGCCCCGGTGTCGTCGAAATGGGCCAGTTCGGCGGCAAGGAAACCTGGATCCTCTACTACGCGTACACGGTCTATGGCGTCTGGTACTCCAAGGGCAATCTGAAGAGGCTGGACGCGGAGTATCCGGAGACCTGGGACGAGATGCTGGCCCTGTGCGCCAAGGCCAAGAAGAAGGGCGTCGCGGGCTGGACGTACCCGGGCAAGTACCCGTACTACCTCCCCTTCAGCCTCTATCCGTTCATCGCCAAGATCGGTGGTGCGGAGGTGCTGCGGAAGATCGACAATCTGGAGCCGAACGCCTGGAAGGACCCGGCGGTCAAGGCGGCATTCGACGCCTACTACGAGCTCTACAAGAAGGGCTATGTCCTCAAGGGCTCGCCCGGCCTGGACCACCTCCAGTCGCAGAAGGCGTGGGCCGAGGGGAAGGCGCTGTTCATCCCGAACGGTTCCTGGGTGGAGAACGAGTCGGCCAAGCAGATCGCGCGGAACCCGCAGTTCGATCTCGCGGTCGGCGCCCCGTCCAGCCTGTCGGACTCCGACAAGATGCCCTACGGCACCATCTGGGCCTCGGGCGGCGAGCCGTACATCGTGCCGCGAAAGGCCCGTAACGCCGAGGGCGGCATGGAACTGCTGCGCATCATGCTCAGCAAGAAGTCCGCGCGGAATTTCATCCGGCAGGTCTCCTCGCTCACCTCGCTCAACGGCGGCACCGAGGGGCTGAAGCTCCCGCCGGGTCTGGCGTCGGCGCAGGTGGCGCTGGAGAAGGCCGGGCAGAACATCGTCAATCCGCGGTTGCAGGACTGGTATGTGGCGCTCCAGAAGGAGCGGATCGGCGTCGGCGCGCTGGGCGAGATGATGGCCGGCCGGCTGACGCCCGACGAGGCCATCAAGAAGATCCAGAAGTATGCGGACGACACCCGCGACGACTCCAGCGTGAAGAAGTACCGGCGCTGACCGCGACGTTCGATGCGGTACCGGCGGCGGCACGCGCAGGCAGAGAACGGGATCGGAAGTCATGAAACACGGTAAGTACCGTTTCATCGCGGGATTCTTGGTCCTCCCGCTGGCGATTTACGCGATCTTCGTGATCTCGCCCTTCGTGCAGGCCATCTACTACTCCTTCACGGACTGGACCGGACTGAGTCCGGACATGAAGATGGTCGGCTTCGACAACTATGCGCGCCTCTTCCAGGACGATGTCTTCTGGGCCGCCGTGGGCAACAGTGTGACGTTGTTGCTGCTCCTGCCGGTGGTGACGCTCTCGCTCGGGCTCTTCTTCGCCTTCATGCTCAACGTCGGTGGCCGCCGCCGGAAGAAGGCGGTCATCGGCGGGGTGCGCGGCTCGGGCACCTATAAAATCCTCTACTTCTTCCCGCAGGTGCTGTCGGTCCCGATCGTCGCGCTGCTGTTCCAGTTCGCCTACAACCCGGAGAGCGGCGCGCTCAACGCCTTCTTCGACGCGATCGGGCTCGGCGGTGTACAGCCGGACTGGCTGGGGGATCCGCAGATCGCACTGTGGTGTGTGATGGCCGCGATGGTGTGGGCCAATGTCGGCTTCTATGTCGTGCTCTTCTCCGCCGGTATGAGCTCCATTCCGAAGGATTTCTACGAGGCCGCGCTGCTGGACGGCGCGAACCGCTTCAACACCTTCTTCCGGATCACGCTGCCGCTGCTGTGGGACACCGTCCAGACCGGCTGGATCTATATGGGCATTCTCGCCCTGGACGTGTCGGCCTTCGCCTTCGTGCAGATCATGAGCGTCGGTCCGGGCGGCCCCGACTATGCGACCGAGGTCCTTCCGCTGTACGTGTACCAGAAGACCTTCCGCGACGGTCAGGCCGGATATGCGACCGCGATCGGCGTTTCCCTGCTGATCGTGACCCTCGTCTTCTCGGCCGTCGTCATGCGGCTGGGCCGGCGCGAGCGACTGGAGTTCTGATGAGTGCGCAGACCGACCCCGCGGACCTCCCGGGGGTGACGAAGGAGCACACACCGGCTCCGGACGCGGCGCGGCTGCCCGGCCCGCGCGGCGGCCAGGCGCGGAAGGACGGCGCCGGCCCCGGCGGCGGAAGCGGTGAGGGCAAGGTCCTCAATGTCTTCTCGCACGGAGTCCTGGTGATCTGGGGCCTGTTGGTCACCATGCCGCTGCTGTGGGCGGTGGTGAGCTCCTTCAAGGACGACAGCGAGATCTTCGGCTCGCCCTGGGGGCTGCCGTCGGTCCTGCACTTCGAGAACTGGTCGCGCGCCTGGGACAAGGCGAACATGGGCCAGTACTTCCTCAACTCGCTGATCGTCGTGGGCGGTTCGCTGATCGGCACGATGCTGCTGGGCTCGATGGCGGCGTATGTCCTGGCCCGCTTCGACTTCCCCGGCAACCGCTTCCTGTACTTCCTGTTCGTGGGCGGGATGGGTTTCCCGGTCATCCTGGCGCTGGTCCCGCTGTTCTTCGTCATGAAGAACATGGCGCTGCTGGACACGTACCACGGCCTGATCCTGGTCTATATCGCCTACTCGCTGCCGTTCACGGTCTTCTTCCTCAGCGGGTTCTTCCGGACGCTGCCCACCTCGGTGGCCGAGGCGGCGCTCATCGACGGCGCCTCGCACACCCGCACCTTCTTCCAGGTGATGCTGCCGATGGCCAAGCCCGGCCTGATCAGCGTCGGCATCTTCAACTTCCTCGGCCAGTGGAATCAATATCTGCTGCCGACGGTGCTCAACGTCGGTGAGCCGGACAAGAAGATGCTGACGCAGGGTCTGGTGGCGCTGGCGGTGAGCCAGGGCTACAAGGGGGACTGGTCCGGTCTGTTCGCCGGGCTGACGATCGCGATGCTGCCGGTGCTCGCCGCGTACATCGTCTTCCAGCGGCAGGTGGTGGCCGGGCTGACGGCCGGCGCACTGAAGTAGGGAGAGGGGCCGGAAGCCGGCGGTCCGGCGGGCCGGCGTCCACCGGCTCCCGGCGAAAGATTTGCGCCACCCTGATGTGCCCTCCGGCCCGCCTCCCCGGGCGGCTCCGCGACGGCGGGGCCGCCTTCACGGGTGTCCGGATCAGCCGCTTCCCGATCATGCCGGGCTCAACGCCTTGACGAGACTTCCCGGCGGGCGTTCTGCTTAGAGTTCACATGTTGAATCGATGGCCGCCCCCCGACGATGTGGGTGCGGTCGGCGGGCGGTCGTCGTGCCTCCCCAGCTGCCGCTGGGAGGCACCCCTGGCCCCAGACGGGAGTGGATGAGTCGATGGAGACTCCAGGGTCGCAGTCCTCGCTGCACCGGGCCAATCTGGAGCGGGTCGTGCGCGCGGTGCGTATGGCGGGCTCACTCACGCAGGCGGAGATCGCCCGGAGCACGGGGCTGTCCGCGGCCACCGTTTCCAACATCGTTCGCGAGTTGAAGGACGGCGGAACCGTCGAGGTGACGCCGACCTCGGCGGGCGGACGGCGGGCGCGCAGTGTCTCGCTCTCCGGTGATGCGGGCATCGTCGTGGGGGTCGATTTCGGGCATTCCCATCTGCGGGTGGCGGTCGGCAACCTCGCCCACCAGGTGCTCGCCGAGGAAGCCGAACCGATCGATGTGGACGCCTCCGCCGCCGAGGGCTTCGACCGGGCGGAACAGCTGGTCAGCCGACTGATCGCGGCCACCGGGATCGACGCCGGCAAGGTCGTCGGCGTCGGCCTGGGCGTGCCCGGGCCGATCGACGTCGAATCCGGGACGCTCGGCTCCACGGCGATCCTGCCGGGCTGGACGGGCACGAACCCCGGCCAGGAGCTCTCGGGGCGCCTCGGGGTGCCCGTCCACGTCGACAACGACGCCAACCTCGGCGCGCTGGGCGAGCTGGTGTGGGGCGGTGGCCGCGGGGCCGCCGACCTGGCGTACATCAAGGTCGCCAGCGGTGTCGGTGCCGGGCTGGTGATCAGCGGGCAGATCTACCGCGGGCCGGGCGGCACGGCGGGCGAGATCGGGCACATCACGCTGGACGAGGCCGGCCCGGTGTGCCGCTGCGGCAACCGTGGCTGCCTGGAGACCTTCACCGCGGCCCGGTACGTCCTCCCGCTGCTTCAGCCGAGCCACGGGCCCGATCTGACCATGGCGCGGGTGGTCCAGCTGGCCCGTGAGGGCGACCCGGGCTGCCGCCGGGTCATTGCGGATGTCGGGCGCCATATCGGTAGTGGTGTGGCAAATCTGTGCAATCTGCTCAATCCCAGTCGAGTGGTGCTCGGCGGGGACCTCGCCGAGGCCGGTGAGCTGGTGCTCGCGCCGATCCGTGAGTCGGTGTCGCGGTACGCGATCCCCAGCGCGGCACGGCAGTTGGGCATCGTCCCGGGCACTCTCGGCGGCCGGGCGGAGGTGCTCGGCGCGCTGGCGCTGGTGCTGAGCGAGATGGGCGATTCGACCCTGCTCGACGGGGTGCAGCCGGCGGACGCTCCCGCCCTGGCCTGAGCGCGCTGAGTTCACACAGCTAACGCATGGCACCGTTGCCATCTCGTTAAGGATTTACTTCTTGACGGTCGGCTGGCGGCCGAGTTGACTTCCAGCCACCTCGGCCGCAACGACGCGGCCTCGTCAGGGAGGCACCCCAATGAACGTTTGGACGCGTCGCGTCGTCATAGGCACTGCCGCCGTCTCGATGGCGCTCTCCGTGGCCGCCTGCGGCAAGGCCGGTGACGGCGCCAAGTCGGGTGGCGGCGACAGCAAGACGATCGGTCTGCTGCTGCCGGAGAACAAGACCACCCGCTACGAGACCTTCGACCGCCCGCTCATGGAGTCGAAGATCCATGCGCTGTGCAGCGACTGCAAGGTGAAGTACAACAACGCGGCGCAGGAGACCGAGACCCAGAAGAAGCAGTTCGACGCGCTGATCACCCAGGGCGTGAAGGTGATCATTCTGGACGCCGTCGACTACAAGGCGACCAAGTCCTGGGTGAACCAGGCCGCCAAGAAGGGCGTGAAGGTCGTCGCCTACGACCGGCTGGCCGAGGGCAACATCTCCGCCTACGTGTCCTACGACAACGAGAAGATCGGCCGCCTCCAGGGCCAGGCGCTGGTCAAGGCGCTCGGCGACAAGGCCAAGGACAGCAATGTCGTCATGATCAACGGTTCGCCGACCGACCCGAACATGCCGTTCTTCAAGAAGGGCGCCCACAGCGTCCTCGACAAGCAGGTCAAGAAGGTCGCGTACGAGCAGGACATCCCCGACTGGTCGCCCGACGAGGCCAACAAGAAGATGAGCGCCGCCCTCGACTCGCTCGGCAAGGACGGCTTCCAGGGCGTCTACTCCGGGAACGACGGCATGGCCGGCGGCATCATCACCGCGCTCAAGCAGAAGGGCGTGGACGTCCCGGTCGGCGGCCAGGACGCCGAGCTCGCGGGTCTCCAGCGGATCCTCAAGGGTGACCAGGCGTTCACCATCTACAAGCAGATCAAGCCGCAGGCCGACTCCACGGCCGAGATCGCCGTCAAGCTGCTCAAGGGCGAGAAGATCGACTCCCTGACGGACACCAAGGTCGACAGCCTCAGCGGCGAGGTCAAGGGCATCCCGGCCAAGCTGTACGACGCGCAGATCGTGACCAAGGACAACATCGCGTCCACGATCCTCAAGGACAAGGTCTACAAGGCGAGCCAGATCTGCGCCGGCGACGCCAAGAAGGCGTGCGAGAAGGCCGGCATCAAGTAAGGCCCCGGGCCTTCCGGCGCCGGCTCCCCGGCCCCGGTCCAGGCCCCCGGCCCTGCTCCTTCGGCCCCGGCCCCGGGCTCCCGGCCCCGGGCTCCCGGTCGGACGGGGCCGCGTGGCACCGCCCCGCGGCCCCGGCCCGGCCGTAGCTCCACCGGCCCGTATCCCCACGGGCCCGCACCCCACCGGTCCGTATCCCGGCCGGCTCCCACCACCCGGCCGGTCCGCGCGACCGGTCCCTACCCCTACCGGCCCGTACCCGCGCCGCCCGTCCCGGGCGCGGACGCCGGACCGTCCCCGCAAGCCCCCCGCTCCACGCACCACCATCCCCGCCGTTGTGACGGCGGCGAAGGAGATGATTCACGTGTCCGCTACGCCTGTGCTGGCGTTGCGCGGAATCTCCAAGCGGTTCGGCGCCGTCCAGGCACTCACGGACGTCACCCTGGAGATCCACCCCGGTGAGGTGGTCGCCCTCGTCGGCGACAACGGCGCCGGCAAGTCCACCCTCGTCAAGACCATCTCGGGCGTGCACCCGGTCGACGACGGCGCCATCGAATGGCAGGGCGCGACGGTCCGCATCAACAAGCCGCACGACGCCCAGGAACTCGGCGTCGCCACCGTCTACCAGGACCTCGCGCTCTGCGACAACCTCGATGTCGTCGCCAACCTCTTCCTCGGCAACGAGACCCGCACCGTCGGTGTCCTCGACGAGATCGCCATGGAGAAGCGGGCCAAGGAGCTGCTGGACACCCTGTCCATCCGGATCCCCAGCGTCCGGATCCCGGTCGCGGCGCTCTCCGGTGGTCAGCGGCAGGTCGTCGCCATCGCCCGGGCACTGATCGGCGACCCGAAGGTCGTCATCCTGGACGAGCCCACCGCCGCGCTCGGTGTCGAGCAGACCGCGCAGGTCCTCGACCTCGTCGAGCGGCTGCGGGAGCGCGGTCTGGGCGTCATCCTCATCAGCCACAACATGGCCGATGTGCAGGCCGTCGCGGACCGGGTCGCGGTGCTGCGGCTGGGCCGCAACAACGGTGTCTTCGACGTCGAGGGCACCTCCCACGAAGAGATCATCGCCGCCATCACCGGCGCCTCGGACAACGCCGTGACCCGCCGCAAGGCGCGTACGGACCAGGTGAAGAAGGAGGTCGGGGCATGAGTGACCTCACCAAGGAGCCCGCGGCGGCCGAGGACGCGGAGACCACGGACGCCCCCGCCACGGACGCCCCCGCAGCGGAAGCCGTCCAGGCGGCCGCCGTCGACCCCCGTCTGCTCGTCCGCGAACAGGGCTTCGCCGGCTATCTCAACGACTTCAAGCGCCGGGTGCGCGGCGGTGAGCTGGGCTCGCTGCCGGTCATCATCGGCCTGTTCGTCATCGCGGTCGTCTTCCAGCTCAAGAACAGCAGCTTCCTGTCCGCGGACAGCCTCGCCAACATCGGCGTCTACACCTCCGGCCTCGGCATCATGGCCGTCGGCATCGTCTTCGTGCTGCTGCTCGGCGAGATCGATCTGTCCGTCGGCTCGGTGGCGGGTGTCGGCGCGGCCGTGTGGGCCGTACTCAGCGTCACCAACGGCGTCAACGACTGGCTCGCGGTGCTGATCGCCATCGTGACCGGTGTGGCGATCGGCGCCCTGCACGGGTTCTTTTTCGCCAAGATCGGAGTGCCGGCCTTCGTCGTCACGCTGGCCGGATTCCTCGGCTGGAGCGGTCTCCAGATCTGGATGATGGGCAAGGAAGGCTCCATCAACACGCCGAGCGGCAGTGTCGTGGAGAACCTCACCGGCTACTACTTCGAGGACAAGGCCGCCGCCTACGGTCTCGCGGTGGTCGCGGTGCTCGCCTACGCCGGATCGCTGCTGCTGGACAGCAAGCGCCGCCGGGCCGCCGCGCTGCCCTCCCGGCCGCTCAGCGAGATCCTGCTGCGCACCGGCGTGGTCGCGGTGCTCGCCTTCGTCGTCGCCTATGTCCTGAACGAGCCGGCCGGCGCCCGCGGTCTGCCGCTGGCCCTGGTGCTGTTCCTCGCGGTGCTGGTCATCGCCGACTTCGTGGTGCGCCGCACCACCTACGGCCGGCAGATCTTCGCGGTCGGCGGCAACGCCGAGGCGGCCCGCCGGGCCGGCATCAATGTGAACAAGATCCGGATCAGCGTCTTCGCGGTCTCCGGCATGCTCGCGGCCTTCGGCGGACTGTTCATCGCCAGCCTCTCCGGTGGCGCCACCAAGAACCTGGGCTCCGGCAACACCCTGATGAACGTCATCGCGGCGGCCGTCATCGGCGGCACCAGCCTCTTCGGCGGCCGGGGCAAGATCTGGTCCGCGCTGCTGGGCATGCTGGTCATCCAGTCGATCCAGCAGGGCCTGAACCTGCTCGGCATGGCGAGTGAGATCCAGTACATGATCACCGGCGCGGTGCTGCTCGCCGCCGTGGTGATCGACTCGGTCTCCCGCCGGACGCAGAAGACGGCCGGACGTACCTGACCGCGTCCCTCGCACGACGGCGCCGGCCCCCACCGGGCATCATCCGGTGGGGGCCGGTCCGCGTGCGCTGACGTACGTCGTGCGGTGTGCGGGGACCCGGTTCACCCGAGTGACATACATCGCAAGGCCCGGGCGTCGGCGCGGCGGGCGCGACATTAGACTCATCTGATCGGCAAGCTCGATCCACGGCAGCAGGCAGCAAGCAGCAAGGAGGCAGGGGTGCAGGAGGTGCCGCGCAAAGCGCGTCCGGCCGGGGCGGTGGCGGGCGACGGGAGGGCGCTGCTTTCCCGTATCAAGGGACCGCGCGATCTGGACCGACTGGACGCGGAGCAGCTGGAGCAGCTGGCGGGGGAGATCCGTACCTTCCTTGTCGATGAGGTGTCCAAGACCGGCGGACACCTCGGCCCGAACCTCGGTGTGGTCGAGCTGACCATCGCCCTGCACCGTGTCTTCGACTCCCCGAAGGACAAGGTCCTCTTCGACACCGGGCACCAGTCCTACGTCCACAAGCTGCTCACCGGCCGTCAGGACTTCTCCAAGCTCAAGGCGAAGGGCGGCCTGTCCGGTTACCCCTCCCGTGCCGAGTCCGAGCACGACGTCATCGAGAACAGCCACGCCTCCACGGTCCTGGGCTGGGCCGAGGGCATCGCGAAGGCCAACGAGGTGCGCGGCTGCGACGACCGGGTCGCCGCGGTCATCGGTGACGGCGCGCTGACCGGCGGCATGGCCTGGGAGGCGCTCAACAACATCGCCGCCGCCAAGGACCGCCCGCTCGTCATCGTCGTCAACGACAACGAGCGCTCCTACGCCCCGACCATCGGCGGCCTCGCCAACCACCTGGCCACGCTCCGCACCACGGACGGCTACGAGCGCTTCCTGGCCCGCGGAAAGGACCTGCTGGAGCGCACGCCCGTCGTCGGCAAACCGCTCTACGAGACCCTGCACGGCGCCAAGAAGGGCCTGAAGGACTTCATCGCCCCGCAGGGCATGTTCGAGGACCTGGGCCTGAAGTACGTCGGCCCGATCGACGGTCATGACATCGAGGCGTTGGAGTCCGCGCTGACGCGCGCCAAGCGCTTCGGCGGCCCGGTCATCGTGCACTGCCTCACCGAAAAGGGCCGCGGCTACCAGCCCGCCCTCCAGGACGAGGCGGACCGCTTCCACGCCGTCGGCAAGATCCACCCCGACACCGGCCTGCCCATCTCCTCGGGCGGCAAGGACTGGACCTCCGTCTTCGGCGACGAGATGGTCGAGCTCGGCAAGGAGCGCAAGGACATCGTCGCCATCACGGCGGCCATGCTCCAGCCCGTCGGCCTGGACAAGTTCGCCAAGGCTTTCCCCGACCGCGTCTTCGACGTCGGCATCGCCGAGCAGCACGGGGCGGTCTCCGCCGCGGGCATGGCCACCGGCGGTCTGCACCCGGTCTTCGCGGTCTACGCCACCTTCCTCAACCGCGCCTTCGACCAGGTGCTGATGGATGTCGCGCTGCACAAGTGCGGCGTCACCTTCGTGCTGGACCGGGCCGGCATCACCGGCACCGACGGCGCCTCGCACAACGGCATGTGGGACATGTCGATCCTTCAGGTCGTCCCCGGCCTGCGGATCGCCGCGCCGCGCGACGCCGACCAGGTCCGCGCCCAGCTGCGGGAGGCCGTCGAGGTCGATGACGCGCCCACCGTGGTGCGCTACTCCAAGGGCGCCGTCGGCCCCGCCGTGGAGGCCGTCGGACGGGTCGGCGGCATGGACGTGCTGCGCGAGCCCGCCGAGGGCGTCACCCGGCCCGACGTCCTCCTGGTGTCCGTCGGCGCGCTCGCCCCGATGTGCCTGGAGATCGCCGACCTGCTGGACAAGCAGGGCATCTCCACCACGGTCGTCGACCCCCGCTGGGTCAAGCCGGTCGACGCGGCGCTGCCGGGGCTGGCCGCCAAGCACCGGGTCGTGGTCACCGTCGAGGACAACGTCCGTTCCGGCGGCGTCGGTTCGGCCGTCGCCCAGGCGCTGCGCGACGCGGGTGTGGATCTGCCGCTGCGCGACTTCGGCATCCCCGAGCAGTTCCTCGACCACGCCTCCCGCAAGGAGGTCATGGCGGAGATCGGGCTCACCGCACCGGACATCGCCCGCCAGGTCACCGGCCTGGTCTCCAAGATCGACGGGCTGCCCCAGCCCCCGCTCCGGCCGGCCGGGGAAGACTCCGCCGACGACCCCGTGGACGCCTCCGAGGACGCCCGCGCCAAGGGTGCGGCCGAGCCGGCCGAGGCCACCCGCGACTGATTCCGCCGACGGCACGATGGGCCGGGCCGGTCATCCGTACGGATGTCCCGCCCGGCCCATCGGCATACGTACGGCCGCACCCCATCGGGTGAATCCCCTCCGTCCGGAGGCCCGCCGAAGCTGACTGTTTCCCGACATTGCGGAGACTCGGTCAGTTCAGGAGAGTTGCGAGGGTCGTCCAGGCGGAGGTTCGCCCATGAGCACACAGCACGGCACACCACACGATTCACGCCGCAATCGCGGTCTGTTCCGGACGAAGACTGTAGAACAGTCGATCCGGGATACCGAGGAGCCGGAGCACACGCTCAAGAAGTCCCTGTCGGCGCTCGATCTGACCGTCTTCGGTGTCGGTGTCGTCATCGGCACCGGGATTTTCGTCCTCACCGGAAAAATCGCCAAGGAACAGGCCGGGCCCGCCGTCGCGCTGTCCTTCGTCGTCGCGGGCGTGGTCTGCGCGCTGGCGGCGCTGTGTTACGCGGAGTTCGCCTCCACCGTGCCGGTCGCCGGATCGGCCTACACCTTCTCGTACGCCTCACTGGGGGAGCTGCCGGCCTGGATCATCGGCTGGGACCTGATCCTGGAACTCGCCCTGGGCTGTGCGGTGGTCGCGGTCGGCTGGTCCGGCTATGTGCGCTCACTGCTGGACTCCGCCGGACTGCATCTGCCCGCCGCTCTGTCCGGCACCCATGAGGGGCGGTTCGGCTTCGATCTGCTCGCCTTCCTCCTCGTTCTGCTGCTGACCGCGATTCTGGTGTTCGGGATGAAGCTGTCCTCGCGGGTGACGGCGGTGGTCGTCGGGATCAAGGTCACCGTCGTCCTGCTGGTCATCGTCGCCGGTGCCTTCTTCATCAACGGCGCCAACTACACACCCTTCATCCCGCCCAGCGAGCCCAGTGAAGCCGGCGGCGGCCTGGCCGCCCCGCTGTCCCAGCTGATGTTCGGCTTCGCCCCGGCCAACTTCGGGACCATGGGCATCTTCGCCGCGGCCGCCGTGGTCTTCTTCGCCTTCATCGGCTTCGACATCGTGGCCACCGCCGCCGAGGAGACCCGCAATCCGCAGCGCGACGTGCCGCGCGGCATCCTCGGCTCACTGGCGATCTGCACTCTCCTCTATGTGGCCGTGTCGATCGTCGTGACCGGCATGCAGAAGTACAGCAAGCTCTCCACCGACGCCCCGCTCGCCGACGCCTTCAAGGACCTCGGGCAGCCCTTCTTCGCCGGCGTGATCAGCTTCGGCGCCGCCGTCGGGCTGACCTCCGTCAGCATGATTCTGCTGCTCGGCCAGAGCCGGGTGTTCTTCGCGATGAGCCGGGACGGGCTGCTGCCGCGGGCCTTCTCCCGGTCCCACCCGCGGTTCGGCACCCCCTACCGCTCGACCATCGCGCTGGGCGCCGTCGTCGCCGTCGTCGCCGGCTTCACCTCGATCGACGAACTCGCCGAACTGGTCAATATCGGCACCCTGTTCGCCTTCGTCGTGGTCGCCGTCGGCGTCATCCTGCTCCGCCGCTCCCGGCCCGATCTGCCCCGCTCCTTCCGCACCCCGCTGGTACCGCTGGTGCCGCTGCTCTCGGTGGCCGCCTCGGTGTGGCTGATGCTCAATCTGCCCGCCGAGACCTGGGTGCGGTTCGCCATCTGGATGGTGCTCGGCTTCGTCATCTACTTCCTGTACGGGCGCTCCCACAGCCGCCTCGGCCGCCGCAACCGGCAGCCCGCCAAGGACTGACGGCCCGCACTCTTCCGGGCCCTCCGCTCGCCCCGTATGCCGCGCCCGCCGTGGCATACGGGGCACGACGCCCTTACCTGCCGGTGACGAGCCCGGCCAGATGGTGCAGCGAGTTGCTGAGATGTTCCGGGCCGAACGGCGGGAACCGGATGTACTCCCGGACGGACGGCGGCACCGCCGACCAGTCATAGGTGAGCGTGACCTCGGTCCCGGACGGACCGAGCGGCGCGAGGTCGTAGCGCCAGATCCAGCCGCCGAACTCCAGCCGCCCGTCGTCCTTCTCCGTCCCCGTCCGCCAGCCGATGGCGCGCGGCGGATCGAGCACCTGGACCTGGTTGGCCACCCGGTAGTCGCCGTCCGGATGGTTGGCGTGATACATGTCCATCCGGAAGATCTGCCCCACCTCGGTCAGCGGCGCCCGGTCGGCGGCTTCCTGCACCCAGCCGGTGCCATCGATCGCGGAATGGGCCGTCGGGTCCGCCAGCACCGCGAACACCCGCGCGGCGGGCGCGGCGACCGTCAGGCCGGCGCTCACGTTCTCCTGGTCCACGGTGTGCACGCTCCTTGTCCTCTCGTCCCTGGCCTCCCGCGGGCGCGGAAGGGGACGCTCTCACAGGGCAGACGACGCGGCGCGGCGGAATTCATCGGTCACCCGTGAAGGCACCCCCTAGGGCTTGCCCTAATCCCCGCCGCGCCCCCGCCCCCACACCGCCCGCGGGCCCGTCACCCGGGCGCCCAGGGCCTGGACCCGGTCCCGTAGTTCGCGGTCCGCGGTGACCACCAGACAGTCCCGGCCGGCGCCCTCGTCCGCCACCAGCTGCACGATCCGGTCGTCGCCGCTGCCGGCCGCCGGTACCACCCGGACGCCCTCGACGGACTGGACGCCGCGCGCCGCGCCCTCGACCACCAGGACCATCTCCAGGGGCGGCGGCACCAGCCCCGGCAGCCCCCCGGCCGCATAGCCGGGCAGCGCGTCGCGCAGCCGCTCCGCCGCGCCGTGCCGGTCCCGCCACCAGCCGTCGGGCACCGAGCCGACGACATTCGCGGCATCGACAATGACCAAGGAATCCATGGCGTTACCCTCCCATGCCGGGCCGCCGCCGGACCCGGGCACACGAAAGCGCGGGCCGGCTCCGCCGAGCCGGCCCGCGCCTTCGCTGTCAGCTGTGCACCCTTAGGCGGGCACGCTCGCGATACCCGGGGCCAGGAACTTCTTGCCCCGCACCCGCTCGGAGACCCCCGCACGGTCCAGGTACGGCGTGATGCCGCCCAGGTGGAAGGGCCAGCCGGCGCCGGTGATCAGGCACAGGTCGATGTCCTGCGCCTCGGCGACCACACCCTCGTCCAGCATCAGGCCGATCTCCTGCGCGACGGCGTCCAGGACGCGGTCGCGGACCTGCTCCTCCGTCAGCACCGAGTCGCCCTGCTTGAGCAGCGCGGCGACCTCGGGGTCCAGCTCCGGCTTGCCGGAGTCGTAGACGTAGAAGCCGCGCTTGCCGGCCTCGACGACGGCCTTGAGGTTCGGGGAGACCGTGAAGCGGTCCGGGAAGGCGCGGTTGAGCGTCTCGGAGACGTGCAGACCGATCGCCGGGCCGACCAGCTCCAGCAGCACCAGCGGCGACATCGGCAGACCGAGCGGCTCGATGGCCTCCTCGGCGACGTCGACCGGGGTGCCCTCGTCGATGACGTTCTGGATCTCGCCCATGAAGCGGGTCAGGATGCGGTTCACGACGAACGCCGGGGCGTCCTTCACCAGTACCGCGGTCTTCTTCAGCTTCTTGGCGACACCGAAGGCCGTGGCCAGCGAGGCGTCGTCGGTCTTCTCGCCGCGGACGATCTCCAGCAGCGGCAGGATCGCGACCGGGTTGAAGAAGTGGAAGCCGACGACCCGCTCGGGGTGCTTCAGCTTCGACGCCATCTCGGTGACCGACAGCGAGGAGGTGTTGGTGGCGAGGATCGCGTGCGCCGGGGCGACGGCCTCGACCTCGGCGAACACCTGCTGCTTGACGCCGATCTCCTCGAAGACCGCCTCGATGATGAAGTCGGCGTCGGAGAAGCCCTCGGCCTTGTCGAGGACACCGGAGACCAGGGCCTTGAGGCGGTTGGCCTTGTCCTGGTTGATCCGGCCCTTGCCGAGCAGCTTGTCGATCTCGGCGTGGACATAGCCCACACCCTTGTCGATGCGCTCCTGGTCGATGTCGGTCAGCACGACCGGCACCTCCAGGCGGCGCAGGAACAGCAGGGCCAGCTGCGAGGCCATCAGACCGGCGCCGACGACACCGACCTTGCTGACCGGACGCGCCAGGTTCTTGTCCGGCGCACCGGCGGGTCGCTTGGCGCGCTTCTGCACCAGGTTGAACGAGTAGATGCCGGCGCGGAGTTCGCCGCCCATGATCAGGTCCGCCAGGGCCTGGTCCTCGGCGTCGAAACCGGCCTGGAGGTCGCCGTCCTTGGCGGCCGCGATGATGTCCAGCGCGCGGTAGGCGGCCGGGGCGGCGCCGTGCACCTTGCCGTCGGCGATGAACCTGCCCTTGGCGACGGCCTGGTCCCAGCCCTCACCGCGGTCGATCTCGGGGCGCTCGACCGTCACGTCGCCCTTGAGGACGTTCGCGGTCCAGATCAGCGACTGCTCCAGGAAGTCCGCGCCCTCGAAGATCGCGTCCGCGATGCCGAGATCGAAGACCTGCCGGCCCTTGAGCTGCTTGTTCTGGTTGAGCGAGTTCTCGATGATGACCGAGACGGCCTTGTCCGCGCCGATGAGGTTCGGCAGCAGCGCACAGCCGCCCCAGCCGGGGACGAGACCGAGGAAGACCTCGGGCAGCGAGAAGGCGGGCGCGGCCTGGGAGACCGTGCGGTACGAGCAGTGCAGACCGACCTCGACGCCGCCGCCCATCGCCGCACCGTTGTAGTACGCGAAGGTCGGCACGGCCAGCTTCGACAGCCGCTTGAAGACCTCGTGGCCGCCCTTGCCGATGGCCAGCGCGTCCTCGTGCTTCTTCAGCAGCTCGACGCCCTTGAGGTCGGCGCCGACGGCGAAGATGAACGGCTTGCCGGTGAGGCCGACGCCGACGATGTCGCCGTCCGCGGCCTCCTTCTCGACCTGGTCGATCGCGGCGTTGAGGTTCGCCAGCGAGCCCGGACCGAAGGTGGTCGGCTTGGTGTGGTCGAAGCCGTTGTCGAGCGTGATCAGCGCGAACTTGCCCGCGCCGTACGGCAGATCGAGGTGGCGGACGTGCGCCGACGTGACGACCTCGTCCGGGAACAGCTCGGCCGCACCCTTCAGGAGTTCGGCGGTGGTGGTGGTGCTCATGCCGCTCCCTCGCTTCGCTCGGTCGAGCATGCGCACATGCTGCACCTATCCATTGTTCCCTCGCTGCGCTCGCTCACTTGTCGCCTCCGGCGTCCTTGTGGTTCGGGTTCTCCCAGATGACCGTCGCGCCCATGCCGAAGCCGACGCACATGGTGGTCAGGCCGTAGCGGACCTCCGGCTGCTCCTCGAACTGCCGGGCCAGCTGCGTCATCAGCCGCACACCGGAGGAGGCCAGCGGGTGGCCGAAGGCGATGGCGCCGCCGTACTGGTTGACGCGCGCGTCGTCGTCCGCGATGCCGTAGTGGTCGAGGAAGGCGAGCACCTGCACGGCGAACGCCTCGTTGATCTCGAAGAGGTTGATGTCCTCGATGCCCAGGCCCGCCTTGGCGAGCGCCTTCTCGGTGGCCGGGATCGGGCCGTAGCCCATGACCTCGGGCTCGACGCCGGCGAAGGCGTAGGAGACCAGGCGCATCTTGACCGGGAGGTTGTGCTCCCGCGCGAAGTCCTCGGAGGCGACGATCGAGGCGGTGGCGCCGTCGTTGAGGCCGGCGGCGTTACCGGCGGTGACGCGGCCGTGCGTACGGAACGGCGTCTTCAGGCCCGCGAGGTTCTCCAGGGTCGTCCCCGGACGCATCGGCTCGTCGGCGGTGACCAGGCCCCAGCCCGTCTCGCCGACCTCCGCGTTGGTGTTGCGCACCGAGATCGGCACCAGATCCTGCTGGATCTTGCCGTTCGCGTACGCCTTCGCCGCCTTCTCCTGCGAGCGCACCGCGTACTCGTCGGCGCGCTGCTTGGTGATGTGCGGGTAGCGGTCGTGGAGGTTCTCCGCCGTCATACCCATGAACAGGGCCGACTGGTCGACGAGCTTCTCGCTCACGAACCGCGGGTTGGGGTCGACGCCCTCGCCCATGGGGTGGCGGCCCATGTGCTCGACACCACCGGCGATGACGGCGTCGTACGCACCGAAGGCGATGGAGCCGGCGGTCGCCGTGACGGCGGTCAGCGCACCGGCGCACATGCGGTCGATGGAGTAGCCGGGGACGGACTGCGGGAGGCCCGCCAGGATGCCGGCCGTGCGGCCGATGGTCAGACCCTGGTCACCGATCTGGGTGGTCGCGGCGATGGCGACCTCGTCGATCTTCGCGGGGTCCAGGGCCGGGTTGCGGCGCAGCAGCTCCCGGATGGCCTTCACGACGAGATCGTCGGCGCGGGTCTCGTGGTAGATGCCCTTCGGGCCCGCCTTGCCGAACGGGGTGCGGACGCCGTCGACGAAGACGACGTCCCTAGCGGTACGAGGCACGTTGGCTCTCCTCCAGGTGCGGGATGGCACTGCTGCTGCGGGGCGCCCCGAGGGGCGCTTCACACCGACATGCTACTTACGGGTAACCAAGCTGCACACCCCCACCGCCCGGAGCGTTGAAGGTCACACCCGGCGGACGCCCGGGCTGCCGCGCGGCGGCGCCACAACCGGCGGAAACCGGCGATCGAAAAGAGCCGAATACCGTCGGGTCTTGGCGCAATTCATCCCATCACACACCTAAAGTGCCCATATGGATACGAATAGGAGTGGTGTCGTGGTCCGGCGCGGACGTCCGGCGGGCCCGCGCACGATCGGACTGGTCTGTGCCGTCGCCGCCGCGGGCGCGCTGCTGTCGGGCTGCGGGAACAGCGGCAGCGACACGGCAGGCCCCCAGAAGAGCGCGGCCCCCTCGCGGGCGGTGCCCGCCACCGCCGCCTCGCCGAGCGGTTCGCTCAGCGCGGACCAGGCCCAGCGCAAGGCTCTGATCCCCAAGGCCAAGACGGACTACCAGCAGGCGCTGAAGGCCGCGATCGCGGCCGTCCCGTCCTCGGAGGCGATCGCCGCGGAGCTCAAGGGGACGCCCGCCAGCCCGTATTGGGACACCGTGGTGGGGACGACCGACGGGAAGGCGTACGAGGTGCGCGTCGACGCGGTCTCCGGCCAGGCCCAGAAGCCGCAGCCCCAGTCTGACGATCCCGATGACAAGCAGCAGCTGGCCGCCCGGCTGTCCAAGGCCACCGTCACGGCCCAGCAGGCCGCGGAGACGGCCACCGAGAAGACGAAGGGCACCGTCACCACCATCGAGCTCGGCGACGCCGACCACGGCAACAACGACACCGTGGCGTGGACGGTGGGCGTGGTGACCACCGACGACTGGAACGAGACCACGTACGAGATCGACGCGACCAACCGCAAGGTCCTGTGGATGCACGTCGATCAGGACTGAGCGACCACCCCTTCCGCCCCGGGCCGGAGTCCCGCTCCGCCCGGGGCGGCCGCGTCAGCCGGCGTCCGTCAGCAGCGCCTCGGTGAGGATCGGCGCGACCTGCTCGATCTGCCAGGGGCGCGCGCCGTGGCCGGACAGCACCTCGGCGACCGCTTCCAGGGTCGGCTCGGCCGGCGGCTCCCAGCACAGCCGGCGCACCGTGTCCGGAGTGATCAAGTTCTCCTGCGGGAGATTCAGGTTCTCGGCGAGCGCGGTGACCGCCGCGCGGGCGGCCGACAGCCGGGCCGCGGCGGCCGGGTCCTTGTCGGCCCAGGCACGGGGCGGCGGCGGGCCGTTGAGCGGCTGGCCGGGCTGCGGCAACTCGCTCTCGGGCAGCGCACGGGCGCGGTCCACGGCGGCCTGCCACTGCTCCAGCGCCCGGCGGCCCATCCGGTGGCCGAAGCCGGGCAGCCCCGCCAGCGCGTGACTGTTCGGCGGCAGGCTCAGCGCCGCCTCCACGATCGCGGCATCCCCCAGCACCTTCCCGGGCGAGACATCGCGCCGCTGGGCGACCTGGTCACGGGCCGTCCACAGCTCCCGTACGACCGCCATCTGGCGGCGCCGGCGGACCTTGTGCATGCCGGACGTCCGGCGCCAGGGGTCCTTGCGGGGCGGCGGCGGGGGAGCGGCGGCGATCGCCGCGAACTCCTGCCGGGCCCACTCCAGCTTCCCCTGCTGCGTCAGCTCCTCCTCCAGCGCGTCCCGCAGATCCACCAGCAGCTCGACATCGAGCGCGGCATAGCGCAGCCAGGGCTCGGGCAGCGGGCGGGTGGACCAGTCGACGGCGGAGTGGCCCTTCTCCAGGGCGTAGCCGAGGACGTTCTCGACCATGGCGCCCAGGCCGACCCGGGCGAAGCCGGCCAGCCGCCCGGCCAGCTCGGTGTCGAACAGCCGGGTGGGGACCATCCCTATGTCACGCAGACACGGCAGGTCCTGGGTGGCGGCGTGCAGCACCCACTCGGCGTCGCCGATCGCCTCCCCCAGCGCCGACAGGTCGGGGCAGCCGACCGGGTCGACCAGCACACTGCCGGCGCCCTCGCGGCGCAGCTGTACGAGGTAGGCGCGCTGACCGTAGCGGTAGCCCGAGGCCCGCTCGGCGTCGACGGCCACCGGGCCCGTACCGGCCGCGAAGGCGGCCACGACCTCGGCGAGTGCCTCGTCCGTGGCGGTCACCGGGGGGATGCCCTCGCGGGGCTCCAGGAGAGGGACCGGCGCCGGTCGGGGGTCCGGAGGCGAGTCTCCGGTTGCTCGCAGTGTCGTGTCTGCTGCGGTCTTTTGGGCGTCGGTCACCAGTCAAGGGTATCTGTGTATGCACGTCGCCCGTCGAGGGAACGTTCCCTCGACGGGCGAGCCGGTCGTGTGGACGGTCAGTGAATGATGCCGGTGCGCAGGGCGACGGCCACCATTCCGGCCCGGTCGCCGGTGCCGAGCTTGCGGGCAATACGGGCGAGATGGCTCTTGACGGTCAGCGCCGACAGCCCCATCGAGACGCCGATGGCCTTGTTGGACTGGCCCTCCGCCACCAGCCGCAACACCTCGACCTCGCGCCCCGACAGCTCCCGGTAGCCGCCCGGGTGACCGGGGGCGCCCGGGGGGCGGCGCTGCATACGGGCCGCGTTGGCGCCGATGGGCGAGGTGCCGGGGCGGCCGGGAAGGCCCAGGTTGGTGCGGGTGCCGGTGACGACATAGCCCTTGACGCCGCCGGCCAGGGCGTTGCGTACGGCACCGATGTCGTCGGCCGCGGACAGCGCGAGGCCGTTCGGCCAGCCCGCCGCCCGGGTCTCGGACAGCAGCGTGAGGCCGGAGCCGTCGGGAAGGTGGACGTCGGCAACGCAGATGTCGCGCGGATTGCCGACGCGGGGACGGGCCTCCGCGATCGACGACGCCTCGATCACGTCGCGCACTCCGAGGGCCCACAGGTGGCGGGTGACGGTGGAGCGCACGCGAGGGTCGGCCACGACGACCATGGCCGTCGGCTTGTTCGGGCGGTAGGCGACCAGGCTCGAAGGTTGCTCGAGAAGAACAGACACCGGGCCTCCTGGGGGGAGTGGCGGGGGACGGACGCCGACTTGGGGGAGCCGGAATGATCCGTGTTTGAAGGGTCACTGACCTCTTCGGCAGCAAACCGGCGGGACTTTAGACTTTGATCACGATTTAGTTAGGGGCAATTCGGGCAAATCGGATGCGTGATCGATCACGGTGAGCACCCGGTGCGCACCGAGATGATCAAAGCCGTACGCGATGCCGCCCGGACCTCGTCACCGGACCTCGTCAGGGGAGCCGGCGGGGCGGGCGGGCAGCGAAACGACCGCCGGGCCGACGGTGTGGGAACACCGCGGCCCGGTCCCGGGGAGTGCGTAATTCAGCGCGGCTGGGCGCCGCGGCGCTGCGGCAGCGGCACGATCCCGCCGCGCGTCGTCATGTCGAGCGGGGCCGGCGGCAGGCCCGCGACCTGGCACAGAAGATCGCACCACGCCGACAGGTGCGCCGCCAGATCCGGCACCCCGCCGGGGCCCTCGGCCGGCGTCCAGGACGCCCGGATCTCGATCTGGGTCGCCGGCTCACGCGCCGCGAGCCCGCCGAAGTAGTACGAGCCGGCCCGGGTGACCGTCCCGCTCGGTGCGCCGTAGTGCACCCCGCGCGCGTCCAGCGCCCCCGTGAGCCACGACCAGGACACCTCCGGCAGCAGCGGATCGGCGCCCATCTCCGGCTCCAGCTCCGCCCGCGCCAGCGTCACCACCCGGAACGTGCCGTGCCATGCCTCGTCCCCGGCCGGGTTGTGCAGCACCACCAGCCGGCCGTCCGCCAGATCCCGGTCCTCGCCGTCCGGACCCGCGCCGCGCTCGACGACCGCCGCCTCCAGCGCGTACGCGAACGGGGCGAGCCGTTTCGGCGCGGGGGTCGGATCGATCTCGATCTCCGGCCGCAGTCGTGCCGCGCGGAGCGCCTCGACCGCCTGACGGAAGGGGATCGGGGCCTCGTCCGCGCTGTCCGCGAGGTGTTCGTGAGCCGCAGCCATGCCCGGAAGATTAGGCGGAACCGGGCCCGCATACGGGGAGGACACCCGGTGCGCGCGTCGCCCATTCGGAGGCGCCCCCGGGCGCATGCGGAGATATCGGCCACCTGCCCCGATGGGCGGGCGGGCCGTCGTGCGAAGATTTGGGGCGTGAGCGCCAACAACCAGGCCACGGGCCAGCAGCAGACCGCTACGTACGACTCGGCTTTCCTCAAGGCGTGCCGACGGGAGCCGGTGCCGCACACCCCGGTGTGGTTCATGCGCCAGGCGGGGCGCTCGCTCCCCGAATACCGCAAGGTCCGCGAGGGCATCGCGATGCTCGACTCGTGCATGCGGCCCGAGCTGGTCACCGAGATCACGCTTCAGCCCGTGCGCCGCCACAACGTCGACGCCGCCATCTACTTCAGCGACATCGTGGTCCCCCTCAAGGCCATCGGCATCGACCTCGACATCAAGCCCGGCGTCGGCCCGGTCGTCGAGAACCCGATCCGCACCCGCGCCGATCTGGAGCAGCTGCGCCCCCTGGAGACCGGCGACGTCTCCTACGTCACCGAGGCCATCGGCATGCTCGTCCGCGAGCTGGGCGGCACCCCGCTGATCGGCTTCGCCGGGGCGCCCTTCACGCTCGCCAGCTACCTCGTCGAGGGCGGCCCGTCGCGCAACCACGAGCGCACCAAGGCCCTCATGTACGGCGACCCGCAGCTGTGGGCCGACCTCCTGGACCGGCTCGCCGACATCACCGCCGCCTTCCTCAAGGTCCAGATCGCCGCCGGGGCGAGCGCGGTGCAGCTCTTCGACTCCTGGGTCGGCGCGCTCTCCCCGGCCGACTACCGCCGCTCCGTGATGCCGGCCTCCGCCAAGGTCTTCCGGGCCGTCGAGGGCCTGGGCGTGCCGCGGATCCACTTCGGTGTCGGCACCGGTGAACTCCTCGGCCTGCTGGGCGAGGCGGGCGCGGATGTCGTCGGCGTCGACTGGCGGGTCCCGCTGGACGAGGCGGCCCGCCGGGTCGGCCCCGGCAAGGCGCTCCAGGGCAACATCGACCCGGCCGTGCTCTTCGCCCCCCGCGAGGCCGTCGAGACCAAGGCCCGTGAGGTCCTCGACGCCGCCGCCGGCCTGGAGGGCCACATCTTCAACCTCGGCCACGGCGTCCTGCCGACCACCGACCCGGACGCGCTGACCCGCCTGGTCGAGTACGTCCACACGCAGACGGCACGCTGAGCGAGGCCGCCGCGAGGACGGGGACGGCGGCCGGGCCGGGGCGGTCCGGCGCCGCACCGCCGGGTCAGGCCCCGGCGGCCCGTACGGCCCCGGCCGCCTTGCGGGCCGCCACCAGGACGGGGTCCCAGACCGGGGAGAACGGCGGGGCATAGCCGAGGTCGAGGGCGGTCATCCGCTCCACCGTCATACCGGCCGTGAGCGCGACCGCCGCGATGTCCACCCGCTTGCCGGCGCCCTCGCGGCCGACGATCTGCACCCCCAGCAACCGGCCCGTACGGCGCTCGGCGAGCATCTTGACGTGCATCGGGCGGGCGCCGGGGTAGTAGCCGGCGCGGTTGGTGGCCTCGACGGTCGCCGTGACGAAACGCAGTCCGGCGGCCAGCGCCTCCCGCTCCAGGAGCCCCGTCCGGGCGATCTCCAGATCGCAGACCTTGCTGACGGCCGTGCCGACGACACCGGGGAAGGTGGCATAGCCGCCGCCCACATTGGCGCCGATGACCTGCCCGTGCTTGTTGGCGTGGGTGCCCAGCGCGATATGGCGGGTGCGCCCGGAGATCAGGTCCAGCACCTCCACACAGTCGCCGCCGGCCCAGATGTGGTCCTGGCCGCGGACCCGCATCGCGAGATCGGTGAGCAGCCCGCCGGACTCGCCCAGCGGCAGCCCGGCCGCGGCGGCGAGCGTGGTCTCGGGGCGGACCCCCAGACCCAGCACGACCACATCCGCCGGGTACTCGCCGTCCTCGGTGGTGACCGCGCGGGCCCGCCCTTCCGTATCGGTCAGCACACCGGTGACGGTCGTCCCGCACACCGTCTCGATGCCCATCCCGCACATCGCCTCATGGACGAGCGCGCCCATGTCCGGGTCCAGGGTGGACATCGGCTGGGCGCTCTGCTCCAGGACGGTGACCGCATAGCCGCGACGGATCAGCGCCTCGGCCATCTCCACGCCGATGTAGCCCGCGCCCACGACGACCGCCCGCCGGCCGGACGACGCGTCGAGGGTGTCCAGCAGGGCCTGGCCGTCGTCGAGGGTCTGCACGCCGTGCACCCCCGGCGCGTCGATCCCCGGCAGACCGGGGCGGCGTGGCCGGGCGCCGGTGGCGATCACCAGCTTGTCGAAGCCGGTCCAGGACTCCCGGCCGCCGTCGTCCAGCTCCCGGGTACGCACCCGGCCGCGGTCCAGATCGAGTTCGGTGACCTCGGTACGCATCCGCAGATCGATGTCCCGGGCCCGGTGCTCGTCGGCCGTACGGGCGATCAGCGCCTCCGGGCCGTCGACGTCGCCGCCCACCCAGTACGGGATGCCGCAGGCGGAGTACGAGGTGAAGTGGCCGCGCTCGAAGGCGGTGATCGTCAGCTCGTCGGGCTTCCGCAGCCGGCGTGCCTGCGATGCCGCGGCCATCCCCGCCGCATCGCCTCCGACGACCACCAGCCGCTCCGTCGCCATGCCGGGTCCCCTTCGCCGAGTGGGTGCTTCGTGGTGTGGGTGGTGCGCTGTGCGGGTGGTGCGTCGTGCGAGTGCTTGTCGTGTGGGGTGCCGGCGACTTTCGTGTCCTGGAGGTGCGGGCGCCCGGGCCCGTTACGTTACGGCCCGCACGGTGTCCGCGCGGGCCGGCCGGGCCCGCGCCGCGCGGCGGACACCGGCGGTCCGGCCCGCCGGGGCGGTGCTCAGCGCTCCAGGACCAGTGCCAGCCCCTGGCCCACGCCGATGCACAGTGCGGCGAGTCCGGTGCCCGAGCCCAGGGCGGCGAGTTGGTGGGCCACCGAGCCCGCGAGACGGGCGCCGGACGCGCCCAGCGGGTGGCCGATGGCGATGGCGCCGCCGCGCGGGTTCACCACCGCGGGGTCCAGCTCCGGCCACTGCCCGATACAGCCCAACGCCTGGGCCGCGAACGCCTCGTTGAGCTCGAAGGTGGTCACCTCGTCGAAGCCGCGCCCGGACCGCTCCAGCGCGCGCCGGACCGCCTCCACCGGGCCCAGGCCGAACAGCTGCGGCTCGACGCCGGTCACCGCGCTCGCACGGATACGGGCCAGCGGCTCCCGCCCGGTGGCCCGCAGCCCCTCCTCGTCGACCAGCAGCAGTGCGGCCGCACCGTCGTTGAGCGGCGAGGAGTTCCCGGCGGTGACCGTGCCGCCGGCCGGGCGGAACACCGGCTTCAGCTTGGACAGCGACGTCAGGGAGGACGCCTCCCGGATCGCCTCGTCGCGCACCAGGTCCACGTCCGGCAGCGGTACGACCTCGGCGTCGTAGGCGCCCTCCTGCCAGGCACGCACCGCCTTCTGGTGGCTGGCCAGCGCGAAGACGTCCTGCTGTTCGCGGGTGATGCCGTGCTGGTCGGCGATCTGCTCGGCGCCCTCGCCCAGCGCGACCGTCCACTCCGGCTGCATCCGCGGATTGACCATCCGCCAGCCCAGCGTCGAGGAGAACATCTCCTGATGGCCCGCCGGGTAGGCGCGTTCGGGCTTGCGCAGCACATAGGGGGCCCGGCTCATCGACTCCACGCCGCCCGCCACCGCGATATGCGCATCGCCGTGCGCGATGGCGCGGGCCGCCTGGATGACCGCCTCCAGGCCCGACCCGCACAGCCGGTTCACGGTCACGCCGGGGACGGTCACCGGCAGCCCGGCCAGCAGCACCGCCATCCGCGCCACATTGCGGTTGTCCTCGCCCGCACCGTTCGCATCGCCGAAGCAGACGTCGTCGATGCGCGCCGGATCGAGGTCCGGAGTGCGGTCCACCAGGGCCTTGACCACATGGGCGGCGAGGTCGTCGGGCCGTACCCCGGCCAGCGCGCCGCCGTACTTGCCGACGGGGGTCCGTACGGCATCGACGATGTACACATCCCGTACGCGTGGGTCGGTCATCAGGCGCTGTCCTCGCTGTCCCGGCTCGGCATCGGTGCGGCGGTACGAAGATCGAAGCCCGCCGACCACGAGTCTTTGCCCGTCGCCGCCCGCTGTCAACGGGGCTCCCGGACACCTTCCGCCGCCGTATCGGACGCTTCGGCCGCCCCGGTGCCCTGCCGCTTCCCCGGCTTCCCCGTCCGTACAGCTTCCCGCATGACGCGCCCTCTCGAAGTGGCGTGCCGTTGTGGGCCCTTCGACGGACGCGGCCCACCGGGGCCGCCGTCCGCGGATCGCGATCCGGTCACGGTCGTGTCGGTGGGCTCTGAGAGAGTGGAGGCATGAGCGCAGCGCACACCCGTACGGGCCGCGAGCCCGGTCATGCCGTCGTCATCGGTGGAGGCATCTCCGGGCTGGCGGCCGCGCACCGCCTCCTCGAAGGCGGCGCCCGGGTGACCGTCCTGGAGGCGTCCGGCCGGCTCGGCGGGAAGCTGCGAGCCGGTGCGATCGCGGGCGTCCCCGTCGATCTCGGTGCCGAATCGATGCTGGCGAGGCGCCCGGAAGCGGTGGACCTCGCGCGCGAGGTCGGGCTCGGCGACCGTCTCCAGCCGCCCGCCACGGCCAACGCGGCGCTGTGGACCCGCGGTGCGCTGCGCCCGATGCCCAAGGGACACGTCATGGGCGTCCCCGGGGATCTCGGTCTGCTCGCCGCCTCCGGGGTGATCTCGCCGGAGGGGATGGCGCGGATCGCCGAGGACGAGACGCTGGCGCGGACCGAGGCCGGTGAAGACGTCGCGGTCGGCGCCTATGTCGCCGCCCGGCTCGGCCGGGAGGTCGTCGACCGGCTCGTCGAGCCGCTGCTCGGCGGCGTCTACGCGGGCGACGCCTACCGCATCTCGATGCGCGCCGCCGTCCCGCAGCTCTTCGAGGCCGCCCGTGCGCAGCGCTCCCTGATCGAGGGCGTACGAGCCCTCCAGGCGCGCGCCGCCGCCACCGCGCCTCCGGGCGGGCCGGACCGGACCCCTCCGGTCTTCATGGGCATCGACGGCGGCATCGGGACGCTGCCGGCCGCCGTCGCCGAGGCCGTCCGCCGGGCCGGCGGCGAGATCCACCTCGGGACCCCCGTCCAGGCCCTCCACCGGTCCGCGGGGGAGGGCTGGCGGATCCGCCTCGGCGACCGGACCATCGAGGCCGACGCGGTCGTGCTGGCCACGCCCGCCGGCGCCGCGGCGGGCCTGCTGCGCACCGAGTGCCCCGACGCGGCCGCCGCGCTGGACACCGTCGACTACGCCTCGATGGCGCTGGTCACCATGGCCTTCCGCCGCGCCGACCTGGACCGGATGCCCGGCGGCAGCGGTTTCCTCGTACCGCCCGTCGACGGCCACCGCATCAAGGCCGCGACCTTCGCCAGCCACAAATGGGGCTGGATCGACGCCGCCGACCCCGATCTCTTCGTGCTGCGCACCTCCCTCGGCCGGTACCAGGACACCGCCGACCTCCAGCGCGACGACTCCGAACTGGTCGCCCTCTCGCTCGCCGACCTCGGCGCGGCGGCCGGCCTGGCCGCCCGGCCGGTGGCGAGCACGGTCACCCGCTGGGAAGGCGGACTGCCGCAGTACTCCGTCGGCCATCTGGAGCGGGTCGCCGGGATCCGCGCGGCGGTCGCCCGGATGCCGGGTGCGCTGCGGGTGTGCGGCGCGGTCTACGACGGCGTCGGCATCCCGGCCTGCATCGGCTCGGCGCGCCGCGCCGCGGACGAGCTCCTCGGCACCCTGACGCCGGACGCCGTCCCCGCCGAGTGAGAATGGACCACATGACAGACGCTTCCACTCCCGCTTCCGCGCCGCAGCCCCCCGCGGCGCCCGAGAAGGTGCCGCACGCCGGCAAGAAGGCCAAGGACCTCAACGAGGTCATCCGCTACACCCTCTGGTCCGTGTTCAAGCTGCGCGAGGTCCTCCCGGAGGACCGCAGCGGCTTCGCCGACGAGGTCGAGGAGCTGTTCGCGCAGCTCGCGGCCAAGGACGTGGTGGTCCGCGGCACCTACGACGTGTCCGGCCTGCGGGCCGACGCGGACCTGATGATCTGGTGGCACTCGGAGAGCTCGGACGCCCTCCAGGAGGCGTACAACCTCTTCCGCCGGACCCGTCTGGGCCGTGCGCTGGAGCCGGTGTGGTCGAACATGGCGCTGCACCGTCCCGCCGAGTTCAACAAGTCGCACATCCCGGCCTTCCTGGCCGACGAGCAGCCGCGCGCCTATGTGAGCGTCTACCCCTTCGTGCGCTCCTACGAGTGGTACCTCCTCCCCGACGAGGACCGCCGCCGGATGCTGGCCGACCACGGCAAGATGGCCCGCGGCTTCCCGGACGTGCGCGCCAACACCGTGCCGTCCTTCTCGCTCGGCGACTACGAGTGGGTGCTGGCCTTCGAGGCCGATGAGCTGTACCGCATCGTCGACCTGATGCGTCATCTGCGCGGCTCCGAGGCGCGGATGCACGTCCGCGAGGAGATCCCGTTCTACACGGGGCGGCGCAAGCCGGTCGCCGAGCTGGTCGCGGGTCTGGCGTAACCGGACGCGCGCGTCCGGGCGGGCCCCGGACACCGCACCGCGGGCCGCCCCCTCAGGGACGGCCCGCGGCGCAATGGGGGGCGGCTACTTCCCGGGCAGGGCGTGCTGGGCCCGGGTCGCCTGCTGGCCCGGCAGCGGCTCCGCGCGCGGTGCGCAGTAGGCCCGGTGCGCCGGGACCTTCCCGTGCAGCAGATACGCCTCGGCGTACTTGGTCACACAGGCGTTGTCGTTGAACGCGATGCCGTGGGTGCCCGCGCCGTTCTCGGTGACCAGTGAGGAGCCGGGCAGCCGGCGCTGGAGCTCCAGCGCCCCCCGGTACGGCGTCGCCGCGTCCCGCTCGGCCGCCAGCAGCAGCACCGGCGGCAGCGCACCGGGCTCCGTATGGACATCGAGCGGACCACGCCGCCCATGGAGCGCGTCGTCGACCTGGGTCCTGGCCACATGGCCGGCGACATCGGCCAGGTCCCGCCCGGCAGCGGGGTGGTCCGCGCGGCGCACCGCGGCGTCGAGCTCGGCCGCGGCCGACGCCGGCCGGTCGGGCCAGAAGGCGCACGGCAGATTCATCCAGGCGTTGTCCCAGGTCTCGAACGGGGCGATCCGGGCGATCTCCGTGTTGTCCCGGTTCCACGTCCGCCATGCGCGCGGCCAGGGCGCGTCATTGCACTCCACGGCCGTGTAGACGGCGTTGCTGTTCTCCTCGGCGGCGGCGCCGGTGTCCCGGGGCAGGGCCTGGGCGATCAGCGGCTTGGGGTTGCCGTGCAGGTACCCGGCGAGCGCCTCGGCGCGCATGGGCCAGAAGGCGTCGTTGTAGCCGGTCTTCAGGAACGCCGACTGGAGCTGGCCGGCGCCGATCTTCCCGTTGAGCGGGGTGCGGCGCAGCTTGCTCGCGGCCTTGTTGTACGCCTGCTGCACCGCCTTCTTGGTCGTACCGAGGTGGTACTGGGCGTGGTGCCGGGCGACCCAGCGCAGCCAGTCGCCCCAGCGGCGCTCGAAGGCGATGTCCTGGTCGAGGTTGTTCTGGTACCAGATCTTCCGGGGCGCGGGATTGACCACACTGTCGAAGATCATCCGCCGTACGTGGCCGGGGAACAGCGTCGCGTAGAGCGCACCGAAGTACGTCCCGTACGACGCGCCCATGAACGTCAGCTTCTTCTCGCCGAGCGCGGCCCGCAGCATGTCCAGGTCGCGGGCGTTGTTGACGGAGTTGTAGTACGGCAGGTCCGCGCCGGCCCGGCGGACACAGCCGCGGGCGTACTCCCTGGCCTCCGCCCGCTTCCGGTGCTTGAAGGCGGCATCGGGGTGCATCCGGCTGTCGGTGGGCGCCTTGGCGAACTCCTTGGGGTTCTGGCACGACAGCGGCGCCGAGCGGCCCACACCCCGTGGCGCATAGCCCACGAAGTCATAGGCCCGGGCCACCCTGCGCCACTTGGGGAGCGTCCCGTAGAGCGGGAACTCCATGCTGGACGCGCCGGGGCCGCCGGGGTTGAAGACCAGGGAGCCCTGCCGCTCACCGCGCGCCGTGGCGCGGATCCGGCTGACGGTGAGGTGGATCTTCTTGCCGTCGGGGCGCGCGTAGTCGAGGGGAACGGTGAGTCTGCCGCACTCGACGGTCGACGGCAGATGCTCCACCGCGGCGCAGCGGCCGAATTCGATGCGGTGCGGAACGGGTGCGGGTGGCGCGGCGGCGGCCCCCGTGGCGCCGCCTGCCGGGGCAGTGGCGAGGGCGGTCACCAGCAGCGACCCGATGGTGCCGTACAACGCAAGTGCTCTCACTGGCCGTCCCTTCGTGTGTGCATACAAAAGGGATAGTTGGGGCGGCGATTGTCGTTGTAAAGCACCTGGCTCCGGTGTCGGAGGCTATGCCCCGGAAGAGTGGAGCGCGGCGCGCAAGGCGGGATCGGTGAGGGCGGCGGGGCCGCGGAGGGCAAGAGTGATGAGGGAGGCGGGCGTGGCAGGGGCGGCGGGGGAGTGGCCCACGCCGGGCAGTTGCCGCTCGCCGGCGGTGGTGGCCCAGTCGCTGTACGGGTGGAGCTCGAAGCGGGCCACGGCCCAGGTCCCGAGGGTGAGGATCAGCGGCAGCGAGAACCAGGCCAGCAGCAGCCCGGTGTCCGCGCCGGCCGGAGCCATCCAGTAGGAGGCGGCGGCGGACAGCAGCACCAGCAGGGCGGCGCCCTGCACCAGACGGACGGCGCTGCCGACACCCGGACGGACCGTGGCGGGCACCGCCAGCCCGTCGGTCACCAGCCGGTCGGCCACCTGCCGCACCGCGTCGTCGCCGACCAGGGCGTCCCGTATCGCCGGTATGCGGCGCTGCCCTTCGGGGCCGATGGCGGTGAGGGTGGCGCGCTCGACGGCGTCCTGGCCGACCGGGTCGACGACGGTGGCCCAGCCGGTGTCGGCGAGCAGCAGCCGCCGCTGCTGGGCCATCAGCACCAGCACCACGTCGGCGAGTCGGTGCGGGCCGCCCGACAGGTACGCCATCTCGTACAGGGTCAGGCCGGGGCCGCGGCGCGCTGCGGCCGCATCCGGGACGGTCTCGGGAGCCGGCCGCGGGGCCGGCCCGGGGGTGGCGCGGGCCGCGGCGACCGCCGCACGGCAGAGCAGCGCACAGGACAGCACCGCCGCCGAACAGGCGACGAGGAAGAAGAGCAGCCACATGTCGGTATTTTTATGCGAGGCGACACGACGACCGCCACAAATTTCTCAGTATGCGGGCAGTGGCCCGCCGGGCTCAGCCACCCCCGCAGCCCCCGCCGCCGCAGCTCGACCCGCCCCCGCACGACGAGCCGCCCCCACAGCTCGCACCGCCGCCGCACGACGAGCCGCCGCTGCCGCATCCGGACCCGCCGTCGGAGGAGCCGCACCAGGAGCCACCGTCGCTCCCCGAGCCGCTCCCGGAGGCATCGGACGCGGCGCTGCCGGACGCCGCGGAGCCGCTGCCCGCCGCGGCCCGCTGCGCCTCCTCGAACTGCTGCCGCAGCAGTTCGTCCGCGATCAGCGCCGTACCGCCGAGCGCCACCACCAGCCCGGCGGGCTGCCAGGCCCCGCCCGCGCCCGCGTGGGCGGACGCCGCCTTCGCGGTGTGCAGGGCGAACGACCCCGCCCTGGTGATCCGCCGGGTGAACGCCTTCCGGCACAGCGACGCCACGACCAGACCACCGATCACCGCGGGCGCGGTCGTGACGACCGGCGGCACCGCGAACCCGTCGTCCCCGCCGGACCCGGCGACCGAGAGCAGCACACCCACGAGGAAGAGCACCCCGCACGCCGCCATCTGGACGCCCGCCCACCGGCGCCAGCCCCGGCCGAGCCGCGGCCGGCGCAGCAGTCCGCGGGCCGCCAGCCCGTCGCCGACGCCCTGTACCGCCGCGCTGCGCATCGCCGTGGCCCGCAGCGCGGCGAGTGCCCCGCCGGGTGTCCGGGCGATCGCGTCCAGCACGGCCGCCTCGACGGCGTCCCGGGCGAGCGCCTGGCGCACGGTCACCACTCCGGGGCCGCCCACGGCCAGCCGGCCGTCCTCGTGCATCCCGGCGAGCGCGGCGTCCACCACCCGCCCGGGGCCGCCGGCCAGGAACGCCATCTCCCACACGTCATGGGCCAGGGCGTCGGTCCGCCGGACGGACGGGGTGCGCAGCCGCACCCATACGGTGCCGAGGATCAGCACCAGTGACGAGGCGGCGATCCCCGCGTACACCGACTGGGGGTAGGACATCGCGGTCACCCCCGGCGCCGGAAGAGCCGCAGGGCGCGCGCCAGCCGGGCCGCGGGCCGCGCGGACGGCGGCTTCGGGCCCGCGCGCTCCCGCCACCAACGCGTCAACTGCCGCCGCGCGACCGGGTCTTCGGGCCGCCCCTGGGCCAGCAGATACGCCGCGAAGTCCAGGGCGTCCTGGCGGTAGCCGCCGCTCATGGGCCGGTTCCGGGCATGGTCCGCGAAGGCGGCCCGGTAGTCGGCGCCGAGGATCTCGGGCAGTTCGGGCGCGACCTTGGCGACCACATCGGCCCGCTTGGCGGCCAGCGCCCGGCTCTGCACCCGCAGCCGGGTGCGGTCGAAGCCCTCGGGGGCGGGTGTCCCGGCGACCAGCGCGGACAGCAGCGCGGTCTGCGCCAGGGCCAGTCGCTGGCGGGCGGGGTGGGTGTCGGTGGGGCTGTCCACTCCGGCCTCCACTACGGACGCGATGTCCGGCACCGCCTCAAGCCGCCCGGTCATGGCGGGCCTCCTTCAGTACGGTGCGTATCGCATCGAGTTCGCCGGCCAGTTCGCCGCCTTCGGGGAAGTCGTCGTCCCGCTCCAGCAGCACGCCGGGCGGGGTGGTCCGGTCACACAGCGCGGCGAGCACGTCCAGCACGGGCCGGGTCACCGGGTGGGCGTGGCTGTCGTGCCACACCCCGTCCCGCTCCACCCCGCCCGCGACATGGACGTAGGCGAGGGCGTCCAGCGGCAGCGCGTCGAGGGCGGCCTGTGGGTCCTCGCCCCGGTTGATGCGGTTCGTGTGGAGGTTGGCGACATCGATCAGCAGCCGCACCCCGGTCCGCTCGACGAGCTCGGCCAGGAACTGCCCCTCGGTCAGCTCCTCGCCCGGCCAGTTGATGAGGGCGGCGATGTTCTCCAGCGCCAGCGGCACCGGCAGGGCGTCCTGGGCGATCCGTACGTTCTCGCACAGCACGTCCAGCGCGTCCCGGGTCCTTGGCACCGGCAGCAGATGCCCGGCCTCCATACGGGGCGAGGCGGTGAGCGGACCGCCCGCCCGGACGAAGGCGATGTGCTCGGTGACCAGCGGTGCGCCGAGCGCCTCGGCGCGCTCGGCGAGGGCGGTCAGCCGGCCGGGGTCCGGACGGTCGGCGCCCCCGAGGCCGAGCGAGACCCCGTGCGGGATCACGGTCGTGCCGCGCTCGCGCAACTCCTCCAGGGCGTACGGCAGATGGCCCGGGCAGATGTTCTCCGCGACCACCTCGACCCAGTCCACCCCGGGCAGCTCCGCGATCTCCGCGGCGATTTCCGGCCGCCAGCCGATTCCGGTACCCAGGCGCTCCATGGCTCCCCCTCTCGCTCCGTGGTGTCGTACTCATGCCGCGTGGGGCCCGGCCGAACCCTGCACCGGCCGAGTTCAGAGGTTGATTTGAGCTTCACCGGCGCCGTGGCGGGGCTGCCCGGCGCCGCCACGGGCCCACCTCTGCCGTACGGCGGTGACCGGCGCGAGCGGCGCCGGACGGTGGCCTGATCGGGACGGGTGCCGGGCCCGCCGGCTCACCCTCCGGCCGACAGGGCCCTCCGCAGCGCGGGGTGGTCGGCCACGACCGTGCAGGAGCCCGGCGCGATCTCCGTGAACCCGGCGTCCCGCACCACGGGCAGACCACTGCGGGTGAGCGCGTCCCACTCCGCGCGCCCGGCGGACCGCACCGACAGCGGGAACCCGGCCGCCCGCCACGCCGCCCGCTCCTCCTCGGACAGCTCCCACCACGCCAACTGCGCACCGTGCCCGGCCTGCGCCATCTCCTTGCCCGCCGACATCTCCAGTTCGGGGTTGAACCACAGCACCGGGCCGTCGCCGGGCGCCCCGGGCGGCCGCGGATCGTCCAGCTCGGTGCCCGAGACCTGGAGGCGCGCCAGGTCCTTCGGCCAGCCGTCCAGTGGTACCGGCGGGAAGACCCGTACCTCGGCCTCGTGGCCGGTGACCGTGATGCCCGGCAGGGCCGTCGCCCGCCGCCACTCGGCGCGGCGCGCCCGCCGCACCACCTTCCGGATCCGGGCGTCCTGCCAGTCCCGCACCGCCGCGGCCCACTCGCCGTCCCCGGCCGACCGCTCGTCCGACAGCAGCACCAGCACCGCCCGTGCGGCCGTCTCCAGCGCGTCCGTACGGGCCGGCGGGGCCTCCCGCTCGATCCGTACGACGAGCGGCAGCACGAACTGCGGCGCGGCGTCCCGGTCGGTCTCCGCGTGCTCGAAGGGGCTGCCGTCGCTGTTGCCGGCCGGCCCGGCGGTCTCGGTGCTGGTCACCCGCCCAGTCTGCCAGCCGCCACCGACAGCGCCCCCGGCCCGCTCCCGCCGCTCGGCCACCCGCCGGCCGTGACGAGGCCCAACACCGGCCGCCCGGCGCGAGGTTGGGGCGCGTACGGTCCGCAGCCGAACGCCGCCCCGGGCAGTCACCGGGAGGAAGGCCCGGCTACCGTCGGGAGTGGTGGAGCGGTGGGGCCGCCAGGAGGCAGCGGAGGTGCCGGAACGTATGAGGCTGGACGGGGTGGGGCGGCGGTACGGGGTGCGCGGCCCCTGGGTGCTGCGGGAGGTGGACCTCGACGTGCCCGCCCGCGCGCTGCTGCGCGTCGAGGGAACCAACGGCAGCGGGAAGTCCACCCTGCTGCGGCTGCTCGCCGGGATCGACCGGCCCAGCACCGGCCGGATCACCGGCCGCCCGCGCACCGCCTATGTGCCCGAACGCTTCCCGGTCGCCCTCCCCTTCACCGCCGTCGGCTACCTCACCCACCTCGGCCGCGTCCACGGGCTGCCCGGACCCGAAGCGACCCGCCGCGCCACCGAGTGGCTGGAACGCTTCGGGGCGGCCGGGCACGCCCGAACCCGGCTGGCCGAGCTGTCCAAGGGAACGAGCCAGAAGGTCGCGGTCGCCCAGGCGCTGCTCGCCGAGCCCGACCTCCTGGTCCTGGACGAGGCATGGACCGGTCTGGACGGCGGCGCGCGCGAGGTGCTCGACCGGGCGGTCGCCGAACGGGTCGCGGACGGCGGCACCGTCGTGTTCGTCGACCACGACCCGCAACGGCTGGCGGGCGCCGCCGACGCCCGCTACCGGGTCGTGGACGGACGGCTGTTGACCGACGAGGAGAGCGGCTCGGCGGCGGGTACTACGGGCGCGGCCGGTCCCCGTGTGCGCATCGAGGCCGAAGGGGCGGCGGCGAGTCTGCCGGCCGCCGGAGCGCCGCGGCTGCCCGGTGGGCCGGAGATCGTGCCCGGACCGGACGGGACGACCCGGCTGACGGTGCCGGCCGTCCACTCAGACGCCCTGCTGCGCGCGCTGCTCACCGCCCGTCCGCCCTGGCACATCCGCTCGGTCACCGCCGTCCCGCTGCCACCCGACGACGCCCTCCCCGCCGCCGACGATTCCCCCGCACCCCATGAGGCCCCCCTCCCGTGATCGCTCTCCTCCGCTATCAGACGGCACTGCTCATCGGCTCGCACCGCTGGCTGCCGCCGGTCATCCTCTACGCCGCCTGGCTGGCCATCGGCGTCCAGGGCGGCGGGCCGATCCTCGACGCGTTCGGCTATGCCGCCGGCGGGCTGCTTCCGGCCGCCGTATGGCTGACCCGGGTCTGTGTCACCAACGAGCCGCCGGCCGCCCGCAATTGCGCCGCGGCGGCCGCCGGGCCCGGCCGGGTACACCTCGCCTGTGTCCTGACCGCGGCCGGCACCGGGCTGCTGCCGGCACTGCTCGGCACGGCCGTGGTCGTGCTGCTGTCGGACCCGCGCTCCACCGACCACCAGGTGGCCGTTCCGGTGCCGCCCGCGGCCTTCGCCGGGCTGCTGGCCGCGCTGGTGTGCCTGCTGATGGGCGTCGCCATCGGCGCGCTGAGCAACTGGCCGGTGCTGCGCAGCACCGGCTGGAGCATCGCGACGGGTCTGCTCGCCGCCCTGCTGCTGTTGGTCCTGGCCGCCTCGCCCGCCAACGCCGCCGTATCGGGCCTGGTCACCGGCTCCGTCCACGGAACGATCAGCACCCCCTGGCTACCGCTCGCCGCCACCGGCCTCATCGCGGCCACCGCCACGGCGGCCGCGTGCGCCCTCAGCTCCCGGCGGGGCTGAGGGGGGGCGGCTTCGGGCGAAAGCGCCGCTGAAGGGCCGCCGGCTCTCCCCCGCCCCCTCCCCCTCCTCCCCCTTCGGGGGAGGGGGCGGGGGTGGGTTCGGGGGTGGGGGGAGTGGGCCCCCGGCGCAGCCTCAACGCCACCAGGCCCCCGGCGCAGCCTCAGTGACGCCAGAGCCCAGCCCCCGCCCCAGCGATGCCCGCCCCGGTCACGGCCTCAGCGCCACCAGCCCCCGCCCCCGTCACCGCCCCCGCCTCAGTGCTCCCAAGGCCCCCTCACCGCGAACGTCGTGCCCGGCGTATAGCAGTTGACGTACATCGTGCGGTGGTCGGGCGAGAACGTCACGCCGGCGAACTCGCCCCACTCCGGCTTCTCCGGGGTGCCGATGTTCTGCCGGCCGCGGGCCATCGCATAGACCTCGCCGCGCCGGGTGAGGCCGAAGACATGCTGGGCGCCGTCGCCGTCCTCACAGACCATCAGGCCGCCGCTGGGCGCCAGGCAGATGTTGTCGGGGGATTCGCCGGGCAGTTGGAGATCGGTGTCCGGGCCGAAGACGACGACCTGGGTGAGCCGCCGCTTCTTCGGGTCGTACTTCCAGACCTGTCCGTAGTGGTCGGCCGCCGAGCCGTCCTTGCGGTGGGCGAAGCTGGAGATGAAGTAGACGCAGGAGCCGCCCCAGTAGCAGCCCTCCAGCTTCTGGGCGTGGGTGATGCCCTGGGGTCCGAAGTCCTGGAAGCGGATCGGGGTCTCACGGGCCAGCGGGTCGGGCACATCGACCCAGGTGACGTGGTCGAAGGTGGTGCCGGGCCGCTGGATGGTGGAGAGGTCGGGCACACCGGGGACGCGCAGGGCCTGGAGGCGGCCGCCGGCCCTGAGCGAACCGCGGCCGCCCATCGGCTTGTTGGGCAGGAAGCGGTAGAAGAGGCCGAACGGCTTCTCGAAGGCGTCCTCGGTCTCGTAGACGATGCCGGTGCCGGGGTCCACGGCGATCGCCTCGTGCTGGAAGCGGCCCATCGCGGTCAGCGGGACGGCTCCGGTGCGCCGCGGGTCGTAGGGATCGACCTCGAAGATGAAGCCGTGGTCCTTGGTGTAGTTCTCCTCACCGGCCCGGTGCTCGGTCTCCTCGCAGGTCAGCCAGGTGTTCCAGGGGGTGGGGCCGCCCGCGCAGTTGGTGGAGGTGCCGGCGATGGCGACCCGCTCCGAGAGCACCTTGTTGTCCCGGTCGAGTGCGAGGGCCGTACAGCCGCCCTCACCACCGGGGTCGTAGGTCAGATCGCGGACCCGGGGGACGGCCTGGCGGGAGTTCGTCCGGTTCTCGTGGTTGCGGACCAGGTGGGTGCCGCCGCGGTGGCCGGGAGCGCCGGGGAAGGCCGCCATGCCGTCACAGTTGCTGGGCACCTTGCCCTCTCCCGAGTGCAGCGGGTCGCCCTCCCGGGACAGGACCCGGTAGCGGAAGCCCCGGGGGAGGTCGAGCAGACCGTCCGGGTCCGGCACCAGCGGGCCGTAGCCGCGCCGGCCCATGCTCTGGGCGGTCGCGGTTCCCGTGAAGAGCTCGGTGAGGCTTCCGGAGAAGGCGATCCCCGCCCCCAGCGCACCGGTTCTTGCCAGGATCTGACGTCGTGTCGCGGACATGGGCAACTCCCTGTTGGCGGACAGGTGGCGTGACCCGCTCGTGTGTACCACGCGGCCGGGCCGCCGGGAACCAGCCCGCGGGCACCAACCGGGTGTGGCCGCTGATCCGCCTACCGCGCGTCGGCCACCAGGGAGCCCGCGTCGCGGGCCAGCGCCGTCAGCCGGGAGATGGCCCGGAAGTACTTCTTGCGGTAGCCGCCGCGCAGCATCTCGTCGCTGAACAGCTCGTCGAATGCCTTGCCGGAGGTCACCACCGGCACCTCGCGGTCGTAGAGCCGGTCCGCGAGGACGACCAGCCGCAGCGCCGTGGACTGGTCGGGCACCGCCTGGACATCGGTGAGGCAGACCGCCTCGATGCCGTCGCACATGGCGCCGTAGCGGCTGGGGTGCACCTTGGACAGATGGTCCAGCAGGGAGGGGAAGTCGTCGAGCGAGGCGCCGGGGGTGCGGTACGCGGTGCGCGTGACGGTCTCGTCGTCGTACGGGGCGGGGGCCTCGGGCAGCCCGCGGTGACGGTAGTCCTCGCCGTCGATGCGCAGCGGACGGAAGTGGGCGCTCAGCCCCTGGATCTCGCGCAGGAAGTCGGCGGCCGCGAACCGGCCCTCGCCGAGCTTGCCGGGGAGGGTGTTGGAGGTGGCGGCCAGCGCCACCCCGGCGTCCACCAGCTTGCCGAGCAGGGTGGAGACCAGGACCGTGTCACCGGGGTCGTCGAGCTCGAACTCGTCGATGCACAGCAGCTTGTGGTCGCCGAGCGTCCGGACGGTCTGCTGGAAGCCGAGCGCGCCGACGAGGTTGGTCAGCTCGACGAAGGTGCCGAATGCCTTGCGCTCGGCCGGCGCGGGGGTGGCGTGCCACAGGGAGGCGAGCAGATGGGTCTTGCCGACGCCGTAGCCGCCGTCCAGATAGACCCCGCGGGGGCCCTGGGGGGCGGCCGGCTTCCTGGCGAACCAGCGCCGCTTGCCCGCGCCGGCCCGTCCGGCGTCGATGCCGTCCGCGAAGTCGCTCAGGACCTGGACGGCCTCGGCCTGGCTGGGCTGCTTCGCGTCCGGGATGTAGGTGTCGAAGCGGGCGCCCTGGAAGCGCGGCGGCGGCACCATCTCGGCGACCAGGCGGTCGGCCGGGACGTGCGGGGCGCGGGCGGTGAGTGCGGCGGGCACCGCGTCGGCACCGTCGGCCGGCGGTCCGGCGGCCGGGTCGGTCTGCGGGGCGGAGGACTGGGAAGGCGACACAGCCGTCCAGCCTATCGCGTGTGCGGTACCCGCCGGTCCGGTGAGCGAGGCATGTCACACTGCCGCCATGCGACGCCTGTTCCCGCTCCCCGCCCCACCCGTACCGGCCCCTGACCTCGACAGCAGTGGGGCGGCGACGACCGAATCCACGGACCGCGAGTGGACGCTGGACGAGCTGGCCGCGGCCTATGCGTACCCGGCGGCGGACGACCCGGTGCGCTCCGGGCGCACCGGCTGGCTGCGGGCGAACATGGTCTCCTCCCTGGACGGCGCGGCCCATCACGACGGCCGCTCGCAGCCGCTGTCCGGCGCGGCCGACATGCGGATCTTCGGGGTGCTGCGGGGGCTCGCGGACGCCGTGGTGGTGGGGGCGGAGACGGTGCGGCAGGAGGGCTACCGGCCGGGCCGCGCCCGGGAGGCGTTCGCCGCCCGCCGGGCCGCCGCCGGCCAGGGCCCGGCCCCCGCCATCGCCGTGGTGACCGCCGGTCTCGGGCTGGACTTCACGCTGCCCCTGTTCACCGAGCCGCTGGTGCCCACCGTGCTGCTGACCGGTGCGGCGGCGCCGGCGGACCGGGTGGCCGAGGCCCGGGCGGCGGGCGCCGAGGTGCTGTTCGCCGGTGAGGGGCTCGGGGTCGACCCGGCCCGGGTGGCCGGGGTGCTGGCCGGGCGGGGCCATCACCGGCTGCTGACGGAGGGCGGGCCGCGGCTGCTGGGGCAGCTGGCGGCGGCCGACGCGCTGGACGAGATGTGTCTGTCGCTGGCGCCGGTGGTCGCCCTGGGTGACGCGGCGCGGATCATGAACGGTCCCGCCGTCGCGGTGCCGGAGCGGTTCGCCCTGGCATCGGTGTTGGAAGAGGCCGGGTTCCTGTTCACTCGCTACCGTCGGTCCTGACAATCAGCGGAACAACCTGTTCCGCTTAGCTTCGGTTGGGCACACTAAAAGCCAACAGGTCCCGCGTGACGACGGGGCAGGATGGTGTCTGTCGGGCTCCGTGCCATGCGGCGCCCCGAAGAGAAGAAGGGCGTCCGTCGTGTTCACGAGCGTATTGATGATCGAGAAGCCTCTGACGCCCGCCGACGTGGAGTTTGTGACCACCCTGCACGGTGATGACCGGATCTCGTTCGTCGTGCTCATGCAGCCGCGGGGTAAGCAGGACGTGCTGCTGCGGGCCATCGACGACGTCGCCCTCGGCGAGTTCGACGACGCCGTACGGGAGGCCGAGGAACCCGGCGGCTCCCAGGCCGAGGCCCCCGCCGAGCTGGCCCTGGCGCACACCCTCCAGGCGCTGCGCGACGCCGGTTCGGAGGCCGTCGGGCAGGTGGTCGAGAACAAACCGCTGGACCTTTTGCAGTCCATCGTCGACGAGACCGGCGCGGACGAGGTGATCGTGCTGACCACCCCGCACTTCGTCGAGGAGTTCTTCCACCGCGACTGGACCTCCCGCGCCCGCCACAAGGTCGGCGTCCCGGTGCTCAAGCTCTTCTCGCACGCGGCGGACGACCAGCCTCAGGACACCGCGGGCGGCTGAGGCCCCTCCGCGGAGCCGGTTCCGCCGGGCCACCGCGGCCGGGCGGGGACCCGGCCGCGGGGGTGCGCGTCAGCGGCGGACGCCGCGGTGCGGGCGGAGCCGGCCGTCCCGTACCTCGGCGACCTCGTCCGCCGCGTCCAGATGCGCGGGGTCATGGGTGACCAGCACCGTCGCGGTGCCGCGCTCCTTGGTGAGGGTGCGCAGCAGCGCGAGCACCGCGGCGCCCCGCTCGTGGTCCAGGGCACTGGTCGGCTCGTCCACCAGCAGCACCGCGGGCTCGTTCATCAGCGCCCGCGCGATATTGACCCGCTGCCGCTGGCCGCCCGACAGCTGGTGCGGCCGCCGGTCCGCGAGCTCCGCCAGGCCGACCGCCGCCAGCAGGTCCCGCGCCCGGGAGCGCGCCGCACGGGGCGGACGGCCGTCCAGATGGGCCATCACCTGGAGCTGCTCGGCGGCCGTCAGCGACGGCAGCAGGTTCGGCTGCTGGAAGACCGTGCCGATGGTGGTCCGGCGCAGCGCCGTCAGCTCCGCGCGGCCGCGTCCCGCCGTGTCGGTGCCGTCGATCACCACCCGTCCGCGGTCCGGGCGGATCAGCGTCGCGGCGACCGCGAGCAGGCTGGACTTCCCGGATCCGGACGGCCCGATCACCGCCGTCAGACCACCGGGGGGCACGGTCAGCGAGACCCGGTCCAGCGCGGTCAGCCGGGCGTCGCCGTCGGGGTAGGTGAGGGTGACATCGGTCAGTTCGAGGCTCATCGGGCACTTCCCAGGGCGGTCAGCGGGTCGACGGAGGTGAGGCGGCGGATGGCGAGCGCGGCGCCGGCGGCGCCCAGCGCGATCATGATCAGGGCCGGGACCAGCACCGTCGGCGGATCGAGCACGAACGGCACGGTGCCGCCGACCGCCGCGCCGACCGCCGCCGCCAGGGCGGTGCCCAGCGCGGTCCCGGACACCAGCAGGACGACGGCCTGGCCGAGCGCGTCCCGCAGCAGCGCGCCGGTCGAGGCGCCCAGCGCCTTCAGCACCGCGACATCGCCGCTGCGCTGGATCGTCCACACCGTGAAGAACGCGCCGATGACCAGCGCGGAGATGGCGAACAGAAAGCCGCGCATCAGCTGGAGCGAACCGTTCTCGGCGGTGAACGAGCCGATGGCCCGCACGGCCTCGTCCGTGGTGACGGTCTTCGTGCCGAGCTCCTTGTCGGCGGCCGCCAGACCGGCCGGCCCGGTGGTGGACAGGGCGAGCACCGTCGCGCCGGGGGCGGCGCCGCCGTCAGGGCCCTCGTCGCGGGCGGCCGGACCGGCGCCGCCCGCGAGCCGCTGCCAGTCGCCCAGCGACGTCCACACCACCGGGGTGTGGCTGTACATCGCCGCGCCCGACACCGCCGCGACCTCGAACGTCCGCCCGCCCAGCGTCAGCTGCCCGCCGGCCCGCAGCCCGAGCGACGCGGCGGCCTTCCCGGACAGCACCACCGCACCGTCAGCGACCCGCTCCGGCGCCGGCCCGGATCCGGGCCGCACCCCGAAGGCCGACACCGCGGCGGTCCGGCCGCCCGCCTCCGCCCGGGTCGTCGTGATGCCCAGCGGCTCGGCATGCCGTACGCCCGGCACCCGCGCCCAGGCCCGTACGGTCCGCTCCGGCAGCCGGGAATCGGTGAACGCGAGCTTGCTGCCGTCGGCGGGCGCCGAGAACACCAGACGGTCGGCGGGCAGCCCGGTGATCGCCGAGGTGTTCTCCCGGCCCAGGCCCGCCGTCAGGCCCGACAGCAGGCCCACCAGCACCGTGATCAGCACGACGACGGTGCCCATCAGGGCGAACCGTCCCTTGGCGTATCTCAGGTCTCTCCAGGCGACGAACACGTGCTGCCCTCTTCGGATCGGGGCGCCGGACCCGACTGCCCGGCGGCTGCTCCCCACCGTCGCGTCCCGGACGGGGCCGCGGCATCGCGCCGGGGAGGGGTCCGCCGGCGCCGAAAGGTGCGCCCCGCGGTCAACCGTTTGATTGATGCCGCGGGTGCCCCCGGCCCGTAGCCTGGACGGGCCGTGACCGAAGAAGCCGTGACCGCTCACTCCCTCACCCCCGTCCTGCGGGCCCTGCGCAGCTGCCTGCATCTGATGGTGGCCGCGCTGCTCGCGCTCGCCGCCGTACGGGCGGTGGCCGACCGCACCCCCGACGCCCCCGCCGTGCTCGCCGCCGCGGTGGCGCTGTGCGCGCTCTACGTCACCGGCCCCCGGCTGCCCCGGCTGCGCACCTCCACCGGCGCCGCCGCCCTCTGGCTCACCGCCCTGGCCCTGGTCTGGCTGGTCCTGCTGGCCCTCACCCCGGACGGCGTCTGGGTGGCCTTCCCGCTCTTCTTCGTCCAGCTGCATCTGCTGCCGACGCGCTGGGCCCTGCCCGCGGTCGCGGCCACCACCCTCGCCGCCATCGCCGGGTTCGGATGGCACACCCACACCCTGAGCGTCGGTACGGTGCTCGGCCCGGCCCTGGGCGCCGCCGTCGCGGTCGCCGTCGTCCTCGGGTACGAGGCCCTCTACCGGGAGAGCGAACAGCGCCGCCGCCTCATCGAGGAGCTCACCGCGACCCGCGGCGAACTGGCCGACGCCGAACACGCCGCCGGTGTGCTCGCCGAACGCGAACGGCTCGCCCGCGAGATCCACGACACTCTCGCGCAGGGCCTGTCCAGCATCCAGCTGCTGCTGCGGGCCGCCGAGCGCGCCCTGCCGGAGCGGCCCGGCACCGCCCTCGGCCACGTCCGGCAGGCCCGCACCGCCGCCGTCGACAACCTCGCCGAGGCACGCCGCTTCGTGCGCGCGCTCAGCCCGCCCGACCTGGAGGCCGGATCGCTGCCCGCCGCCCTGGAGCGGCTCTGCGCCACCACGGCCCGTACCTCCCCGCTCGCCGTGCACTGCCAGGTCTCCGGCGTGCCCACCGCGCTGCCCACCCCGCACGAGGTGGCCCTGCTGCGCATCGCCCAGTCCGCGCTCGCCAACACCGTCCGGCACGCCGCCGCGGGCCGCGTCGAGCTGACCCTCAGCTACATGGACACCGAGGTCGCGCTGGACATCGTCGACGACGGCACCGGGTTCGTGCCCGCCGAGGTGCCCGCCCCCGGCTCCGCCGCGGTCCCCGGCACCGGCTTCGGTCTCGCCGCGATGCGCGCCCGGGCCCGCGCCCTCCAGGGCACCCTCGTCGTCGAGTCCGCCCCGGGGGAGGGCACCGCGGTCGCCGTCACCCTGCCCTGCCCCGCGCCCGCGCCCGCCGCCGCGCCGCACGCCGCACCGGAGGCCGCCTCGTGACCGCGGCGGACTCCCCGGAGTTCCCGGCCGCTCCCGCCCGCCCCCGGCGCATCCGGCTGCTGCTCGCCGACGACCACCCCGTGGTCCGCGCCGGACTGCGTGCCGTGCTGGAGACCGAGGAGGACTTCGAGATCGTCGCCGATGTACCGACCGCCGAGCAGGCCGTCGGCCTGGCCGCACGGCTCGACGTCGACGTGGTCCTCATGGACCTCCAGTTCGGCGGCCGGATGCTCGGCTCACAGGCCACCGCCGCGATCGCCGCCGCCCCCGGGGCCCCGCGCGTCCTCGTCCTGACCACCTTCGACACCGATGCCGACATCCTCGCCGCCATCGAGGCCGGCGCCACCGGCTACCTCCTCAAGGACGCCCCGCCGGAGGAGCTGGCCGCCGCGGTGCGCACCGCCGCGGCCGGGAAGTCGGCGCTCGCCCCGACCGTCGCACTGCGCCTCATGGACCGGATGCGGACCCCCGCCACCGCGCTCTCCCGCCGCGAGACCGAGGTCCTCCAGCTCGTCGCCGACGGCCTGTCGAACGCCGCGATCAGCAAACAGCTCTTCCTCAGCCAGGCGACCGTCAAGTCCCACCTCGTCCACATTTACTCCAAGCTGGGGGTGGACTCCCGTACGTCCGCGGTCGCCGCCGCCACCGCACAGGGCCTGATCCGCCGCTGACCTCCGGTCCCGGCGCCGGGCGCGCACCCGGCCGGGATCCGTGGACCGGCTCTGTCGGTGCCGGGTGCGAGAATCATCGACAGCACGACAGAACGACCGCACCACCGCTCGCGACGATCGACATCAGGGAGACCCACCCATGGCACCCGCCATCCCAGCCTCGATGGACCGGCCGCACTTCATCGGCATCGGGGGAGCCGGTATGTCGGGCATCGCCAAGATCCTTGCGCAGCGCGGCGCCCGGGTGGCGGGCAGCGACGCCAAGGATTCCGCGACCGCCCAGGCCCTGCGCGCCCTCGGCGCCACGGTCCACATCGGCCACGCCGCCGGGCATCTCGCCGAGGACGCCACCAGCGTCGTCGTCTCCTCCGCGATCCGCCCCGACAACCCCGAGCTGGCCGCCGCCCATGAGCGCGGCATCCCCGTCGTGCACCGCTCCGACGCCCTCGCCTCCCTCATGGACGGCCTGCGCCCCATCGCCGTGGCGGGCACCCACGGCAAGACGACGACGACCTCCATGCTCGCCGTCTCCCTCGGCGCCCTCGGCCTCAAGCCGTCCTACGCCATCGGCGGCGACCTCGACGCCCCCGGGTCCAACGCGGAGCACGGCTCCGGCGAGATCTTCGTCGCCGAGGCCGACGAGAGCGACCGCAGCTTCCACAAGTACGCCCCCGAGGTCGCCATCATCCTCAACGTGGAGCTGGACCACCACGCCAACTACGCCTCGATGGACGAGATCTACGAGTCCTTCGAGACCTTCGTCGGCCGCATCCGCCCCGGCGGCACTTTGGTCATCGCCGCCGACCAGCCCGGCGCCCGCGAGCTGACCGAGCGCATCTCCGGACGCTACGACATCGAGGTCGTCACCTACGGCGAGTCCGAGGACGCCGACGTCCGCATCCTCAAGGTCAACCCCCGCGGCCTGACCAGCGATGTCACCGTCACCCTGACCAGCGGCAAGATCCTCACCTTCACGGTCTCGGTCCCCGGCCGGCACTACGCCCACAACGCCGTCGCCGCGCTGGCCGCCGGCGTCGCCCTGGGCCTCGCGCCGCACAACCTCGCCTCCGCGCTCGGCAAGTACACCGGCGTCAAGCGCCGCCTCCAGCTCAAGGGCGAGGCGGCCGGCGTGCAGGTCATCGACTCCTACGCGCACCACCCCACGGAGATGACCGCCGACCTGGAAGCGATCCGCGGCGCCGCCGAGGGCGCCCGGGTCCTGGTCGCCTTCCAGCCGCATCTCTTCTCCCGCACCCAGGAGCTGGGCACGGAGATGGGCCAGGCACTCGCCCTCGCCGACGCCTCCGTCGTGCTGGACATCTACCCGGCGCGGGAGGACCCGATCCCGGGCATCACCAGCGCCCTGATCATCGACGCCGCGCGCGCCGCGGGCGCCGATGTCACCCCCGAGCACGACCAGGCCGCCGTCCCGGAGGTCATCGCCGGAATGGCGAAGCCCGGTGACCTTGTTCTCACCATGGGCGCGGGCGATGTGACCGACCTCGGCCCCGCCATCCTGTCCCGCCTGGGCAGCTGAGCTGAGGAGGACCCCGATGCCGTACGAGATCGACAAGCCCGACGAGCAGTGGCGCGCCGAGCTGAGCCCCGCGGAGTATCAGGTGCTCCGCCAGGCCGGCACCGAGCCCGCCTTCGTCGGCGAATACACCGACACCAAGACCGAGGGCGTCTACTCCTGCCGCGCCTGCGGTGCCGAGCTCTTCCGCTCCGACACCAAGTTCGAGAGCCACTGCGGCTGGCCGTCCTTCTACGACGCCCGCGACTCGGACGCCGTGGAGCTCATCCCCGACAACTCCCACGGCATGGTGCGCACCGAAGTACGGTGCGCCCGCTGCGGCTCCCACCTCGGCCACGTCTTCGAGGGCGAGGGGTACCCCACCCCGACCGACCAGCGGTACTGCATCAACAGCATCTCGCTGCGGCTGACGGCCGACGAGGGCTGACGGCGGAGGGGACGGGGAGGAGACGGACGTGGCACCGGGTGCGCCGACCGGCGCTCCGGTGCGTTCTCTCTCCACCTCGGCGGACTTCGGGCGGGGGCCTAAGAGGGTGCTGAAACGGGCGTGAGCTTCTCCTGGCCGATACGGTGGCCCGACTGGTAGATCGTCACGACTCCGTCGTGGATGCGATAGCGGTACGGGTCGTTGTGTGCCTCGTATCCGTCCGGCGTCTTTTTCGCGGGCATGGCGATCCCGTCCTCCCGGTGATCACTGAACTCTCCGTAGTAGAAGACCTTGTCGTCCTCGGTGCGGCAGAGAGTGATCGATTTGTTCTTTGTGCGGTACGCCTTCACCAGTGCGGCGCCGTCACCCCCTGGCAGTGCGGAGGCGATCCGCTCGGGGCACGAGGGCGGACCGCTCTTGGCGGATCCCGCGCCGGGGCTGCGCAGACCGCTGGTGAGTGCGTCGCATGCCTTGCTCAGCAGGGGAAAGCCGATGAGGAGCAGGATTCCCAGGACGCACCCCGTGCCCTTGCCCCCGGACTTCGGAGCTTTGTAAACGGGCGGCCGGTAGCCAGGCGCGGTGGTCCAGGGGGGAGGCGGCGGGACGGGCGGTGGCGTCGCGCGGGGTGGGGGAGCCGGGGGTGTGGGGGTGTAGCCGTGCGGTGCTGCCGCGGGGTAGAAGACTTCACCTGCCGCGGCCCGGGGCGAGGTGCTCCGTCCGCCGGTGCTCTTGCGTGGTGTCGAGGTACGGGGGGCGCTCTTACCACTCCTCGGCCGGGGCGTCGACGTGCTCTTCCGGGCACTGGCAGACCCCGTGCCGGACGGCTTGGCGGTGGTGGGCCTCTTGGCGGCCGTCTTCTTGGCCGACGGCCTCTTGGGCGCGGCACTCTTCGCCGCTTTCCATCCCGTCCCGCACACGATGCAGGACAGATCGCTCCGTGCGTTGTTCGTGTCGCATTGACGGCATTTCCAGTTGGTCGACGGCCGGGCGGAGGCCGGCCGCTTGGCCGCTGTCCGGCCTCGCTTCGTCTCGCATGCCTCGCACGCCGTCAGACCGGGATCGTTGTACGTATCGCATGCCGTACACCGCCAGTTCGCCCCCGACACCCCTCTCCCTCCCCCTGGCGCCTAGGACGCCGGTTCTGCTTCGATCCGGTGGAACACTTCCGCGTAGAGCTCCTCCGCAGGAGCACCCGCGGGGGAGACGAGCCAGTCCTGGCCCGCGGAGGGCACCCGGGCCAGCGGCTCCTCCTCTGCCTCCTCCGACGTCACGTTCCTGATCCCGTACTCGCGCTCGAGAGCCGCCACGAACCGCTCTGCCCGGGCGGCCCATTCGGGCGGGACGTCGGCCAGCGCCACGACGGTGCCACCGGACTCCTGGTTTTCCCGCCGGAACTGGAACACGAGCTGCCGGCTGCCGTCCTGCCCGCGCGGCCGGAACCGCACCGCGACACAGCGGTTGACGAATACCTCCAACCAGGCGAAGCCTCGCCAGCCGAATTTCAGGATTCCTTCGGCTACGTTCAGCTCACAATCCGGCAATTCCAGCCTCACAGGCTGTTCGCAATGGTCTCGATGATCTCGTCCATCTCGAATTCCTCAAGGCCCTCTCCTGCCTTGGACTCGAAGTGCAGCGTCAGGTCCCACTCCTCGGCGATGGGGTCAGACCATGGGCTGCCCTCGGGCGCGAAGAGCACCAGCCGCTTGGCCGACTGCTCCATCACCGCGCTCTGGCTGCGCGCATAGCCCCACTGCTCGAAGAGTTCGTCCATGCTGCGCGGAATCGAGGCGGGGTACGACTGTGCCGAGGCACCCGCTGTGCCCAGCGGATGGGCAGGCGCGTCGGTGAACATCACGACCACGTGCCGCCTTCGGTCGAGCCCCCTCTCCCAGGGCGAATTGATGGCAAGAGCCAGTGCTTCGAGGCCGGACTCCGGGATGTCGCCGCCGCCCATGGCGTCGATTCCCCGGACGAAGGCATTGAAGGCATCGGACTGCGCGGGCAACTGGAGGAAGTCCGTCTGCTCGATGGCGTTGGACGGATCATCGCCGAAGTCACGGAAGGCGATGACCTTCAGCCTGAGCTGACTGATCGCCTTGCCCTTCTTCGCCATGACGTCATGGAGACGGTCATGGAACTGCAACGAACTGGACTTCACCGAGTCCAGGACGGGGAACATGCTGGCGGTCGCATCGATGCACAGCACGATGTCCACCGCGTACTGAAGGTTCCCCTGGTACTGCTCGACGTTCGCGTTCATATGGTGCCTCCTTGGACTGGCGTTACGGCTTGCGGCGATCGCCCAGGTTGATCCGCACCCTGGACGTCCTGCGCGCGGGGGGCCCGGGCTCCGCCGGCGGCGTTGGAGCCGCGGTGTTTTCGGGACCCGAAGGGGGAGCGGATGCCGGAGCGGGCTCGGGCGTGCCGGCGGTGGGGCGCGCGCTCCCGCCGCCCGTGAGGTTGGCGCGGATGCGGCTGGTGCGGGGTGCCGCAGCGCCCGGTTCCGTGCCCGTTGTCACCGGGCCCGTACCGGCAGGTTCCGCATCCACCGGTCTTGAGGTACCGGGCCGCCGGTGCTGGAGCGCACAGACCTGAGGGTCCTTGAGCGCCGTCAGATAGGTGGCCATCCGCGGCCGACGACCCGGTTCCCGCGCCGTCATGGCCCGGATCAGACCGCGCATGGAATCCGACAGGCGCGCGTCGATGGTCAGCTCCTCGCCCGCGTTGACCGCGTCCGCCGGGGAGCCGTACTGCGCGGCGTGCCCGGGTGTCGCACCCGTCAGGTAGTAGTGCGTCATCAGCCCGAGAGCGAAGATGTCCACCGCCGTCGTGAGGTGCTCGGGCCGGACGTCCCCTTCCTCCTGGACGTAGTTCCGCCACTCCGGAGCGCCGTAGAGCGAGTCCCCGGCGATGTCCTGGGGCCCCGGCGGCATACGGGACACATAGGCGTCATCGAAGTCGATCAGCTTCGCGGTGTGGAAGGCCATGCCCTCCCGCTTCTGCACCAGCACGTTCAGTGGCTTGAGATCGCCGTGCACCACATCGATGTCGTGCAGTTGCTGCAGGCTCATCCCCAGGGTCTTGAGCAGCACCGCCTTCTGGCGGGGCTCCAGTGCCTGCGGCTTCTCCAGTGAGGAGGTGTCGATCCGCTCGGTGACCTTGTAGTACGTGCTGCCCTCGTGGAAGAAGTCCTGGGCGAGGACGAGATTGCCGCCGCCCCGGGCATCGGGGCGCAGCCGTTTCATGATGGTGCGGTGCCGGTTCTCGAACTCCTCGCACACCTCCAGGCGGATCCGCCGGCTTGCCGCGCTCGCCGTGGAGCCCTCGCGAGGCCGTTTGGGCTCCAGGAAGCGCTTCAAGAAGAATTGCCGGCCGCCCTTCTCGGCGAACGCCCACATGCACTTGCCGCCATTGGCGTTGGTCGGCTCGCTGATGATGCGGTAGCCCGCGATCACATCCCCGTTCTTCATGCCTGCTCCTCCGGCAGCGGTGGAAGGAACGTCTCGTAGGCCGCGCGGTAGGCGCGCCAGGTCTCGTCCTGCCAGCCGCGTACGTTCTCCGTCTGATCGGTGCCCTGGGGCCTTCCGCGTACATAGCGGTCGCGCACGGTGACATACCGGTCCGCAAAGGCATCGCGGAGGTGTGTCACGTCCTGATAGCCGAGTCCGATCAGCGCCAGGGAGGCGTCGTCCGCGGTGTAACCCTGAACCTCACGACGGATCAGATCGGCCCACTCGCACTCGTTGTTCGCCTGCATCAGGGTGCTGAGCAGTACGTACTCGAATTCCGCCGGGGTATGGACGTATCCGAAGAAGCCGTCGGTGGCCGCCAGGAACACACAGGGAAGCGGGAAGGACATGCGCTGGACGTCCACCACGAATTCCCGGTCCGCACAGATGGAGTTGGTCATCGGCGGGTCCGAGCGCAGCAGTTCGAGTGCGTCGCTCTCGTGTGCATGGTCGCGGGTGAGTACGCGCAGCCCGGCGTCGGGCTGGAGGGTGTAGGCGCGGGAGTCTCCGGCCCAGAGCGCCTGCCACTCGATGGACTGGTCCTCGTGTATCTGGTACTGCACGGCGGCGAGCGTGGTGGGCAGCCGGCGACGCATCGTCCCCACGATCTTGCTGCGCCGCTGCGGTGCCCTGGACAGGAAGTACCGGAGGTATTGGGTGAGTTGTTCGGGCGTATCCGCCTGACCGCGCTCGACGACATCGTGGAACCAGCAGTCGGCGGCCAGTCGGGCCACTCGCGAACCGACCCATGCGCCGGTCCGGGTGTCGCCGTCCGGAGCCTGCCAGGCAGGCGAGGAGCCCGCGCCGCCGGAGCCGTCGAAGACCGCGAGCATGCCCTGCTGCGTTCCGAAGTGATGGGCGACGAAGGGTTCGGCATCCTCGCCTCGTCCGGGAACACGCTCGGTCCACACGACGAGCGTCTGGAGGCCCGGCGTCCCGTGATGCCACGTCATCTGTGGTGGTACCGGCCGGTTCTCCTGCGCAATGGCGCTTGGCGGCTCGGCCGGATCCTCGGGTGACGGTGAGGGGGTGCCCACGGAACCGTCCGTGGGACGCGGCGGGGGCCCCTCCATGCTCCTCGGTGTGGTCATCGCCGTTCACCGCCGTCCCGGCCGGAACCGCCGCCCCGTCGTTTGGCTGTGCCACGCACCCGGCTCACGCGCTCCGTCGGTGCGGAGTCCGAGGGCGCCGCACTGGACGAGGGCCGGGCGGCCGGCCCGTGCGCGGTGCGCCGCGGGGGGACCGGTTCGTCCTCCGGAGGCGCGGTGTCGCGACGCGGCGTCACCACCTCGCCGCGCAGCGCGCCGCGACCCGGTGACTCCTCCTCGGCCCGCCGTTCCGGTTCCGGCGTTGAGGACCTCATGCCCGCGGAGAGGGCTCCCCTGAACCGACCGCGGCGCAGCCCGCCGAACGGCCCCTCGTCACCGAGCACATCCTCGACCACGGCACGCTCGAGCTCGGTCTGCTCGAAGGGCTCGCGGTGGGCGTCGCCGCGCTCCAGCACCATTCGCATGGCTTGGAGACGCGCCTCCCGCTTCTCGGCCTCGCCCTTCTCGATCCAGGCGAGTGCGGCGCGCGCGCCTTCCCTTTCCATGATCTCGGCGATGATTCCTTCGACGCCGTCGTCCCGGATCATGTCCAGGTGGCGCTTGCGGCGCATCCCGTCCAGCCGGGTCTCCCGTACGACGTCGCGGTACTCACGGCCGCTGGCAGCGATCTCGTCGTCGTCCACCAGCAGTTCGACATGGATGTTGCGCAGCCGTACGGCGGAATCACCGGTGAAGTCGCGGACCGCACGGTTCAGTGCCTCCTCCGCCTCGTGGAACTCGCCGATGTCGTAATCACGCGATATCCGGCGCAACATCCGGCGGAAGTGGCCGTACAGCGCGCCGCTCATGTCTCGGATGCCGCGTGCCACCACCTCGGCGGGGTCGCCGACCCGGCACACCACGTCCACCCGGCTGCGAAAGGAGAACGTGGCGTCCCTGCTGAGCAGCGCGATGTCCAGGACCAACCGGTGCTCGGTCAGGTCCACCGTGAAGACGCTCTGGTAGCTGCCGAAGCGGGCAGCGGGAATCTCCTCGCCGGGATGCACCGTCAGCGCGACACCGCTGTCCGGTACCAGCACCAGTGCTCTCCCCGGGGCGGGCGGCCGCAGCGGATTCAACAATCGCCATCGCGGCACCGTCTGGCTGTCCAGCACGGGGTCGTAGGTCAGCTCCTCCACCGTTCTCCTCCGCTGCGTCGTGCAGGTCGCCCTGGACGTAATCGAGGGCTTCTGCGGTCTGTGCTCGCGACCGGTCAGGCCGTCCGTTCCACGGCGCGACGCAGAGCCGCGGCGTGGCGGGAGGGCCGCTCCCGGTCGTTCGCCCACTTCTCCAGCCACCACAGAAGCCGTTCACGGTGCTTGCCGGGCCGGTGTGCGATCTCCACCAGCAGGTCGCGGATCGCGTCCTCGGAACCGGGGCAGCGGTCGGTGTAGTCGTCGATCCACTTGTGGAGCGCCTCGAGTGCGGTGTCCTGGACCGGCTTACGGGCCAGCGCCCGCGCCCACAGCTCGGCGAGCCGCGTGCCGTGCGCGGGCAGCAGGCTGAGTAGCAGGGGCACCCCGGCCACGGCGCCGTCCACGGCCCCGGTGGCGTCCCGTGCGGTCTCCTCGTACGGCTGGGAGGCTGCGAAGACGAACGCCGACAGCGTCTTGACCACCATGGGGGACAGGTCCTGCGGGGCGGACCAGTCGAGGTACGCCTGGAGCACATGACCGGTCCGGCCTTGGTGGATGAGGTGCACACCGCCCCACGCGACGGGCGTGAGGGTGCCCCAGTCGTCCTTGCGGTCGAGTGCGTCGTGCAGCACGTCCAGGGCACGTTCGGGTGCGGCCCTGCCGAGCAGGCCGCCGACGGCATTGGCCGCCGTGCCGGCCAGCCTGCGTTCGTAGGCGGAGGAGCCCCCGCGCGCCCAGGCATGCAGCAGGTGCCAGACCGGCTCGGCTGCTTCCGGCCTGCTGCCGGCCAGGCCGAGGGCGGTGGCCGCGGCCTGGCGTACCGGCCAGGAGGTGCTGCCCGCCCAGCTCTTCAGGAAACGGTGCACCGCGTAGTCGTGATCGGCCCATGCCAGTACTCCGGCAGCGACGGCGGCCCGCGCCCGCACCTCGAGGTCGGCATGGGTGAGCAGGCGGCGCAGCCAGGCGAGTACGGCCTCACGGCGCCCGTCGAGAGTCGTCCAGGCGTAGGCGAGCACCACCTGCCGCAGCAGCAAGCTGCGGAATCGTACGCGCGGAGGTCCCGCCGGCCCGCTCCGCCCGGTGAAGACCAGCTCGATCCAAGGCTGTTCGTATCCCAGGCGGTCGCGGAAGCGGATGTCCGGCGGCGCGTCGCCGGCGGGGGCGAGGGCGTTGCGCAGCGCCATGGCGGCATCCGAGACCGTGAGGTAGCTGCTGTCCTCCAGCACGGCTGCGGCCAGGGCGAATCCGATGGCCTCCGGCTCATAGTGGCGGCTGAACCAGGCGTGTACCTGGTCGCTCGGGTCCCGCAATGCGGCGACCTCGGCCGTCAGATCGCCCTCAGCAGTGATCACCGAGGCCAGCCGGGCGGCGTGCCGGGCAGAGGGGCGCTCACGCAGGGCGGTCAACGCACCGGCTGTTTCGAGCAGGGCGTGCAGCTCTTCTTCCTTCCCGGGCTCGGGGCCGTGCCCGAGCACCCGACGCTTCACCAGGGCCACTGGGTCGACGCCGGACAGGTGATGCCAGGCCACCCCGTCGGCGCCGGAGGCGGCGACGGCGAGTTCGTGACCGCCGACCAGCACCAGATGACTCCGTGCGGCCTTGAGCCCGGCCACGGCTGCGGCCAGCCCGCGAAGAGCGGTCGGCCCGAATGCCTCGGCACCCGCCGGGCCGTCGTCGAGGACGGCGAGGAATCCGCTGTTCTTGGCAGGCGGCTCCCAGTCGGCAGCGGCGATCGCCGTCGGATCGAGGATGCGATGGCAGGCACCGCCGCTCGTGCCGCTGATGGCCATCGCCTCCGCGAGGAGATTCACGGCGGTAGCCTCGCGACCGCTGCCCGGTGGCCCGGTCAGCACCAGCAGATGGCGCTGGTGCAGGAGATCCAGCGCTTCGTCGTACGAGCTGGGGTGGATGTACAGCTCGGTGTATTCGGAGAGTTCCGCGTCATCGAGGGCGATCGTGGCGGGTCCGCCCGATGCCCGGGCTCCGCTGCGGCCCCCGGTGATGAAGCCGCCGCCGAAACTGACGGAATCGTTGAAGAGAGCCAGTGTGCCGATCCGGGTTCCGGCGGCGTCGGCGTTGAGGCGCTCGGCGATGAGGTCGGCGATGGCACCCGCCCGCACCGCCTCGGAGCGCTCCGTATCGTCGTGACCCCCGCCGTTCACCAGGGAATGCAGCGCCTGCGATTCGCTGACCGGGCCGTCGCTCTCCTCGTCGTGCCGTTCGGGCGGGGAGGGCGCGCGGTCGTGTGCGGGGTCCGGGGCGTCGCCCTTCCCGGCGCCGTGCGGAGCGTCGCCCGCCGGTGCTTCCTCACTCATGAAGTCGAAACTTTCGTGCCGGCCCGGATGGTGTCAGGAGATGTTCCAGTCGCCCTGGATCTCCACCTTTTCGTTGAACACCTGGGCGTTCTTGATGAGGGCCGCGTTCACCTGTGCCCTGCCACGCTGGGCCGCCACCGCCTCATCGACCTGCCGGCGGATATCGGACTCGAAGTCGCGGTCACGAAGCATGTGGGCCAGCAGCATGCGCTGCAACTGTTCCTGTGCCGCTGTGTCATCCGGGCTCTGCTCCACCCGGTCGAGGGCGTCCACCGCCTCGCCGTCGCCCCGGAAGCGGGCACGCACCCGCTCGATCAGCCTTGTGCCGCCGCTCCAGCCGGACCGGCCGGCTTCCTGGCCGGCGGACTCCAGCGCACCCTTGACCACCAGTGCGACCGCAGCGGCTGCGGCGGCAGTAACCGGGTCCATGTGCTTCCCCCTTGCACCCACGGATTTCCGCCAACGCTAGTTGTCCCGGGCGTCGTTGTCGCATCCTGCCGGAGAATGTCTGAAAGCTGCTCTACTGTGAGGTCAGCAGCCCTGTTCCCGTAGGGCTCCCGCTTGCCTCGCCCTACTTTGTTGATCCGGTTTCGGCCATCGCGCACCGCGGGCGCGAGGCCATCGTCGCCGATCCCCTACGTGTGGGCCGGGTGGCTTCGCCTCGGCGAGTCCGACCGTGCCGAGTACCACCTGCATCGCGCAGCGTCCCCGCCTCGCTTTTGGGAGGGCGGGGGTTTGTGCAAGCCGTGCCCATCCGTCGATCCGGCCCCTCTCCCGCGGCCGGATCAGCGGCAGGTGAGCTGGGGGCCGCCCCAGTCGGCGTGGTCGGAGTTGTTGCCGTTGCCGCCGTCGGTGACCACGAGCCGCAGCTGGCTGCCGCCGGAGAGATCCGCGGTGAGGCGCTTGGCGGGCCGGTCGACGGTCATCAGCCCGCTGTCGGCGACCAGGGTGTTGTCCCGGTAGATCTGGAAGACCACGGAGCCGTTGGCGCCCACCTCGTCATCGACGCCGACATCCACGGTGAGGGCGGAGCAGGAGCCGCCGAGGTCGTAGAGGATCTGGCTGTCGGCGTGCGCGCCCAGGCCCTGCGGGTAGCCGACTCCCTGGATGGTGAGGGGATGTCCGTCGATGCTGCTGTTCAGCCGCGTGGGCGCGTAGCTGTCGCTGCTGGCGATCGGCTGCCGGTCGGTCAGCGAGGTGGTGTGGGCCGGCGGCTTGCTCCGGTGGCTCGGACGGGCGGAGCGCGAGGGCTTCTCGGGCGAGGGGTGCCGCGGCTTCGGATGCTTCGAGCCCGCGCTGCGGGTGGGGTCCGGGGAGCCGGACGCCGAGCGGGAGGCGCTCGCCGAGCCCTTGGGCGGGGCGGACGGCGACCGGTCCGCAGCGGGCGCCGACGCGCGTCCGGAGGGTGCGGGTCCGCCGGCCTCGGCATCGTGCCGCGACGGGCCGAACAGCGGGCCGGCGGATATCGCGACACCGGCCAGGACGGCCACGGCGACCGCGAGCAGGGTGATCCGCGCCGGTGAGAACCACGCCCGCCGGGGCTGGTCCGGCGCGGCGGGCGGGACCGTCCCCGAGAAGCTCATCCCGGCCGTGGGCACGCCGGCGCCGGCCGGCCGGCCGCCCCCGGCCGCGGGCGGCTGAGCGCCGTCCGCGGGACCGGGTCCTTCCCCCGGCTGTGCGGCCAGCCAGGACGCGAAGTCGTCGCGCAGCTCGGTGTTCCGGGAATGCTGGTGCCAGGCGGCGGCGGTGTGGCGTACCGCCGCCAGCAAGCTGTCCCGCCAGGCCGCGTCGGAAGCCTCCTCCGGGCCGGGGGAGTGCAGGACGCCGTTGATGGCTTCCTTCGTCAGATCGGCTGCCGCCTGGGAGGACCGGCAGCAGCCGCGGGCGTAGGCGAGTACGGCGGCGTAGTGCCGGCGGTGGAACTCGTTGAGGGCTTCCTCACCCGCCCCGGCCTCGCCGTCCGGAACCGGCGCGCCATACGGGCCGGCCGACAGCCGGCCGCCGGGCCCGGCCGCCGCACGGATACGCCGGACCAGCTCGGTGTCGGAGGGCGCGGTCCCACCGGTGGTGTCGCTGTGCTCTTGCATGAGTGGGCTGATGACCCTTCAACGTCCTGACGGGCCATGAAAAATACCCCAAGGTCGGCGGGTACCCCGCTGCCGGTGCGTCATTTGACACCGGATGGGCCGCGGGGACACCTGCCCCCCCCCGCGGCCGCTCGGTCACACCATTTCCACGATCGCCGTCACCACCAGCCCCGAACCGACGAGCCACCGGCCGCTGAACTCGGTGAGTTCCCTGCCGTCCACCACGGGCCCGGGGACGAGCAGCCGCGCGGTGAAGGTGGCGTTCGTCGGGTCGAGGGTGAGCAGCGCCTCCTCGAAGTCGAGCCAGCGGCGGGTGAGCGGGTACCACGCCTTGTAGACGCTCTCCTTCGCGCTGAACACCAGGCGGTCCCAGCAGACTTCGGGCTGGAGCGCGGCCAGCCGGCGGAGCTGCGCGCGCTCCTCGGGGAGGGTGACGAGGTCGACCACCCCGGGGTCGTTCACCGGCAGATTGGGCTCCGCGTCCAGGCCGATCGTCCGTACCTCTCCCGCGCGGGCCACCGCCACGGCGCGGTAGCCGGCGCAGTGCGTCATGGCGCCGACGACGCCGTCCGGCCACTGCGGCTCCCGGTTGGGGCCGGGGAGCAGGGGAGCGGGGGCGAAGCCCAGCTCGGCCAGGGCCCGGCGGGCGCAGCCGCGTACGGTGCCGAACTCCCGCTGCCGCTTGGGCACGGCGTTGGCCACCTGCGCCCGCTCCTCGGGGAACATCTCGGACAGCGGCGCGTCATCGAAAGCCTCGGCGGTCCTGACCGGGGCCGGCAGCAGCTTCTCGATCATGCGGGGCTCCCGGGGGTGCCGGAGGCGACCGTGGCCGGCTGGGGCAGGATCTGGACCGGGCGGCCCGGCGCGGCGGCCCGGCGCTGCCACTCCCGCGGATAGCCGAGCGAGACCTCCTGGTGCGGTACGCCGTCCAGCGTCAGCAGCCGCGGGATGTGGAGATGGCCGTACACGACGGCGGCGGCACGGAAGCGGCGCGGCCAGTCCGCGGTCGACTCCGTACCGCACCACAGCGCGAAGTCCGGGTACCACAGGGGCCTGGTGGGCTCGCGCACCACCGGCCAGTGGTTGACGAGCACCGTGGGCAACTCCTCAGGAACGGCGGCGAGCCGGGCCTCGGTCCCGGCCACCCGCGCCCGGCACCACGCCTCCCGGGTCGGATACGGGTCCGGGTGCAGAAAGTGCTCGTCGGTGCAGACCACCCCGGCCTTCTCGGCCCGGGCGAGCGCCTCTTTCTTGGACGTCGTCCCCGGCTGCCGGAAGGTGTAGTCGTAGAGGAGGAACAGCGGTGCGATGACGACGGGACCGCCGGCGCCTTCCCACACCGGATACGGGTCCTCGGGGGTGAGCACGCCCAACTCCCGGCAGATGTCCACCAGATGTTCATAGCGCTCCACACCGCGCAGCTGCACCGGGTCCTGGGCCGGGGTCCACAGTTCGTGATTGCCGGGCACCCACACCACCTGGGCGAACCGGCTGCTGAGCAGCGACAGCGCCCAGCGGATGTCGGAGACGAACTCCCCGACGTCGCCGGCGACCAGCAGCCAGTCGTCGTCGGACTCGGGTCTTAACCCCTCGACGATGTCGCGGTTCTCCTTGTAGCGGACGTGCAGATCGCTGACGGCCACCAATCTGCCGCGGCCGCCGCCGTGCGAGGAGCCGGCGGCGGGCCCGGCGGCGCCGGGCGTGGGGGTGCGGATCTCGTAGGTCATCATCGAAGTAAAGACGGTGCGGGCGCGAGAGTGAAGCGCGGACCTGGGGAGAGACACCCCTAGGGAGCCCCGCGTCACCGCCCTGGCGGCGGCGCTGCCGGCCGGCCGTTGGTGCCGGTGGGGGCGGTGTCGCCGCGGCGGATGCGGGTGGCCAGCCACAGGTCGAAGCGGTCGTCGGGGTCGTCGAGGCGGCGGCCGGTGAGGTCCATGGCCTTGTCGAGGCGGTTGCGGACGGTGTGCCGGTGGACGCCGAGGCGCCGGCTGGTGGCGTCCCAGGCGCCGCCGGTCTCCAGCCAGGCCGCGAGGGTGGCGGTCAACTCCTCCCCGTTGTCCGCGAGATCGAGCGGGCCGAGCACGGTGTCGGCGTAGCCGTGCAGCGTCCGGCGGTCGCCCAGGTCGAGCAGCAGCCGGCTGGCCTGGCTCTGCCGGGCCTCCGCGGGCTCGCCGCTCGACCGGCTGACGGCGAGCAGGCCGGCCGCCTGGCGCACGGACACCCGTACCGCTTCCGGGGCGGTGGCCGGGCCGATGCCGGCCGGGCGGCCCGGGGCGAAACGGGCGAGCACATCACGGATGTCCAGATCCTCGCCGACCACCGCCTCGATGACCGCGCCCGGCGCCTCGTCCACCACCCTGACCAGGCCACCGGGCATCGCCAGCGCCAGATCGGCGGCCATCTCCTGCGCGGCGCCGTCCGCCACCCCCGCCCCGGACCCCGGCGCGGCGGAGGCCCCGTGCTCGCCCGCGTCACCGCCCGCCGCCACCACGACCCCGCGCACCCGCTCGGCCGTCAGCCCCACCGAACGCAGCATGTCCCGGGCCCGCCCGGCGGCCGGATCCTCCTCCGCCAGCAGCTCCGAAAGCAGCGCCGACCGGCGACGGCGCTCCGGCTCATCGCGCAGGTGACGGCGCTCCAGCTCCAGCGAGAGCAGCGAGACCAGGCCGGGGACGACCGAACGGGCGGCGTCGTCCGGGCGGCCGGTGAGCAGCAGCAGCCCGCGCAGCCGGCGCGCCCCCAGCGGCTGCACCTCCAGCTGCTGCCCGGCGGCCGTGCTGGACGCGCTGCCGCGCAGTCCGCGGGCGGCGACCCGTTCGATCAGGTCCCGGGCCGGTGCCGGCGGCGTCCGCTGCGCCCGCTCACCCGCCGCGAGCAGCCGCCCCAGCGGGTCGAACACCGCCGCGCCGACCCCGGTGGCGGCGGTCCACTCCGCCAGCATCGGCCGCAGCCCGTCGCCGGTCGCCGCGGCCGTCAGCCGCCGCTGGGTCGCGAACGCCCGCTGAAGCCGCGCCCGCTGCTCCTCGGCCCGTGCCGCGAAGACCGCCTTGGTGACGGCGATGAACGGCACCCCGTCCGGCACCGTCAGCAGCGGCAGCCCGGCCTCCGCGGCCGCGGTCACCAGCGGTTCCGGCGCCTCCTGGTACGGCAGCCCCTGCCCCAGGCCGAGCGCCAGACAGGCCGCCCCGCCCTCGGCCACGTCCCGCACGTACGCCCGGCACGCGGCCGGCTCCTGCGGCAGCAACAGGCCGATGGTCATCAGGAGTTCGCCGCCCTGGAGCCACTTTCCCGGCGCCGGGAGATCCGAGACGGTCGCCGCTTCGATCGTGCGGGCCAGCAGCCGCGGCGGCACGTCGTAGGTGACCGACAGCCGGAGATCGGGCCGGGCCAGCAGATCGGAGAGGTGCAGGGGCATAGACACAGTGTCCAGCAGAGGGCCCGGCGATGGACACTCGGGCGACCGGCCGGCCCGCCTGACCTGCGGTTTCGGGCGGCCGGTGGACGGCGCGGCCGGCCGGCGGCGGCAGCTGTGCACCGGGCCGTCCGGGGCCGGGAGCACCGCCCCGTCCCGCGGATGAGCGAGGGCCGGGTGGGCCGTTATGGTCGAGAGGTGTGGGAGCGGGGCCCCTCCCCGCTTCGCGACCCGACGAAGGGACGTGAGCTCGGTATGCAGGCGGCGTTTCTGGTGGCTCCGGAGGGCACCGAAGAGGTCGAGCTGACCCGGCCGTGGCAGGCGGTGACCGACGCGGGCGGCGGCCCGACGCTGGTCTCCACCCACACGGGCAAGGTGCAGGCGTTCCACCACCTCGACAAGGCGGACACCTTCCCCGTCGATCTGACGGTGGACGAGGCGACCGCGGCGGACTTCGACGGGCTGGTGCTGCCCGGCGGGGTCGCCAACCCGGATGCCCTGCGGCTGGACCGGCGGGCCGTGGCGTTCATCAAGTCCTTCTTCGACGCCGGGCGGCCGGTGGCCGCGATCTGTCATGCGCCGTGGACGCTGATCGAGGCCGATGTGGTGCGGGGCCGCACGCTGACCTCCTGGCCGAGCCTGCGGACCGACATCCGTAACGCGGGCGGCACCTGGGTCGACGAGCAGGTCAAGATCTGCACCGCCGGACCGAACACCCTGATCACCAGCCGGAAGCCGGCCGATCTGGAGGCGTTCTGCGCGGCGTTCGTCGCGGAGTTCTCGCACTGAGCGACACCGCCCGAGGGCTGCGCCCGCCAGGTCCGATGGCTGTCCCGCCAGGGATGACGGGACGGCCCTCAGGGCCCCAGCACCACCGCCGATTCCGGCGGCAGGCGCAGCACCCCGTCCGCGCCGGGGAGCCGGGCGCCGGGCCAGCCGGCCAGGGCCTGGAGCCCGGCCCCGCCGTCGTCGCCCACCGGGACGGCGGCCGTGGTGTCCGGCGCGAGATTGACCGCCACCCGTAGCGGGCCGCGCCGCAGCAGGAGCCAGCGGGCCGCCTCGTCGTAGTGGACGGCGGTGTGCCGCGGGTCCGGGTCGGTCAGCGGGGGCAGCTCATGACGGTGCGTCAGCAGGGTGCGATGCCAGGCCAGCAGCGCGGTGTGCGGCTCCCGGGCCGGTTCGGTCCAGTCCAGGACACAGCGGTCACGGGTCGCCGGATCCTGCGGGTCGGGCCAGTCCCCGGCGTCCCCGGCCCACTCGTGTGCGGTGAACTCGCGCCGCCGCCCCTCCCGTACGGCCGCCGCCAGCTCCGGATCCTGGTGATCGGTGAAGTATTGCCATGGCGTGGTCGCGCCCCACTCCTCGCCCATGAACAGCATCGGGGTGAACGGCGCGCACAGCACCAGCGTGGCGGCGCAGGCGAGCAGGCCGGGGGAGAGCCCGGCGGCGAGCCGGTCGCCGAGCGCACGGTTGCCGATCTGGTCGTGCGTCTGGGCGTAGGCCAGCAGCCGGTACGCGGGGGTCACCCGCAGATCGAGCGGTGCGCCGTGCCGCCGGCCGCGGAAGGCGGAGTGCGTACCGTCGTGGAAGAAGCCGCCGGTCAGCGTCTTGGCGAGGGCGGCGAGCGGGGCCCGCGCGAAGTCGGCGTAATAGCCCTGGGATTCGCCGGTGAGCGCGGTGTGCAGGGCGTGGTGGAAGTCGTCGTTCCACTGGGCGTGCAGCCCGTGCCCGCCGTCCGCCCGGGGCGCGGTGGTGCGCGGATCGTTGAGGTCGGACTCGGCGACCAGGAACAGCGGGCGCCCCAGCCGCGCGGCCAGCGCGTCGACGGCGGCGGACAAGGCGGCCAGGAAGTGCGGCGAGCGGTCGTCGTGCAGCGCGTGCACGGCGTCCAGCCGCAGTCCGTCGAGCCGGTAGTCGCGCAGCCAGGAGAGCGCACTGGCGAGGAAGTAGGCGCGCACCTCGTCGGAACCGGGGGCGTCGAGATTGACCGCCGCGCCCCACGGGGTCCGATGGGTGTCGGTGAAGTACGGCCCGAACGCCGGGAGAGGGTTGCCGGACGGGCCGAGGTGGTTGTGCACCACGTCGAGCACGACCCCCAGCCCGTGCCCGTGCGCCGCGTCCACGAACCGCTTGAGGCCGTCCGGTCCGCCGTACGGTTCGTGCACCGCCCAGGGCGCGACCCCGTCGTACCCCCACCCATGGGTGCCGGGGAACGGGCAGACCGGCATCAGGGAGACATGGGTGATGCCCAGGTCGGCGAGGTGGCGCAGCCGCGCGGCGGCGGCGTCGAAGGTGCCCTCGGGGGTGTACGTCCCGATGTGCAGTTCGTAGAGGACCGCACCGGGCAGCGGGCGGCCCGGCCACGGATGCCGCCAGTCGAACCGGTCGTGTACGACGACCGCGGCGGGCCCGCCGGGGCCCTCCGGCAGCCGGGCGGCCCGTGGATCGGGCAGCGGTGGCCCGCCGTCCAGCCGGAAGGCGTACCGGTCCCCGTCCCGGGCCGGTGCCTCGGCCCGCCACCAGCCCGCGCGGCCGGGGTCGCGCTCCATCGGGACCGGCGGCTCGCCCGCCCGGCCCCCCGCCCACTGGAGAGCGACCCGCCCGGCCTGTGGCGCCCACACCTCGAACAGCACGGCCGTCCTCCTTCGTTCGGTCCCGGTCCCCGACCCAAGCACGCCGCCGCGCCGCCCGACAGTCCGACGTGGCGAGGCGGCGCCACATCCCGCCATTCGCTGGGCCGTTCCGGCTAGGGCCTGATCCAAACGACAGGCCCTAGGTCACCGGCCCGCCGCAGCGCTCTGCGCAGCCACATCGCCTGGACAGCGGCTCGCGGTGGCCGGAGAATCCCGGTATGACTTCGCTCGAGTTCCCTGCGCGTCCGGCGCGGCCGTCGGACGCCGACCGGGAACGCGCCCTCGACCTGCTGCGTGACGGCGCGGCGCAGGGACGGCTGTCCCAGGACACTTTCCTGCGGCGCCTGGAACTCGTTCTGACCGCCCAACAGCAGTCCGAACTCGACCTGGTCACCGCCGACTTGGCGAGCCGCGGCAGGGTCCAGGGCGTGGTGCTGCGGATGGTGGGCCGGGCGTCCGCCTTCCACCTCCGGGTGCGCCGCGCCTGGCGTACGGAGCGGCTGCCGAAGCTGCTGCTGCCCGAGCCGGGCCCGCTCCCGCTGCTCATAGGGCGGGCTCCCGGTTCCGGTCTGCGCCTCAACCACGAGACGGTCTCCCGTGCGCACGCCGAACTCCGCAGCGCCGGCAAGGGCTGGCTGCTGCGCGACCTCGGCTCCACCAACGGCACCTGCGTCAACGGCCGCCGGGTGGTGGGCGAGGTGCCGGTCGGCCCCGGGGACCACATCCGGTTCGGCCAGGTGGATTACGTCCTGACGGAGCGCTGAGCCGGGCCGCGCGCGACGGAAGGGCCATGGGCCCCGGCCCGCTCCGGCCCGGCGGCCGCCGCCTCACCGGGATCCGCTCTCCTCCGGTGCCGCGTTCCCCCGCACCGGACGGTCGCCCGAGGGGGCGGACGTCCACACCCCCTCGCCGTGCGTCAGACCGGGCAACAGCCCCTGGAAATCCTGGACATGGCGCGCCGGGAGGACCCCGCTGACCAGCCAGGAGTGCCGGCCGCCGGTGGTCTCGGCGAACTCGGCGCCCAGCGCCGCGAGACGGGCGGTCACCGGCGCCAGCGCGGCGAGCGGGATGTCCGCCTCGAAGGCGTGATACGGCTCGTAGACCCGGGTACCGGCCCGCTCCAGGGCGCGCCGCAGCACCCGGGGAGTGACCGTACGGAAGTCCCCGGCGGTGCTGACCGGGCCGACGAAACCGGACCGGGTCAGCACCACCCGGCAGTCCGTCACCGCCAGACCGCGCGGTCCGTGCCGCAGGGTCGCCTGCACCGTCTCCTCGATGGCCTGGTGGAAGCCGTGTGGCAGGGCGCCCAGTTCGGTCTCGTAGGCGAAGACCGGGCCGGAGTGCCGGGCGCCCGGCTCGACCCGGAGTCCGACCGTGGCCCAGGGCCCGGTGTGGCCGTGCCGGGCGATCTCCTCGCACGCCTCGCCGACCCCGCACGGCCGCTCGACACACACCACCCGGCTCGGCGCGAACTCGGCCTCGATGCCGTGCTCCTGGTGCAGGGTGGCGGCGAGGATCTCCTTCTGCACCTCGCCGTGCAGCAGCACCGAGGTGGCACCGCCGGGCGCGGGGCGGACCTGGAGCAGCGGGTCCTGGTCGGCGAGCGTCAGCAGCGCGGTGCGCAGTGCGGCGGCCTGTGCCGGGATACGGGCCCGGACCAGGGTTTCGAGGGTGGGGGAGGGGAACAGCGCGGCGCCGGCGGGTCCGTCGCCGGGCGGGCCGAGACGGTCACCGGTGCGGATGCCGGGCAGCCCGCGGAGCACCGCGATCTGGCCCGGGGTGAGCGGCCGGTCGTCGCCGGGCGGCCGGCCGACGACCTGGAGGGCGGTGATCCGGCCGGTCAGGGTGCCGTCGGTGCCGTCCGTGCCGGGCCGGTGGAGGGTGATCTGCTGCCGTGGCCGCAACTCGCCCGCGTAGAGCCGGAGATACGCCGTCCGTTCGCCGTGCGGCGGCTGATGCACGGCGAAGACCGTGCCCCGCGGCTCGGTGCCCGGACCGGCCGGTGCGGGCGGGATCAGCCGGACCATCCCGTCGATGAGCGCGCCGACGCCCTGGCCGCCGAGGGCGGAGCCGAAGTAGACCGGGTGCAGCGAGCCGTCGGCGGTCCGGGCGGCCAGCGCCGCACGGAGCCGGTCCGCGGTCAGCGGCGGGCGACCGTCGCCCGCGTCCGGCCCGCCAGGGAGCCGGCTGACCAGCAGATCCAGCATCGACTCATCGGCCTCGGCCACGACTTCCGCGATCCGCTCGCGGACCCGCGGGTCCGCCAGGTCGTACGGCACGGACGCGGCCCGCGCGGTGCCCAGGCCGGTCACGGACGTCATCGGGACGGCGACCGGCGCCAGCAGCCGGCGGATGTCGGCGAGCAGCGGCTCGCCCCGGGCGCCGGCCCGGTCGATCTTGTTGATGAACAGCAGGGTGGGCAGCCGCAGCCGCCGCAGTGTCTTCATCAGCACCCGGGTCCTGGCCTGGACGCCCTCCACCGCGGACAGCAGCAGCACGGCGCCGTCGAGCACCCCGAGCGCGCGCTCGACCTCGGCGATGAAATCGGAGTGGCCGGGGGTGTCGAGGAGATTGACCTGGGTGCCGCCGACGGTGAAGGAGGCGACGGCGGAGCGGATGGTGATACCGCGCTGCCGCTCCAGCTCACCGGTGTCCGTGCGGGTGTCACCGGCGTCGACGCTGCCGAGGTGCTCGATGGCGCCGGTGTCGAACAGCAGCCGCTCGGTGAGGCTGGTCTTACCCGCGTCGACGTGGGCGAGAATGCCGATGTTCAGGGTGCGCGAAGGATGCATGGAAGGTGGTTTCCTCAAGAACTGTCGTCCGGTGGGGGCGATGAGTGGTTCCGAGGAATCCGCGCATTCCGTGCTCCTTGCTCAGGGAAACGAACCGTCGTACGCGGCCATGCTGTCAGCCCGGCGCGGGACCGCAACCGAATTACGGTCCCGGCCCCGGCCCGCTCAGTGCTGGTGCAGCCCCCGCCCCGCCAGCGTCAGGAACGCCTCGCCGACCGCCTCCGACAGCGTCGGATGGGCGTGGATGTGCCGGGCGACATCGGCCGGTTCGGCGTCCCAGCCCACGATCAGCTGGCTCTCCGCGATCATCTCCGAGACATGCGGCCCGACGAGATGGACCCCGAGCACCGTGCCGGTGGCCTCACCGCCCGCACCGTCCGCCGTCGCGATCACCTTCACCATCCCGCCCTGGCCGTGCACCATGCCCTTAGCGGTGGCGGCCAGCGGCATGGTGTTCACCTTGATGTCCACGCCGGCGGCGCGCGCCTCGGCCTCGGTCCGGCCGACCGACGCGGTCTGCGGTGCGGAGTACGTCACCCGCGGCACGGTCGCGTAGTCCACCGCCCGCGACGGGAGGCCCGCCAGCGTCTCGGCCACCAACAGGCCCTCCGCGAAGGACGCATGGGCCAGCCCCGGGGACGGCGGCGGCAGCAGATCGCCGACCACATGGATGCCGGGGACCGCGGTCTCCAGCCGGGACCAGTCCGCCGGTGCGACGAACCCCCGCTCGTCCGCCGCCAGCCCGGCCGCCGCCGGCTCCAGCCCGTCCGTCACCGGGGCCCGCCCCACCGCGACCAGCAGCCGCTCGGCCTCGATCACCAGCTCCTCGCCCTTCGGGGTGCGCACGGTGGCCCGCACCCCGTCCGGCAGCAGCTCGGTGCCGGTGAGCGTCGAGCCCGTACGGACCGCGATACCGCGCTTCTTCAGCCCGCGCGCCAGATGGCGGCCGACGTCCTCGTCCTCCATCGGAAGCAGCCGCCCGGCCGCCTCGACGAGGGTGACCTCGGCCCCCATGGAGCGGTGGAAGGACGCGTACTCGACGCCGATCGCCCCGCCGCCCAGGACGAGGACGGACGCCGGAAGCCCGGCCGCGAACAGTGCGTCGTCGCTGGTCACCACCCGTCGGCCGTCCGCGGCCAGGCCCGGCAGCATCCTCGGCCGGGAGCCGGTGGCCAGCACGATGCCGCGCCGCGCGGTGAATTCCCCGGCGCCCTCGACATGGACCGTACGGGGCCCGGTCAGCCGCGCGGTGCCCTGGAGGACCCGCACCCCCGCCGTCCGCAAGTGCCCGGCCACGCCCTGGTGGTTGCGGGCGACGATGGTGTCGCGGGTGGCCACCAGGGCCGGCCAGTCCAGGGAGTCGACGGTGGCCTTGACGCCCCACCGCTCGCGGGCCTCCGCGATGCCGTCCACCAGCTCGGCCGCGTGCAGCATGGCCTTACTGGGGATGCAGCCGCGGTGCAGACAGGTACCGCCGATCAGATCGCGTTCGGCCAGCACCACCCGCAGCCCCAGGGACGCGGCGCGCAGGGCGGTGCTGTAGCCGCCGGTGCCGCCGCCGATGACGATGACGTCCGTCGTGTTCGGGTCTGTCTCACTCATCTGCTCAGACTGCGCCCACCTGCGGTGATGAGTCCAAGGCAATGTTTCCATGGAGGTGATGAAGAACCTTCATACGCCGGTGCTTCTTCCCGTACGGCACGGCATGAAGGGCCGAGGGCACCGGGAGGGGCGGGCATGAGTCTGCGGCAGATGGAGTACCTCGTCGCGGTCGTGGAGCAGGAGTCCTTCACCCGCGCCGCCGAGGCGCTGCATGTCACCCAGTCCGCGCTCTCGCACCAGATCAAGGCGCTGGAGCGGACGGTCGGCGGCCCGCTGCTGGAGCGGATGACCCGCGGGGTGCGGCTGACCGCGATGGGCCGGGCCTACTTCCCGCACGCCCAGCTCGCGGTCCGCAGCGCCCGGCAGGCCCGCCGCGCCGCGCTCGCGGCGGGCGGTGCGGAGAGCGGTGAACTGCATATCGCGACGGTGCACTCCCAGGCGGTCGGGGTGCTCCCGGAGGTCTGTGCCCGCTGGGCCCGTACCCGTCCGGGCGTCCGTCTGGTGCTCCATGAGTACGCCACCACCGAGGAGCTGGACGAGCAGATGGCCCGCGGGGTCGCCGATCTGGCGCTCGGCCCGCGCCCCAAGGACTGGCCGGGGCCGGTCACCGTCGTGGGACGGGAGCGGATGGTGCTGGTCGTCCCGCACGGTGACCCGCTCGCCGCCCGGGAGTCGGTCCGCCTCGCCGAGCTGGCGGACCGCCCGTGGGTGCGGTGCAGCCTGGAGCCGGTCGTCGACGGCCGGCGGTGGCTGGACCGGGAGTGCGAACGGGCCGGCTTCACCCCGCGGACCGCGGTCCGCACCCAGCACAGCTCCACGGCCGTCCGGATGGCGTCGGCGGGCGTCGGTGTCCTGCTGACCGCGGCCCATGAACTCCGCGGCCTCGACTGCGCGGTCGTGCCCACCGACCCGCCCTGGCACCGCGACATCACGGTCTTCTCCCGGGTCGAACCGACCGGCGCGGCCGCGGAGTTCACGGAGCTGCTGCGCACGGTGGTGGCCAGCGCGGAGGGACCGCGGGACGCCGGACACTGACGCCATCTCACTCGCGGAGGGGCGGCGGGACAGCAGAAACTGACGACTCATCACTCCCGCACGAACAGCGCCACCGGCGACTCCGCCAGCAGGTCGCTCAGCCCCACCACCGCGCCGCCCGGCAGCTCGCGCCCGCTCAGCAGCTCGCGCCAGGGGCCCTCCGACGGCAGCCGCAGCAGGGTGTCCCACCAGCCGCCGGTCTCCACCAGCCGCAGCGACAGCCGGGTCACCACCGTCAGCACCCGCCCGCTGCGGCAGAACGCCACACAGTGCTCGGCCGCCGGGCCCTCCCCGTACACCGGCTCGTACGAGGCCGCGGCGCCGAACCACTGCGGATGGTCGCGCCGCAGCCGGAGCGCCGCGGCGGTCAGCCGGAGCTTCTCATCGGACAGATCGCCCGGCGGGCTTCCGCCGTCCAGCGCGGTGAGCACCTCGGGGCGGAAGCGGGCCGGCCGCCGGTTGTCCGGGTCGACCAGCGCGGCATAACCGGCTTCGGTGCCCTGGTAGAGATCGGGGACGCCCGGCATGGTGAGCTGGAGCAGCGCCGCGCCCAGCACATTCGCGCGGACGAACGGGGCGAGCTCCCCGTCCAGCGCGGCGAGCGGGGCGGCCGTGGGACCACAGGGCCCGTTGCGGACGAACTCCTCGACGGCGTCCTCGTAGATCGCGTTCCGCTCCGTCCACGAGGTCCGCAGCCCGGCCTCCCGCGCGGCCTTGAGCACCGCGGGCGCCACCCGCTCGGCCGCCTCGCCGTCACCGGCCGCCCCCAGGCCGAACGCGGTCTGCCAGGCCAGCCAGGACACCATCGGGTCCGCCGGGGCGATACCGTCCAGCGCACTCGCCGTGCGGCCGCACACCGCGTCGTCGCCCATCGCACCGAGCACATCCCGCCACCGGTCCGGGCACTCCGACAGCACCGCGATCCGCGCCCGTACATCGGCGCTGCGCTTGGTGTCGTGGGTGGAGAGCACCGTGCCGGCCGCCGGCCGGTCCCGCTGAAGCCGGGCGCAGTACGCATGGAACACCTCCGGGGCGAGCGCCGGCTCCCCCGGATCGCCGCCGACCTCACAGGCCGACAGCAGCACCGGATAGCGGTAGAAGGCGGTGTCCTCCACGGATTTGGCGTGCAGCGCGGACGCGGTCTGCGCGAACCGCGCGGTGAAGTCGGCGCAGTCCGTGCCCTCGTGCTCCGGGGGGTCGGTCAGCCGGCCGAGCGCCAGATCGCGGAGCAGATCGACCGCCCGCGCCTCCTCGGGCACCCGGAACGCCGTACGCGCCTGTTCCGCCGCCGCGTCCAGCATGGCCGCGTCCTGCCCGGCCCGGGTCGGATCCGCGGCATACGGGCGGTAGACCGGCAGCCGCACCAGCAGCTCACGGAGGGCGTGCCGCAGCGCCCAGGTCGCATGGTCGCCCGGCCCGGGGGCGCGGGCGCTGATCCGGGCCGCGGTCCGCACCAGCCGCTCGATCTCGGTGGCCAGATCGTGGGTGACGACCTCGTACGCGGCCCGGCGCACCGTCTCCTCCCAGTCGCCGCCCTCGTCGGCCAGCGGGGTGACGAAGTCCCGGTAGTGGGAGAACAGCCGTCCGGCCCCCTGGGGGCAGACGAACACGCCGTCGATGTGCCGCAGGGCGTCATAGCCGGTGGTGCCCGCACAGGCCCAGCTGTCCGGGAGCCGCTCGGCACCGGTGAGGATCTTCTCCACCACCGTCCAGCGGCCGCCGGTCCGCTCGTGCAGCCGGGCCAGATAGCCGCCGGGGTCCGCCAGACCGTCCGGGTGGTCGATGCGCAGCCCGTCGATGACGCCCTCGTCCATCAGCCGCAGCACCGTGGCGTGCGTCGCCTCGAACACCTCGGGGTCCTCGACGCGCACCCCGATCAGCTCGGAAATGGTGAAGAAGCGGCGGTAGTTCAGCTCGCTGCGGGCCAGCCGCCACCAGGCGAGGCGGTACCACTGGGCCTCCAGCAGGCGGTCCGGCGGCAGCTTCTCGGTCCCGGGGCGCAGCGGGAAGGCATGCCCGTGATAGCGCAGCACCTCGCCCTCGACCCGGAAGTGCCGCCGCTCCTCGCCGATCCGGCCGCCGAGCACCGGCAGCAGCAGCCGCCCGCCGTGCCCCGCGCCCCAGTCGATGTCGAACCAGCGCGCGTACGGGGACGCCGGGCCGTCCCGCAACACCTGCCACAGCGGCCCGTTCAGCGACATCGGCTCCGGCACCGCCATATGGTTCGGCACCAGGTCGACGACCAGCCCGAGGCCGTGCGCGCGGGCGGTCGCCGCCAGCGCCCGCAGCCCCGTCTCGCCGCCCAGCTCGGCCCGTACGGCCGTGTGGTCGACCACGTCGTAGCCGTGTGTGGAGCCCGGCACCGCCTCCAGCACCGGAGAGAGGTGCAGATGGGAGATGCCGAGCGCGGCCAGATGCGGGACGGCCCGCTCGGCGGCGGCGAACGGGAAGTCCGGCTGGAGTTGCAGCCGATAGGTGGCGGTCGGTGACGGACTGGAGGGCTGCGTCATGGGAACACCCGTACCCCGCTGACGGCCCGTTGTGTCATCTCCCTCCCGCATGGGTGTCGTTGTTTCCTCCGACGGAGTGGGCTCCGGGGGCGGGTACCTTCGTAGGTCCGCTCCATGGGGCGCGCGGCGGCCCGCCGGTTAGCGTCGGGCGATGACCGCTGCCACCGCCGCCTTTCGCCGGGTGCTCGCGCTGGGCGGGCCGCTGCTGCCCGTCGTCTCCTTCCTCGGCCGGCTCCCCACCGCCATGTGCCAGTTCGGCAGTCTGCTGCTGGTGGCGGAGACCAGCGGCTCGCTGGCCACCGCGGGCCTGGTGGGCGGGGCGCTGGCGGCCGGCCAGACGGTGGGCGGCCCGCTGCTCGGCCGGCTCGCCGACCGGCACGGGCAGCGGCCGGTGGTGCTGGCCGCCTGCTGGTTCGACGCCCTCGCCGTGACCGCGCTGGTGCTGGCCGCGCTCGCCCGGACCGGGGCGCTGCCGCTCGCCCTGCTCGCGCTGCTCGCCGGGGCCGGAGTGCCGCAGATCGGGCCGCTGGCCCGCACCCGGCTCGTCGCCCTCGCCCGCCGCGCCCGGGCCGACGACCGCCTGGTCGACACCGCGCTGTCCTGCGAAGGCACCCTGGACGAGGTGTCGTTCGTGCTCGGTCCGGCGCTGGTGGGACTGTCCGCCACGGTGGCCCACCCGGCCGTGGCACTCGCCCTGGCCGCGCTGCTGCTCGCGGTCTGCGGCTCGGCCTTCGCGCTGCATCCCACGGCCGCGGTGCTGCGACCCACGACCGCGGCGCCGCGGCCCACGGGCGCCGGGGCCGGGCCGGCTCCGGACCGCCGCCGCGGCGGGTGCCCCGCTGCCCGGCCAGCCCGCGCCCGGATGCCCCGCGCGGTGCACGTCATGCGCGCCTCGATGGCGTTGCAGGGCGCCCTCTTCGGCGCCTGCCAGTCCGGCATCACCGCGCTCACCGCGGACCTGCACCGGCCCGCCCAGGCCGGGCTGGTCTATGCCGCGATGGGGGTGATGAGCGCGGTCGCCGGGCTCGCGATGGCGCTGGTGCCCGCCCGGATCGGGCTGCCGTTCCGCTGGCGGGCGGCCGCCGTGGCCTTGATCGCGCTGTCCGTACCACTGCTGTTCGTACGGTCCCTGGGGGCGCTCTACCTGGCCGTCGTGGTCCTCGGCGTGGCCTTCGCCCCGCATCTGATCACGCTGTTCGGCCTCACCGAACGGCTGGTGCCGGCCGGCCGGCTGGCCGAGTCGATGGCCTTTCTGACCAGCGCGATCGTGGGCGGCCAGGCGCTGTCCCTGGCCGTCTCCGGCCGGCTCGCCGAGGCCCACGGCCCGTCCGCCGCCTTCGCGGTGGCCGTGGGCGCCGCCGTCCTGATCCTGGCCCTGGCCCTGACCACCCGGGCCACCGGCCGGCCGGCCGCCGCGGTCAGGCCGGCCGCTGGAGCACCAGCAGGCTCCGCCCGATGAGCGTCAGCCGGTCGCCGGCCTTCACCTTGGCGCCGCCGCCGTCCGCGACCGCCTGCGGCCGGTCGGTGTCCACCACGACCTGCCACTGCCGCCCGAGGTGCTCGGGAACCCGGAACTCCTTCTCCTGGTCGTGGGCGTTGAACATCAGCAGGAACGAGTCGTCGGTGACCGGCTCGCCCCGGGGGCCCGGCTCGGAGATCGAGCTGCCGTTGAGGAACACCGTCAGCGCCTTGGCATGCACCGACTGCCAGTCGCGCGGCCCCATCTCCTCGCCGCCCGCCGTGAACCAGGCGATGTCGGACAGCTCGTCATGGGCGCCCTCCGCCGGGTGGCCCTGGAAGAACCGGCGGCGCCGGAACACCGGATGGTCCCGCCGCAGCCACACCATCTGCCGCACGAACGCCAGCAGCGCCAGCTGCTCCGCGTCCGCGTCCGCCGCCTCGTCCGGCCCCTCCGCCGGGTCCGCGTCCGGTTCGTCGGGATCCCCGGCGCCCGCGCCCCGCCCCCGCTCCGGCCAGCGCACCCACGACAGCTCGTTGTCCTGGCAGTAGGCGTTGTTGTTGCCGCCCTGGCTGCGCCCGAACTCGTCCCCGTGGCTGAGCATCGGCACGCCCTGCGACAGCATCAGCGTGGCCACGAAGTTGCGCATCTGCCGCGCCCGCAGCCGCCGCACCCCGGGATCGTCGGTCGGCCCCTCGGCACCGCAGTTCCAGGACCGGTTGAAGCGCTCACCGTCCCGGTTGTCCTCGCCGTTGGCCTCGTTGTGCTTCTCGTTGTACGCGACCAGATCGCCCAGCGTGAAGCCGTCATGGCAGGTCACGAAGTTCACCGAGGCCAGCGGCCGCCGGCCGTCCTCCTGGTAGAGGTCCGACGAGCCCGTCAGCCGGGACCCGAACTCCGCCAGGGTGCGCGGTTCGCCCCGCCACAGGTCCCGCACGGTGTCCCGGTACTTCCCGTTCCACTCGGTCCACAGCGGGGGGAAGTTCCCCACCTGATAGCCGCCCTCGCCGACGTCCCACGGCTCGGCGATCAGCTTCACCTGGCTGACCACCGGGTCCTGATGGACCAGATCGAAGAACGACGACAGCCGGTCCACCTCGTGGAACTGCCGGGCCAGCGTAGCCGCCAGATCGAAGCGGAAGCCGTCCACCCGCATCTCCTGCACCCAGTAGCGCAGCGAGTCCATCACCAGCTGGAGCACATGCGGGCTGCGCATCAGCAGCGAATTCCCGGTGCCCGTGGTGTCCATGTAGTACTGCCGGTCGTCCGACAGCCGGTAGTAGGAGGCGTTGTCCAGCCCCCGGAAGGACAGCGTCGGGCCCAGATGGCTGCCCTCGGCCGTGTGGTTGTAGACCACATCGAGGATCACCTCGATACCGGCCTGGTGCAGCGCCCGCACCGCCGTCTTGAACTCCAGCACCTGCTGCCCGCGGTCGCCCCAGGACGCATAGGCGTTGTGCGGGGCGAAGAAGCCGATGGTGTTGTAGCCCCAGTAGTTCGTCAGTCCCGCGTCCACCAGCCGGTGGTCCTGGACGAACTGATGCACCGGCATCAGCTCCAGCGCGGTCACCCCGAGCTTGGTGAGGTGCTCGATGATCGCCGGATGCGCCAGCGCGGCATAGGTGCCGCGCAGCTCCTCGGGGAGCTCCGGATGGCGCATCGTCAGGCCCTTCACATGGGCCTCGTAGAGCACCGTCTCGTGATACGCGGTGCGCGGCGGGCGGTCGTCACCCCAGTCGAAGTACGGATTGACCACCACCGACGCCATGGTGTGCGGCGCCGAGTCCAGGTCATTGCGCACCTCGGGCCGCCCGAAGTGGTAGCCGTAGACGGCCTCGTTCCAGTCGATCCGGCCGCTCATGGCGCGGGCGTACGGGTCGAGCAGCAGCTTCGCCGAATTGCAGCGCTGCCCCCGCTCCGGCTCGTACGGACCGTGCGCCCGGAAGCCGTAACGCTGCCCCGGCATCACCCCCGGAAGATACGCGTGCCGTACAAAGGCGTCGCTCTCGCGCAGCTCGACGGCGGTCTCCGAACCGTCGTCGTGCAGCAGACACAGTTCGATGCGCTTCGCGGCTTCGGAGAACACCGCGAAGTTGGTGCCCGCCCCGTCATAGGTGGCACCCAGCGGATACATCTGTCCCGGCCAGACCTGCATGGGTAGACTCTTCCACTTTCTTCTCGGGCGCTGCGGCGACTCCACGGCACACATCCGCGGAACGGTGCGAAATCCTTCCCCCCTTCTGTCGCAACTTTTCGTACACAAAGGCTTTTTCGCGAGATCTCCGCTGAATGGTGGCAACCTGTCGCGATGTCGCATCGTCCTACTGGTCGCCCTACCGGAGGACCGGCCGGGGGAGCCGACATGCGTGTCACGAGGATGTGACAGCAGGGAGGAACCGTGCGCCATCTGATGCACCGCCACCTGGGCAAGGCCGTCGCGGGCGCCGCCGGCGCGCTGACCGGCACCGCCGCCATGGTCGCGATCACCTTGCCGTCCGACGCCGGCGCCGCCGGCGGTACGGGCCCCCGGAGCCGGCCCGCCGCGGCCGCACCGGGACGCGACCAGGGGCCGCCGCCACCCGGCGTCGTGGAGAAAGCCCCCGCGGAGGGGGAAAGCGGCCGGGGGCGGGACCCGCTCACCGACGACGAACTGCGGCGCGCCCAGGACCTGGCACTGCCGCGCACCCGGCGCGGCGGCGCCGCCGACGTCACCGGACGGCCCGGCCCCGAACGCCTCACCACCGACCTGGCCGAACTCGCTCCCGCGGAGACCGGGCTCGCCGACCCGCCGCGCCGGGCGCTGGTCTCCTTCTACGACTACGCGCGCGACAGCTACGTCACCAAGACCGTCAACCTCACGACCTCGAAGGTCGAGTCGACGGACACCCAGCACGGCGTCCAGCCGCCGCCCAGCCACGCCGAGGCCGTCGAGGCGGCCCGGCTGCTGATCGCCGCCCCGCTGGGCTCCGGTCTGCGCCAGGACTACCGCGCCGCCACCGGACACGACCTCACCGGGCCCGATCCGCTGTCCGTCACCGGCTTCGTCTACCGCGGCCGCGCCGCGGGCGACGCGAAGGGCGCCCTCGGCGACTGCGGGGAACACCGCTGCATCCGCCTCTTCACCAAGGTCAAGAACGGCCGGTGGATCGACACCCGCCGCTTCGTGATCGACCTCAGCGCCCGCACCGTCGCCCGTCTCGGCTGACCGCCGCCACCGACCACCCGCCACCCCACCGGAGCCCGCCTTGCCCGGAAGACCCGCCACCCGCCGCCCGCGCCGCCGCGCCGCGGTCCTCGCCACCGTCCCGCTGCTGCTCGCCACGGCCGCCCTGACGACCGGCCCGGCCGCCCAGGCCGCCCCCGAGGCCCCCGCCGCACCCGCGCCCACCCCCCACTGCGGCGCCGCCCACCGCATCACCCGGACGCTGGACGGCGGCACCGTCTGGCGCATGTGCTGGCACTACGAGGGCAACGCCGGTCTCGTCCTGGACGACGTCTCCTACCAGCCCAAGGGCGAACGCACCCCGGTCAAGGTGCTCACCACCGCCAAGCTCGCCCAGATCCACGTCCCCTACGACGACGGCCGGAACGAGTACGACGACCTCACCGGCCAGGGCTTCGCCCAGGGCCTCCAGAAGCTCGACCCGGCCGAATGCCCCGGCGGCACCCTCAAGACCGTCCGGGTCCCCGGCGCCTATGACCCCGCCCACCCCGACGTCAGGGGTCTGTGCGCCACCACCCGCGCCCGCGGCCACGCCTACCGCATGGGCCCCTACCCCGGCGAGCGCGCCAAGATCTACCAGCTCCAGGGCAAGGACCTGCTGCTCTACACCGTCAACAAGGTCGGCTGGTACGAGTACATCAGTGAATGGCGGTTCTCCGGCGACGGCGCCATGACCGTGCAGGTCGGTGCCACCGGCACCGTCTCACCCGGCGACTACGACGCCGGGGACGGCCGGGGCGCGCCGCTCGGCAAGGGCGCCAAGGACTACGCCACCAGCCACAGCCACAATGTCTTCTGGCGGCTCAACTTCGGCCTGGGCGGCTCCGCCGCCAACAAGATCGAGCAGTTCGACTCCGCCACCACCGTCCGCTCCGGCGGCCGCACCCCCACCATCCGCACCACCCGCACGCCGGTCACCAAGGAGCTGGCCGGGGACGCCGGCCCGCTGCGCTGGTGGCGGGTGGTGGGCGCGGGCCGCAACAAGGACGGCCACCCGCGCTCGTACGAGATCGTCCCCGGGCCGACCAGCAAATACAGCGGGCGCAGTTACACCACCCATGACGTCTATTTCACCGAGTACAACAAATGTGAGCAGTTCGCCAGCAACAACCTGGCCAACTGTGGCCCCCGGGCCGGCAAGAGCGTCGACACCTGGGTCAACGGCCAGCCGCTGAAACACCCCATCGCGTGGGTCAACATCGGGTTCCACCACATCGCCAGGGACGAGGACCAGGAGCCGATGCCCGTGCACTGGCAGGGCTTCCAGCTGGTGCCCCGCGATGTCACCGCTATGAATCCGCTCACTCCGCCCACGCTGTCCGGGCACAACGGGCACTATGGATAAGGGGAGTTGGTAACCGACTCGATCCATCCTGCTGCACCGCCTCCCGCACCGCAGTAGTCTGCCTTGATCGTTGGCACGGGGGTTCGGAAGGCGGTGGCAGGTGAGCGGCGGGCTGGAGTTGCCCCCTGGTGACGAGAGTCATGAGGGCCATGAGGGCGGCTCCGTCGACGCACCGCCCGGCGCGGTGTCCCTGGCACGACCGCTGGAGATCGGGGCTGAGCTGGACTGGGGCGCCGACGCCTGGAGCGAGGTGCGCACCCGCGCCCGCCGGGCCGGTCGCGCCTACATCTGGCTGAATCTCGTCGAGCAACGGCTGCGGGCCGTCGTCGCGGCCGTCCTGCGGCCCATCTACGAGCCGGTGCACGGCGACGAATGGGTCATCGCCGCGGCCGGCCCCGCCGGTCAGGAGTGGGTGCAGCGCGCGGTCGCCGTCCGCGAGGTCAGCCGCCGCAAGGGCTACCTCCTCGACCCCGCCGACGACAACATCGTCAGCTTTCTGACCCTGCCGCAACTCCGCGAACTGATGGTCCAGCACTGGCCCTGCTTCGAGCCCTACTTCGACGACCGCCGCGACGTCGAGCTGGCCCTCGACGAACTGGAGGTCGCCCGCAACATCGTCTCCCGCAACCGCGCCCTGTCCGAGACGGTCCTCGCCCAGGCCGAGCGCGCCTCCGCCCGCCTCCTGGACATACTCGGCTCCGGCGTCGGCACCCGGATCTCCGGACGGCTGCCCATCGACGCGGTGGAGGACCTGGTCGGCGACCGCTACGCCGATGTCATCGGGGTGCACTCCGACCGGGTGCGCCTCCAGCGCCAGCTCCCCGCCGAGGACCTCTTCGGCGACGCCCGCCGCCTCGACGCCGTGGGCATAGGACTCAACCTCCTGGTCCAGAACTACTCGGGCCGTCGCCTGGTCCGGCTCGCCGAATCCGGCTGCCGCGTCCGGCTGCTCTTCCTCAACCCGGCCAGCAGCGCGGTCCGCCGCCGAGAGCGCGAAATCGGCCTGAAAAAGGGCGAGATGAGCCGCTCCATCGAGATGAACATCCTCCATATGCGGCGGGTGCGGGCCAGGCTGCGCGACCCCGGCGCCTTCGAGATCCAGGTCTTCGACGAGACCCCGCGCTTCACCGCCTACCTCGTCGACGGCGACGGTCCCGACGGCGTGGCGGTGGTCCAGCCCTACCTCCGCAAGAGCCGCGGCATGGAATCCCCCGTACTCGTCCTGCGCGGCGGCGGCCGGGAGGTCGTCCGCCAGGACGCCCCGCACACCCGCGACGGCGACCACGGTCTCTTCGAGACCTACCGGGAGGAATTCGAGAGCATGTGGGCGGATTCGCGGCCGGTTTCCTGAACCGGACGCCGCCCCCGTCACCCACGGGGGCGGCAGTCGCCGTACTACGGGGCTCCCGGCGCCGCGGGCCGGCCCCCGACTGCGCCCGGTGGCCGAGAGCCTGGAGGAGCAGCGGCTGACCGCCCTGGAGGAACGGGCCGCGGCCCGCCTGGAGCTGGGCGAGCACGCCCCGCTGACCGCCGAGCTGGCCGGTCTGGCGGCCCGGCATCCCCTCCGCGAACGGCTGCGCGTCCTCCAGCTGACGACAAGCCGGCCGGCCGGGACCTACGGCGTCCCCGTGATCCCCCCGTCGACCCGTAGCTCGATCCCGTTGACATAGTCCGCGAGCGGGCTCGCCAGATAGGCGACCGCGGCCGCGATGTCCGACGGGCGCCCCAGCCGCCCGCTCGGATTCGGCGCGTACTCCGCGACGAGGTCCGCCTCGTCCGGCCCGCCCTCCGAGTCCCCTTGGACGCCGTCGTCCCCGGCCGACCGCTCCTCGAACATCCGGTACATGGAGGGCGTGACGATCACCCCCGGGCTCACACAGTTCGCGGTGACCCCGGTCCCGGCGAGGTGCCGGGCCAGGCTGGTGGTCATGTTCACCACGGCGGCCTTGGCGGCGGAGTACGTCACCATGTGGGGCAGCGGTGTCCGTACCGCCCGGCTGCCGATGGTGATCACCCGGCCCCAGCCGTGGGCGCGCAGCGACGGCAGCAGGGTCTGGCTGACCCGCACGGTCGGCAGCACATTCCCCTCGAAGGCGGCCCGCCAGTCGGACGGCCGGGAGCTCTCCCAGTCGTGCTCGGCGAACGGACCGGCGTTGTTGACGAGGATGTGGGCACCGAAGTCCCGTGCGGTGAGGGCGACCTGCTCGGCGATGCCCGGTTCCGTCAGATCACCGAGCACCACTTCGGCCCGCACCCCACGGGCCGCGACCTGCTCGGCGACGGCCGCCGCGGCCCCCGCGTTCCGCCCGTGGACGAGGACGTCGCACCCCTCGTCCGCCAGCGTCTCGGCGATCGTGGCCCCGATGCCCGAACTGCTGCCCGTCACCAGCGCGCCGTGTCCTGTCAGCCGTAGGTCCATGGCGGTCAGCCTAGGGGTGCGGGGGGCCGGTGGGGCCTCTGTCGCGACAGGCCGCCGGTCGATTGTCAGTGGTGCGTGCGAGAGTGGGCGAGCAACGGGGGAAGTACCACCGAAGGAGGCCGCATGAGCGAGCGCAGCAGGGGGATCCCCCCGGCCGAGGGCCGGGGGTTCGTCATGGCGGGGTGCGCGCCGCGCGAGTGCGAGGCCGGGCGAAGCGAGGTTTCGGCATGAGTTGGCATCAGGGGCTGCTGGTCAGCTTCGATCTGGAGACCACGGGCACCGACGTCGAGCAGGACCGCATCGTCACCGCGGCCCTGCTAAGGCTGGAGGGGGACGGCCGGCCGGCCGCCAAGCTGACGTGGCTGCTGGATCCGGGTGTGCCGATTCCGGACGAGGCAGCGGCCATTCACGGCATTTCCACCGCATATGCCCAAGAGCACGGGTGTCCGCCGGCCACCGCCATAGAGGAAATCACCGAGGCGCTGGCCGAGGCCCTGCGCGCGGAGATCCCGCTGGTGGTGATGAATGCGCGCTATGACCTCTCGCTGCTGGACCGCGAGTGCCGCCGCCACGGCCTGCGCACCCTGACCGAACGCCTCGGACACGCGCCCGCACCGGTCATCGACCCGCTCGTCCTGGACAAGCATGTGGACCGCTACCGCAAGGGGAAGCGCGCCCTCCAGGCACTCTGCGGTCACTACGGCGTCCCGCTGGACGGCGCACACGAGGCGGGCGCCGACGCGGCGGCCGCGGCCGGCGTCGCCCGGCGCATCGGGGAGAAGTACCCGGCCGTCGCCCTCCCGTCGCCCCGTGCGCTGCACACCCTCCAGGAGCAGGCGGCCGCCGAACAAGCCACCTCGTTCCAGGCGTATTTGCGGCGCTCCGGCGACCCCCGGGCGATAGTCGAGCCGGCCTGGCCGCTGATCCCGTACCAGGCCGGCGTCTGAGCGAGAGCGGCCCGGCCGGGCCGCAGGGCGGGCCCGTCAGGCCGCCCCCCTCAGAAGGGATACCACCGCACCGTCGCATCCTTGTCGCGCAGTGAGGCGATTCGGCGCCGGAACTCCTTGGCGGCCGCCGGGTTTCCGGGCGCGTGCTGGGAGACCCAGGCGCAGCTGGCAGTTTCCCGCGATCCGCGCAGCACGGCGCAGCCCTCCCAGTCCCGTACGTCCCAGCCGTAGACGGACACGAAGGTGTCGTAGGCGTCGGCGGGCAGGCCGTAGCGGTCCCGGCTGAGCGCCATCACGACCAGATCGTGTTCCCGCAGATCGGAGGAGAAGGTTTCCAGGTCGACCAGCACGGGGCCGGCGGGCCCGACATGAATGTTGCGGGCCAGGGCGTCGCCGTGGATGGGGCCGCGGGGCAGATGCGGTTCCAGGGCCGTGGCGGCGGCCGCGAAGGCATCCCGCCGCCCGCGCAGATACTCCGCGTCCGATGCCGGCACGGCGTCGCCGGCCAGCCGCAGCCAGCGCTCGACACCGCCGAGCAGTTCGCGGCGGGGGAGCGCGAACGGCGGCTCCGGCAGCGCGTGCACCAGCTTCAGCAGCGCGGCGAGATCGTCCGGACCGGCGGGGCGGACGGCCTCCGGCAACCGCTGCCAGTAGGTCACGGGATGTCCGTCCGCCAAGGTCGCCACGGGCTCCGCGGCCCGTACGGCCGGTACGCCCTCGGCGGCCAGCCATTGCGCCACGCCCAGTTCCCGCTCGGCCCGCTCCAGGAGTTCGGCGCTGCGGCCCACCCGGACGACCGGTCCGTGGTCGCCGAGGGCGAAGACGGCGTTCTCGCCGAGGGAGAGCAGTGCGGCGTCGGCGGCGGCCTCGGGGTGCCCGGCCGCGGCCAGCACGTCCCGGGCGCGCGCCTCCGTGAAGGCGGCGGGGCTCGGTTCGGTCATCGGGATGCCTCCTGGTGCATGGACGCGACCAGTGTCGCAGGTAGGGGCCGCGGCCCCGGAAGGTATCCCGCGGGGGGCCGTGCCGGAATCGGCCGGGGACCTTGACGGGGGTGCGGGCCGTCACGACGATGACGGCGGCCGGGCACGGCCGACGGGGGGAAGAGGGGGAGCGATGGCAGCAGTGTCCACGGCGGGGGCATCCGGCACCGGACCGTCCGCGCCGCGTCGTGCGGAGCCGCTCCCATGACCCTGGCGACCACACCCCGGCGGCCCACCGCACCGGCCGCGGACCGCGCCGCCCGGCCCCGGCGCGGCCTCGGCGCCTGGTTCCTCGTGCTGCCCGCGCTGCTCCCGATCCTGGTGCTGAGCGTGGGACCGCTGCTGTACGGCATCGGGCTGGCGTTCACCGACGCCCAGTCGGGCCGGACCCAGGCCACCCGCTTCGTGGGGCTGCTGAACTTCTCCGATCTCTTACAGGACTCGCTGTTCTGGGACTCGTTCCGGATCGGCCTGATATGGGCCTTCGGCGTCACCGTCCCGCAGTTCCTCCTCGCCCTCGGCCTGGCCCTGCTGCTCCATCTCGATCTGCGGCTGCGCTGGCTGGCCCGGGCGCTCGCGATCATCCCGTGGGCGATGCCCGAGGTCGTCGTCGGCATCATGTGGCGGCTGGTCTACCACCCGGACGCCGGCATCCTGAACGAGACCCTGCGCGGCCTGGGACTGTCCGGCGCCGGCGACGGCCGGGACTGGCTGAGCGGACTGGCCACCGCGCTGCCCGCGGTCCTCGTCGTCGGCGTCTGGGCCGGGATGCCACAGACCACTGTCACGCTGCTGGCCGGTCTCCAGAACGTGCCCCGCGAACTGCACGAGGCCGCGGCCATGGACGGCGCGGGCGCCTGGCGCCGCTTCCGCACCGTCACCTGGCCCGCCCTCCGGCCCATCGCCCTCGCCGTCACCGCGCTCAACTTCATCTGGAACTTCAACTCCTTCGCCCTGGTCTTCGTCCTGACCGACGGCGGCCCCGGCGGCCGGACCAGACTGCCGATGCTGTTCGCCTACGAAGAAGCCTTCCGCTACGGGCAGTTCGGATACGCCGCCACGATGGGCCTGGCGATGGTCGCGGTGATCTCGGTCCTGCTGGCCGTCTATCTGGCCGGCCGGCTGAAGGGGGACGACGACCGGTGAGCGCCCCCGAACGGGCCGACGGCAGCCGCGGCAGCAGCGTCCCGCGCGACGCGGGAAGCGTCCGTACCCGACGACGCAACGGCGGCCCGCCGCGGCGCCGCACTCCACGCCGCACCGCCACCCGCACCGGCCAGTACGCCGCCCTCCTCGGCTATCTCGCCTTCCTCGCCTTCCCCTTCCTCTGGCTGCTCTCCACCGCCTTCAAGCCACCGCGGGAACTGGGCAGCCCGCACCCCACCTGGATCCCTGAGGCGCCGACCCTGGAGAACTTCCGGCAGGCTTTCGCACAGCAGCCGCTGTCGGCGGCCGCGGGCAACAGCCTGCTGGCCGCGGCGGTCTCCGCGCTGCTGGCCATCCTGCTGGCGACCCCGATGGCCTATGTCCTGGCCCGCGTCCGCAACCGCCTCTCGCGGGCGGCCACCGGCTGGGTCGTGATCAGCCAGGCATTCCCGCTGGTGCTGGTGATCATCCCGCTGTTCCTGATCCTGAAGGGGCTCCATCTGGTGGACTCCCGGATCGGTCTGATCATGGTCTATGTGGTGTGGTCGCTGCCGTTCGCCCTGTGGATGCTGACCGGCTATGTCCGGGCCGTCCCAAGGGAGTTGGAGGAGGCGGCGGCGATGGACGGCGCCGGCCGGCTCCGTACGCTCGTCTCGGTCACCGCACCGCTCCTCGCGCCCGGCATCGTCGCCACCGCGCTGTTCGCCTTCATCACCGCCTGGAACGAGTTCTTCTTCGCCCTGGTCCTGCTCAAGTCCCCGGAGAAACAGACGCTGCCGGTCGTGCTGACCCACTTCCTGGGCGCCGAGGGCGTCGCCGACCTCGGCCCGCTCGCCGCCGCCGCGCTTCTGGCCACCCTTCCGAGCCTGCTGCTCTTCGCCGTCATCCAGCGGCGGATCACCGGTGGGATGCTCGCCGGGGCGGTGAAGAGCTGATGCGTCACGACCCTCCGCCCGGACGCCGTGTCACCCGGCGGGGCCTGCTCGCCGCGGCCGCCGCGCTGCCGGCCGCGGCCCTGCTGCCGGGCTGTTCCGACGACCGCCGGCGGTCGGCCGGCGGCCCGATCACCCTGCGCTTCCAGTCGCTGGCCTGGCAGCAGGACTCACTCAAGGTCAACAAACAGCTGGTCGCCGAATGGAACCGGCAACGCCCCGACATCCAAGTGCAGTACGTCCAGGGCGCCTGGCCCACCGTCCACGACCAGCTGCTGACCTCCTTCGAGGGCGGCGAGGCCCCGGACATCATCCATGACGCCTCCGACGACCTCGCGGACTTCGCCTACGGCGGGGACCTCGCCGACCTCACCGCCCTCCTCCCGCCGCGCCTCAAGCGCGACATCCCGCAGCGGAGCTGGGAGACCGGCACCTTCGACGGCCGCATCCACGGCGTCCCGTTCCTCCAGGAACCACGGGTGCTGATCGCCAACCGCACCAAGCTGCACCGGTCCGGCGTCCGCATCCCCACCCCCGAACACCCCTGGACCTGGCCGGAGTTCGAGGAAGCGGCCCGGCGGCTGACCCGCGGCACCACCTACGGCGTCGCCTGGCCGCTGAAGGAACCCGTCTCCGCCACCCTCAACCTCGCCCTGTCCACGGATGGCCGGATCTTCCACCGCCGCCGCGACGGCACGGTGGAGGTGCGCTTCGACGCCGTCGACCAGAGGGTGCCGCGCACCCTCCATGACCAGGTCAACGTCGCCCGCAGCGCCTCCCGTTCGACGCTGGGCATGGGCGGTTCCGACACCCTCCCGGGCTTCTTCGCCGGACGCTATGCGATGGTGCCGCTCGGCTTCTCCTACCGTCAGCAGATCGTCCAGCAGGCACCCAAGGGCTTCGACTGGACGGTGCTGCCCGCTCCCAAGGGCACCGCCCTGGACCAGGGCGTGAGCCCGCAGACCCTGTCGATCGCCGAGGACTGCCCGTACAAGGAGGAGGCGATGGCCTTCATCGACTTCTTCCTCAGCCCGCCGAACATGGTCCGGCTCGCCCTGGGCGACTGGCTGCTGCCGACGGGTCAGGAGGCGCTGAGGGATCCGGCGCTACGGGTCGCCCGATATGACTGGGCGACCGGCACCGCACTGGCGGACTCGCTGCGTTCCGCCCCGGCCCAGTCCGTCCGTGGATATCCGGAATGGAAGGACAAGATCGCCACCCCGGGCCTCCAGGAGTACTACAGCGGCGCCATTGGCCTGGACACCCTGCGGAAGCGGCTCGTCGAGGACGGCAATCTGGTGCTCGCCCGCTACCAGCGCTGAGCGCATGCGGAGAGGTATATCGGCGCACGGCCCTGAGTGCGCCGTGGCGGCTTGCCGGCGCTGCCGTTCCGCCCCAACTGGTCCTGCCGCACTCCGTATTGGGAGTGACGCGCCTCTCGTGCCCACCGGAGCAAGCGGCACCGGGTATCTGCACGCCGCCCCGGCACACCGTTCACCGCTCCGCCGCACCGTTCACCGTCCCGCCACTCTCTATTGCGTGAACGTAAACGGAGTTGAGTCCCTCCGGTTCAACTCCTGGGCCACTTTGACCACTTCTGAAACATTTCCCATTTCAGGGCCCTTGTTGCTTATCTCACACGCCCCGGCTGGCCTTGAATTGAACTCATCAATCAGACAGGGTTTCGAGCCAGTCCGACGCAGATCTTCCGGTCTCTTCGGGCTATTGCGCAACGCTTTCCCCCCACACCACGAACGAGGAGAATCCTCGCAATGGCTCACAAGCGTTCCAGCAAGAAGCGGCTCATCACGGCGATATCCGCCGCAGTTGCCGCCACTGGTATCGCCGCCGTCACCGCGGTCACCGCGGGCGCGTCCCCGGCCGCCGAAGGCAAGATCTACGGAGCCGAGGCCAAGGGCGCCGTGGACGGCAGCTACATCGTCATGATGAAGAAGTCGATCCGTACGACGCAGAGCGGCGACCTGGCCGACAAGTACGGCGGCAAGGTCAAGCGGAACTACTCCTCCGCCATCGACGGCTTCTCGGCGACCGGTCTCAGCACCGAGGAGGCCAAGCAGCTCGCCGCCGACCCGGCCGTCGACAAGGTCGTCCAGAACAAGAAGTTCCACATCAGCGAAGCCCAGGCCAACCCGCCGTCGTGGGGCCTGGACCGCATCGACCAGGAAGACACCAAGGGCGACAAGAAGTACAACTACCCCGACAGCGCGGGTGAGGGCGTCACCGCCTACGTCATCGACACCGGCGTCCACATCAAGCACAAGGACTTCGGCGGCCGGGCGTCGTACGGCTTCAACGCCGTTGACGGCAGCGACAAGGCCGAGGACGACAACGGCCACGGCACGCACGTCGCGGGCACCATCGGCGGTACCGAGCACGGCGTCGCGAAGAAGGCCAAGATCGTCGGCGTCAAGGTCCTGGACGGTCAGGGCTCCGGCACCACCGAGCAGGTCGTCGCGGGCATCGACTGGGTCACCAAGAACCACAAGGGCCCCTCGGTCGCCAACATGTCGCTCGGCGGCGGCGCGGACGAGGCGCTCGACGCGGCCGTGAAGAAGGCCATCGACGCCGGTGTCACCTTCGCCGTCGCGGCGGGCAACGAGTCCTCCGACGCGGGCCAGGGCTCCCCGTCGCGGGTGAAGGAAGCCATCACCGTGGCCTCCAGCACCAAGGAGGACGAGCAGTCCGACTTCTCCAACTTCGGCAAGGTGGTCGACCTTTACGCCCCCGGCTCCGACATCACCTCGGACTGGAACGACGGCGCCACCAAGACCATCTCCGGTACGTCCATGGCGACCCCGCATGTCGTCGGTGCCGCCGCGGTCTACCTGGCCGGTCACAAGGACGCCAAGCCGGCCGACGTGGCGAAGGCCCTGACCGACGGTGCCACGCCCGACAAGATCACGAACCCGAGCGAGGGTACGCCCAACAAGCTGCTGAAGGTCGTCGAGTAATCATCTGACTTCCTCAGCTCCACCCGCCGGCCGTCGCGCTCGCCCCCACGGGGCGCGGCGGCCGGCGTCGTTGTGTCTTCCGTGACGCGATGCGCGGGCGGTTCCGGTGGGGCGGGTGCGGCGACGGGGTCCCCTCCCCGGCCCCCCGACCCCGGCCGCCGTCGCCGAGCCCGCGTAGACAGTGTCTACTACCATACGGTAGACAGTGTCTATGAGTGATCAAGACGCGGCGGGCCTGCGCGCCCGTTTGGTGCAGGCCGGAGTCGACCTGCTGGCCGAAGAGGGCGTGCAGGCACTGTCGTTGCGGGAGATCGCCCGCCGGGCCGGGGTCTCCCATGGGGCTCCACGGCGCCATTTCCCGACCCATCTGTCCCTGCTGTCCGCCATCGCCCGCCAGGGATTCGCCGATCTGGCCGACAAGGTCGCAGCGGAGGTCGACGGCCACCGGACGGACCCCCGCGCCCAGCTCATGGCCCTGGGGCGCGGCTACCTCGACTTCGCGCTGACCCACCCCGGCATGTTCGAGCTGATGTTCCGTCACGACCTGCTGGAGAGCAACCATCTCGGCCTCCGGGAAACCAGCCTGCCGCTCTTCCAGACCCTCGTCGACCTCGTCTCCCGGGCGCAGCCACAGTCCGATCTGCCGCCACCGGTGATCGCGGGCGCCCTCTGGAGCAACCTGCACGGCATCGCCCAACTGTGGCGATGGGGCAGCCTCCCACTCGCCACGGGGGCCGACGATGTCGAGCCGCTGCTCCGGGCCGCCCTGGACGCGCACCTCGGGCCGGCGGGCCGATGACCACCCGACGCCTGCAACGCCTCGTCCTCACCGGCAGTATCACCGGGGCCGTGATCGTCGCCCTGGACGGCACCGCACTGACCGTGGCGCAGCCCGCCCTCCAACGGGATCTGCACGCCTCGTTCGGGCAGGTCCAGTGGACCAGCACCGGCTATCTCATCGCCGTGGCGAGCCTGCTGGTCTTCGCCGGCCGGCTCGGCGACCGCTACGGCCACCAACAGCTCTTCGCCCTCGGAATCCTGGGCTTCGGCGCCACCTCGGCGGGAATCGGCCTGGCACCCGGCGTCGGCTGGGTGATCGGACTACGGGTGGCCCAGGGCATCTTCGGCGCACTGCTGCAACCCGCCACCCTGGGAATGCTCCGGGCCACCTATCCACCCGACCAACTCGGCATGCCCCTCGCCCTGCGCACCAGCGCCATCGGCCTGGCAGCCGCCACCGGGCCGGTGCTGGGCGGCGCGCTGGTCGCACATTGGGGGTGGCGGGCGGTCTTCTTCCTCAATGTGGTGCCGGCGTGTCTGATCGGGGGGCTGGCGTGGGCTGTTCGGCGGGCTGTCCCTGTCCCTGTCCCTGTCCCTGCCGCCGTGACCTCAAGGGCCGTGACCGTCAACACCGCCGGGCCCACTGCCGCCGGAACTACCGCAACTGGCGGCGTCCGTACCGCAGATGGCACCGCAGATGGCCTCGACCTGCCGGGTGCCTGTCTCCTCGCACTGGCTCTGGTGAGCCTTGTGCACACCCTTGTCGCCCTTCCGGAATCCGGCTGGACGGTGGTCACCGCACTGGGCGGGGCCGCGGCCGCGTTCGCCTGCGGCGCCTTCATCCGGCACGAACGCCGCACCGCGAGCCCCCTGGTCCCCCTCTCCGTGGTCGGTTCGGCCACCATCGCCTCGGCTCTCGCCGTCCTGCTCTCCGCCTCGGCGGCGCTTTTCGGCACGCTCTTCGTCAGCACCTACTTCCTTCAGGACGTCCTCGCGATGGACCCGATGGAGAGCGGTCTGCGAGTGCTGCCCCTGGCCGTGCTCATGGTGCTGAGCGCCCCGGCCTCGGCCGTACTACAGCGCCGGTACGGCCCCCGCCGGACGACCGTGACGGCGATGACGCTCCTCACGCTCGGGGTCTTCGTGCTGTCCCAACTCGACCGGACCTCGACGGCACCGGCCATCGGCGCGGGATTCCTCCTACTGGGCGCCGGCTTCGGCACGGTGATGGTCACGGCCACGGCCGTCATCGTGCGCCATGTGTCCACGGCCCACGCCGGAGTAGCGGGCGGACTCCAGCAGACCGCGATGAACATCGGCCCGACACTGGGTGTCGCCACCGCCACCATGCTGGTGACCCTCATGACCCCCGCCACGGGCGACCACTCACCCGGCGGACCGCACTGGACCGCCGAAGCCTTCCGCTCCGCGATGGGCCCCACCCTTCTGACCCTGGCGGCCGTCGCCGCAATCGGCGGCCTGGCCGCGGCCAGACTCCCGCGACGCCCGGCCGACGGCGATTCCCGGCAGCGGCCCGCGTAAGCATCGCCAGTGTGTCGTCGGCGGCGGGCGCGTTGCCCAGCTTCACGGGCCGGCGGGTGGAGGCGGCGTCGTCCGGAGCTCGGCCGGCGGGCGGCCTCGACGCACTGGGCCTATGCGAGCGCCGCCCGAACTGGCGCGGTGTCGGCCCGGCCTTTCTCGTAGACCGTGAGGCCCCGTGACAGGTGGAGCGGCACCAGGAGTAGTTCCACGATGAGGGCCTTCCAGGCGTAGACGAGGTTGACGGCCTTGGTGGCGTAGACGCAGGGGATGTTCAACAGGACGGTGGCGAGCGGGAGTTTGCGGCGGTGGGCGGCGTAGAGGAGTGGTGGTGTTGTCAGCAGGAGTTCGGCTCCGGCCCACCAGAGGAAGGCGAGCGCCGGTGGTTGATCGGTTGTCGCGGTGAGGACGAACGGCGTCGCCCACCACAGGGGTGCGGTGAGGATCTCCAGGAGGGCGAGGAGGACCCAGAGCGCCAGCAGGGGTTTGTGGAGGATCAGTTGGCCGAGGTGGAGCCGGACGTTCTGGCAGAAGCCGGCCATCCAGCGCCAGACCTGTTTGCGGAGATAGGTGAGGTCTTCCGGATCGGCGGCCAGGGCGACGGCGTCGGAGACGTAGACCGCGCGTCTGCCCGCGATCTGCTGGGACCACGTGAAATCCATGTCTTCGACGATGGTTCGTTCCGGGAAGCCGCCGAAGGCCATCAGATCGTCGCGCCGGAAGATGGAGCAGCAACCCGAGCAGACCATGGGGCTGTTGGCGCGGGCCTGGATGGGGCGGTGCCAATGGAAGCCGAAGAGATATTCGGTGGAGCGTCCGCGTTCCCAGAGTGTGCGGGTGTGGCGGGTGCGGACCGTGCCCGCGGCGACCGCGACGCCGGGGTCGTCGAAGACGGGTAGGACGGTTTCGATGTAGTCCGGCGCGAGGACGGTGTCCGCGTCGACGGCCAGGACGAGGTCGGTGGTGCATTGGGGCAGGGCGTAGTTCTGTGCCTTGGCCTTGCTGCCGAGGTTGCGGGGCGGGCGGAGCACACTCACTCCGTGTGCCGCGGCCACCTCCCCCGTACGGTCCGTGGAGGCGTCGTCCACGACCAGGACCCGGTCAGGCGGGACCGTTTGAGAGGCGAGGGACTCCAGCGTGGCCGGGAGCCCTTCCTCCTCGTTGTGCGCGGGCACGATGACGGTGATGGTGTGCATGTCGTTCTCCCCCTGTCTTGCGGATCGCGCTGACTACGACCGTGAGCAGTCCGATCACGCCGTAGACGATGGTGCTGATGCCGATGAACGGCAGTCCTCCGTGCATGTCGCCGACGGTAGGGGAGGTGGTGCCCGGCGTGGTTCCGGAGGCACCCTCCTGTGGATAACTCGCGCAGGGGGATGGGGCGTCGCGGGATTCCGCCGCGAGCGGTGGATGGCGAGCGTGCGAGCGGCAGACTGGGCCCATGAATCCATCGGATGCCAAGGCTGACCTTCGCTTCTATCTTCAGTCCGCCCGCGATGCCCTGTTGTGGAAGCTCGACGGGCTCTCGGAGTACGACATCCGCCGCCCGTTGACCCCGACCGGCACCAATCTCCTGGGCATGGTGAAGCACGTGGCCAGTGTGGAGCTGGGCTACCTCGGCGACACCTTCGGACGGCCGGCCGGCGAGCCGCTGCCCTGGCTCGAAGACGGTGCCGAGACCAACGCGGATATGTGGGTCACCGCCGACGAGTCACGCGAGTACATCGTCGAGCTCTACCGCCGGGCGTGGGTGCACGCGGACGCGACGATCGACGCGCTGGAGCTGGACACGATAGGCAAGGTGCCGTGGTGGCCCGACGGCAAGGACGAGGTGACGCTGCATCATGCTGTGGTGCGGGTGATTGCCGATACGCACCGGCACGCCGGCCATGCCGACATCCTCCGGGAACTCATGGATGGTGCCGTGGGGATGAACGAGGGCAACGACAGCATGGCGTCGGGTGATTCGGCCTGGTGGGAGAACTACCGAAGCCGACTGGAGCGGGCGGCCAAGGAAGCCGACCGGGACGCGTAAGTTCAGGGCGGGGGCTCCTGGGTGACGCCGCGCGCCGGCCGGCCCGAACCCTCGTCACGGCCGTCCCGGCGCCCGCACGCCACAGCCGTCCCCGCACCCGGCGTCCGGGCCCGCGCCCCGCAGCCGTCCCCGGCGCCCGCGCCCCACACCCGCTCCCGGCGTCCCCCGGCCCCCCTACGACACCCTCTCCGCCACCACCGACGCCGCCTGCGCGATCAACGCGTCGTCATGGTCCGCGTTCTTCTGGGTGCGGTTGGACATGATCGCTACGACGATGGGGGCGGCGTGCGGTGGCCAGACCACGGCGATGTCGTTGCGGGTGCCGTAGGTGCTGCCGGCGCCGGTCTTGTCGCCGACGAGCCAGGTCTTGGGCATGCCGGCCTTGATGAGCTTCGCTCCGGTGGTGTTGGTCTGGAGCCACTTCGCGAGCTGTGCGCGTTCGCGCCCGGGCAGGGTGTCCCCGAGGACGAAGGCGCGCAGGTCCTTGGCGAATGCCCGGGGGGTGGTCGTGTCCCGGGTGTCGTTCGGGGCCCAGTCGTTCAGTTCCGGCTCGCGGCGGACCATCCGGGTGGTGTGGTCACCCAGCTTCTCCAGTACGGCGTCGAGGCCCTTGGGGCCGCCGATCGAGTCGAACAGCAGGTTGGCGGCGGTGTTGTCGCTGTAGCGGACGGCGGCGTCACACAGGGCGCGCAGGGTCATCCCGGTGTCGACGTGCTTCTCGGTGATGGGGGAGTTGGGGACCAGATCGTCGCGGGAGTAGGTGATCACCTTGTCCATGCCGGGCAGTGAGTACTTTTGCAGCACCGCGCCGGCGGCCATCGCCTTGAAGGTGGAGGCGTGGGCGAAGCGTTCGTCCTGGTGGTAGGCGATCTCGCGGCCGGTGCCGGTGTTGATCGCGTACACCCCGAGCCGGGCGTCGAACTTTCGCTCAAGGTCCTTGAATGCCTGGGCGGATGACTTCGGTGTCGCGCTCGCGTGCGCTGCTTTGGTGGTCGGGGAGGGGGCGCCGCAGGCGGTGAGCGGGACGAGGCTGAGGGCGGCGAGCGCGCCGATGAGGAGGCGCCGGGCTCGGGTGTGGGGCATGTCAGATCCTTTGGAAGTCCCGGGCGCGCAAGGCGCACGGGGAAAGGGTGGCGGCCGGCCCTGCGCCGGGTGGCCGCCGTTGCCGTGACCACCCTCGCGTTCCGGCATCTATGCAGTCCAATGCGCTCATGAGGGTTTCCATGCCGAAATCGCATAGGGTGTGGCGCGTGGATCTGGTGGGAGCGTGCCGTGCGTTTGTCAGCGTGAGCGAGCGCGGCAGTTTCACCGTCGGAGCGGCCGCCGCGCGGATGTCGCAGTCGGTGGCCAGCCGTCGTGTCGCCGCCCTGGAGGAACGCTTCGGTGAGCGGCTCTTCGAGCGAACGGCGCGGCGGGCCGTGCTCACGCCCTTCGGCCGGGACATGCTGCCGGCCGCCAGACAGCTGGTGCTCGCGGCCGATGTCCTTCAGCATGAGGCGGAGACCGCCAAGCTCAAGCCGTGGCGGCTCGCGGTGCCCGACATCTGCTCCACCGCTGGTCTCGCCCGCCTCATCGCCGACGCACGAGGTCACGGCGTCACCCTCGATCTCCGCGCCGCGGCACCGGCGGAGCGGGCCGAGCTGCTGCACTCCCAGCAGGTGCGGGCCGCCCTGCTCGCCGTCCCGCGGGACGAGGCGACCTGGTCCGTGCCGCTCGGGCTCGCCGGTGCGCAGGATCCGGGAGGCAAGCGCCTCTACGTCGAGACGCTGCGCTTGGGGCGCGCCGCGCTCGGCGAGCCCCGCCGTATCTGGATCCAGCCGGAGGACGATGTGCCGCATATCCGTGACCCGTTGACGCGACTGCGCGATGCCGTCGGTCTGCGGCCCGCCCAGCTCGTCGTCGCGGCGGACCACACGACCGCCGCGGCCGAGGTGCTGTGCTCGCGCGATGTGCTGCTCTGCTCGCCCGCCCAGGCCCGGGAACTCGCCCTGCACTGGCGTCCCCTCGGCGAGATCACCCTCACCCGGGGGTTCGCCCTTGCCACTGCCGTGGCCGGCCACCCGGACCATATCCGTGCGCGTCTGGGCGACGAGATCGCCCGCTGTCTCGGCGCCGACGAGGGCGTCGGGGCGCCGGGCGCGGTGGTGACATGAGCACCGAGGCACTGCTTCGCGAGATGCGTCAGCGGCTGCGCGACGGCGGCCTGCACGGCTGCTTCCTCGTCCGGGACCTGCATACGGGACAGGAGCTGGGCATCGAGCCGGACACCCAGCTGCCCGCCGCTTCCCTGGTGAAGATCCCGCTGGCGCTGGCGACACTGGAACGCATCCGGCGCGGCGAGCTCGACGGATCGACGATGCTGACGGTGGAACCCGGGCGGATCACCTCGCCCGGTCCGACCGGGCTGAGCCGCTTCCGTCATCCGGTCCGGATCGCGATCGATGACCTGCTCTACCTCAGCACCTGCGTGAGCGACGGGACGGCCGCGGACGCGTTGTTCGCCCTCACCCCGCCTGCTCAAGTCGCCGGGATCATACGGGAGTTCGGGATCCAGGGCGTCTCCGTCCGGCACACCACGCGCGAGCTGACCGAGACCCCCGTGGAACGCTTCGGTGCCGCGGAGGCGCATCTCGCCTACGCGCTCGCCATTGAGGCCGGCACGAGCGGGCGCGGCCACCGGGTGCCGCAGCTCGATGTGACCCGTGCGAACTCCGGCAGCGCGCGCTCGTACGTCGAACTCCTCCAGGCGCTGTGGACACCGTCGGCGATCCCCCCGGAGGTGGCCGGGCGCGTCCGCGGCCTCATGGCGGACAATCTGCTGCGGCAGCGCATCGCCCCGGACTTCAGCTCGGACGCCTCCACTTGGTCCTCCAAGACGGGCACCCTCCTCAACCTCCGCCACGAAGTCGGGGTCGTCGAGCACTCCGACGGCCAGACCTTCGCCATCGCCGCCCTCACCGAGTCCCTCGTCCCGGCCGGCACCCAGCCCGATGCCGATGCCCTCATGGCTCATGTCGCCCGCACCCTGCGTGATCACCTCCGGCAGCTCTAGGTGTGTTGTCCGGCAGATGCGGGCGCGGGGTACGGCGATGAGTCAGCGTGTACGTGGTGGGGCGAAGGGGATCCCCGAAGCCATGCCGCGATGGCCGACCATGAGGGACTCGCCGAGGAAGCTCAGGCCGATCGAGAGCTGGATGGAGCGTGCGTTCTCGTGCATGCCCATCTTCACTGCCAGGACGCTGAAGCCGGCCGTGAGTGCCAGGGTGCCGATCACGGTGAGGAAGGTGCGGCCGGTGTATCGCTGCCACAGGACGCCTCCCTTGTCGACGAGCTGAACGGTGGCGCCGCGGAGTGCGCCGAGTGCCGCACCGAGGAGGCCGCCCGTGAGGACCCAGGTGAGGTCGGTGCCGGTCAGATCCGTCTTCTTGACGAGGGACAGGATGCCGATCCCGATCAGGATCGCCGGGGCCACGAAGAGGTCCTTTGCGTTGACCGGTTCACCGGTCAGCCGTTTGATCACGACGGCGATCACGACCACCGCGACGATCGCGGCGAGCAGCCAGGGGTTCACGCGGATACCACCCAATCTTTATAGCACGACTGAGTTAAAAAATTTAGCTCAGTCGTGCTATAAAGGCAATGTGCCAAAGATCGTCGATCCCGTGGCCCGTCGTAGGGCGGTGGCGCAGGCGGCCCTGTCCGTCGCCGCCCGGCAGGGGCTGGAGCATGCGTCGCTGCGCAACGTCGCCGATGAAGCCGGACTCGCCATCGGCTCGGTCCGCCACTACTTCGCCGACCACGACGAGTTGATGACCTTCACGATGAGGGAGCTCAGCCGGCGCATCGGCGACCGCATCCGCACCCACGCCGAGCGGCTGCTGGATCCCGACGGCGGCATGGACCGCCGGGCCGGAACGGAAGAGCTCCTGGCCGAGTTCCTCCCCCTGGACGAGGCCCGCCGCCGGGAGTCCGCGCTCTGGCTCGCCTTCACCACCGCCGCACTCACCCGCCCCGAACTACGGCCCTGCGCCGCCGAGATGCAGGCCAACCTGCACGCCCTGATGTCGCGCGTGCTGCACGAAGCCCGGTGCGCCGGTGGACTGCCGGACGGCATGGACGTCGAACTGGAAAGCACGCGACTGGCCGCCCTCCTCGACGGCCTCAATCTCCAGGCGACGCTGCTGCCGGACCGCTATTCGCCGAAGCTGCTCCGGCAGGTACTGCGACGGCACTTGGACGCGCTCAGGGCCGGCAGCTGAGCTCCGGCCAACGTGTTCAGCCCGTACTTCCGCATGCTTCGGAGGCGTCAACGGTTCGCCGATCACCCCGTCGGCGCTTCCTCACGGTTCGCCACCCCCTAGGAGTCACCCCCCCTAGGAGCCCCCCCAGGAGTCCCCCTAGGTGCCGCCCCCTGGCGCGCCGTCCCGGTGCGCCGGCCCGGGGCCGTACTCGGTGAGCAGCAGGGCGATGTCGTCGGCCCGGTACGAGGAGCCCCGGGCGTTGTGCAGCAGCCGGTCGGCGAGTTCGTCCAGGGAGTCCGCGCGGGCGTGGGCCAGGGAGGAGCGGAGGCGGTCGATGCCCACGTCGATGTCGGCCCCGGGCTCCTCGACCAGGCCGTCCGTGTAGAGGGCGAGGACGGATCCCGGCGGGAGGTCGACCGGGGTGGCGGGGTAGTCGCTGGTGCGTTCCACGCCGAGGAGCGGGCCGATGTCGAGGTCGAGAACCTCGGTCGTGCCGTCGGGGCGGCGGAGCAGCGGCGGGGGGTGGCCGGCGGTGACGGCCTGGGCGTGGTGGGTGCGGGCGGCCACGTGGAGGCAGCAACAGCTGGCCAGCAGCCCGGGGTCGAGGTCGACCAGGGTGCGGTTGACGCCCGCCATCACCTCGCCGGGGGTATGGCTCACCGCCGTGAACGCCCGCACCGCGCTGCGGAGTTGGGCCATGGTGGCCGCGGCGGCGATGCTGTGCCCCTGCACGTCGCCGATGATGAGCGAGACCCCGTCACCGGTGGGGATGGCGTCGTACCAGTCGCCGCCGATGTCCATGCCGCTGGTGCCGGGCAGATAGCGCGCGACGGTGCGGATGCCGGGGATCACGGGCAGCCGGTGCGGCAGGAGCGCCTGCTGGAGGCCGCGGGCGATGGCGAATTCCGAGTCGTAGAGCTTCGCGCGTTCCAGGGCCTGGGCGATCAGCCCGGCGAGGGCGGTGAGCACGCCGCGGTCCTTCTCGGTGAACCGGTGGTTCCGGTCGAAGCCGAGGACACAGGTGCCGACCGGGTGGCTGGAGGCGATCAGCGGCAGATACGCCCAGGAGTTCACCTCGCCGGTGGGGGTGCCCGGATAGTTCCGGGTGAGGTCCTGCCGCGATTCGATGAAGAGCGGAGCGCCGGCGGTCAGGGCCTCCGTTCCGGGCAGCCGGGCGTGCAGCGGTGCGCCCTCCAGCCCGTCGAGGAAGTCTTCGTGGCGCCCGGTGTGGAAGAGCCGGTGCATCGTTCCGTGCCGGACCACGTAGACGGCCAGCTGCTGGCCCCCGAAGGCGGGGAGGAGCTGGTCGGAGACGACCTCGCAGACCTGGCGGGTGGTGACCGCCTCGGTCAGCGCGCTGCCGAGCTGGAGGACGTGGTGCATCACTCCCAGCCGCGTCGGGGTGGCGGCGGCCGGCTCGGCCGTGGACGCGGGCGGTGCCGGGGCCGAGGGGGGATGGCCGAGGGGTACCACCCGGCCGGTCACGCCGTCCGCTTCCGGATGGAGCGAGAAGGCGAGCCAGTGGTCGGGCGCCTGGCAGGCGAGGAAGGAGGCCGGTGCCTGCGAGATCATCGCGGACCGGTGCCGGGACTCGACGTCGGGGTCGGACAGCCACGGCAGCGCGTCCCAGAGAACCCGGCCCAGCAGCTCGTCACCGGACACGTCCAGCTGCCGCAGGGCGGTGTGGTTGGCGTAGGTGACCCGCCCGTCGGGGGCGAGGGAGAACAGCCCGTCCCGCAGCCGTTCGACCGCCGCGACGGCCGCGCTGCCGGCCCGGCTGTCGACGACCGCGCCCACCAGCTGGCGGCGGCCCGGCGGGTCATCGGTCTCCAGGACGCGGGCCCACAGCTCGACCGTGCGGTACCCCTCGCCGCCGCCCCCGCGCTCCCGTACGCGCAGGCGCCGCGCGGTGATCCGGCGGCCCCCGGCGGCTGCCTCCCGGGCCGCGGACAGGAAGCCGGCGAGATCGCCGGGGTGCAGGCAGGCGGCCAGCGAGGTGGCCTGCCCGTCGAACGTACGGGGGTCGCGACCGAAGATCGCGCAGAGCTCGTCGTCCCCGCGGAAGGCGCCGGAGACGAGGTCCCAGCCGAACAGGCCGACCCGTACGGCCGGGGCGGAGGGCGCCGGGATCTCGACGGGAACCGTCTCCGGGGCGCAGTCCACCGGATCGCCGGTACGGGCGCGGAGCGCGGCGAGGGAGCCCCCGAGCCGGCCGGCGACGGTCCGTACGTGCCGGCGCCGGGCCCGGGACAGCCCTTCGCTGCCGGGTGACGCCGCCCAGACGACCGCCAGCGCCCCGAAGGTTTCCCCGCCCGCGCCCACCGGTACGGAGCAGGAGCCGAAGGCGTACGGCAGCGCCACCGCGAGCTGCGGATAGCGGCGCATCGTCTCCTCGGCGTTGGCCAGGTGGACGGTGCGCCCGGAGCGGTACGCCGTGGCGAGCGGGATGGGGCTGCTCACCGGGATCAGGCGCCAGCCACCCAGCAGGGAGGGCGGCACCCCGTACGCCGCGGCGAGCACGATCGACCGGCGGTCGCGGGAGCGGAGGAAGACGCTGGCCGCGTACGCGCCGGTTCCTTCGACGGCTTCAACGGCGGCCGCGGCGAGCAGATCCGCGCGCTCCGCCGTCTCGCCGACGGTCATCCCGCGCATACCTCCAGTGTGCGCATGAGTCGGCCCACCGGCCCAGAGCGGCAACTCAGGGAGATGTCCGGGTCACAGCCCGCACTCCCGCCGCGCCGGGGCGCCCTCCGGCCCGCACCCTGCCCGTAGTGGTCCCGCCTTTGGGGCCGCTGTCTTCGGGCCGCGGCCCCGTGGCCTCTGTCTTTGGGCAGAGGCGGCTCCCCCTCAAGAAGCAGGGAAGCCCCGGGCGGAGCCCCCGATAATCGTCGTCATGTCCTCCAGTGCCCCGCCCGAGACCGAGCCCACCGCTTTCCGCAGCCTCTTCGCGGGGCCGGGGGAGCAGGTGCGGTGGCTGGTGTGGCGGGCGGTGGGCGAGGCGGTGGTGGCCGCGGCGCTGGTGCTGCTCGTCCACGAGGGGGAGGTGGGGATCGAGGCCAGGCTGGTGGGGGAGGCGGCGGGCCTGGCGGCTCTCGGCATCGTGCTGGTGCTGGTGCGGCGCCGGTTCCCGGCGGCCTGTCTGGTCGGGCTGGCGGCGCTGATGGGGGCGGTGCCCTCGGTGGCGCTGCTGACCGCGGTGGCCGCCTACACCGCGACCCGGCAGCTGAGGACGCCACGGCAGCGGGCCGGGGTGCTGCTGGGGGCCGCCGCGCTGACGATGCTGGTCGGCGCGCTGCTCGCTCCCGCGCTGGAGGTGGGCAGCAGTCTGTTCGGCCTGGCGCTGGGTGCGGTGCTCGCCGTCAGCACGGTCATCGTGCCGGGGCTGGTCGGTACCGCCGCCGGGCAGCAGGACCGGCTGCTGCGGGCGCTGCGGGAGCGCGCGGCCGCCGCCGAGGAGGCGCGGCGGCTGGCCGAGAGCGAGTCCCGGATGCGCGAGCGGTCGCGGATCGCCGCGGAGATGCACGATCTGGTCGGGCACCGGCTGAGCCTGGTCTCCCTGCACGCGGGCGGGCTGGAGATGGCACTGGAGAAGGCGGCGCCCGAACTGCGGGACGAGGCCGCCGTGGTACGCCGCGCCACCCGGGACGCGATGCAGGAGCTGCGGGCGGCGCTGGGGGTCCTCGGCCCCCTGGAGAGCGACACCGGCACCGGCGCGCTGACCGACGCGACGGGCACCCGGGCGGACATCGAGGCGCTGGCCGAGGAGTCGCGCCGGGGCGGCATTCCCGTCGAGCTGTGCTGGGAGGGGCCGGATCTGGATGCCCGGCAGGCCCGGGTGCGGCGGGCGGTGCACCGGGTGGTGCGCGAGTCGCTCACCAATGTGCACCGCTACGCGGCCGGGGCACATGTCACCGTTGCCGTCCGCCACACCGGCGAGCGGGTGGTGGTGCGGGTACGCAACGGCGTTCCGCCCACCCCGCCCGCCGCCGCGACGGGCCTCGGCTCCGGACGCGGGCTGGCCGGGCTGCGGGAACGGGTGGCGCTGCTCGGCGGAGAACTGGCGGCCGCGCGGACGCCCGGTGGCGGCTTCGCGGTCGCCGCCGACCTCCCCGCCGACCCCGGGCCCGGCGCCGAGCCGACGGACGCGCGGCCGGACGCCGGTGGCCCGGTCGTTGCCGACGAGCCCGCCGGCCGGCTCTCCGCCCTCCAGCGGCGCGCCGTCGGCGCCGTCATCGGGCTGCTCGGCCTGACCGGTGTGCTCGCGATGGTGCTGTTCGGGGTCCTGCTGGTGGCCCATTCACGGTATGACCTCGCGTACGAGCGCCCCGAACGGCCCCGGGTGGGGATGACGAAGGAGCAGGTCAAGCGGGCCGTGCCACCGGACGACGGGGCCTCGCGGGCGGCCGCCGAGGGGCATGAGCCGCCACGGCCGCCGGCCGCCACCGACTGCCTGTATCCGTACGTGAGCGAGGATGCCGAGGGCGGCCGGCTGCCGATCGTCCGCTACTGCTTCCGGTCCGACACCTTGATCGCGATCGACCGCTTTACCGTTCCGATGGTGACCGAACCTCATGGTGGGAGCAGGACGCATGACTGACTACGCCAACTCCGCGCTCTCCGGGCCGGCTTCCGCGATCCGGGTGCTGCTCGCCGACGACGAGGAGATGGTCCGGCACGGCGTCCGGCTGATCCTCCGGCACGCCGAGGGCATCGAGGTGGTGGGGGAGGCGGCCAACGGCGCCGAGGCCGTCCGGCTCGCCGCCGAGGACCGGCCCGATGTGGTGCTCCTCGACGTCCGGATGCCCGTACTCGACGGGCTCGCGGCCGTCGAACCGCTCACCGCCCTGGACCCCGCGCCGCAGGTCGTCATGCTCACCACCTTCGGCGACGAGGAGAACGTCCTGCGGGCCCTGCGGGCGGGCGCCACCGGCTTCCTGCTCAAGGACGAGGGCCCGCAGGAGCTGATCCGCGCGGTACGGGCCGCGGCCGCCGGGGACGCGGTGCTCTCGCCCGGTGTCACCGGGACCGTCGTCCGGCGGATGCTCGGCGGCGGCGGGCCCCCCGTCCCGGACCGCAGGGTGGCGGGGCTGACGGACCGGGAGCGGGAGGTGCTGGTGATGCTGGGCGAGGGGCTGTCGAATCTGGAGATCGGCGGCCGGCTCGGCATCGGGGTGGGGACGGTCAAGACCCACGTCGGCTCGATCCTGGGGAAGACGGGGTGCGGCAGCCGGGTGCAGGCGGCGGTGCTGGCGCACCAGGCCGGACTGATGGGCTGAGGTCCGGCCGTGGTCCGTGCTGGCGAGGGCGCGGCCAGGCTGCGCGCGATGCAGCCGAGCTGAACCAAGGGGCGGGCCCCCGGCCACCGCACCACGGCGTGCCGTGTCGGCCGAACGGGCGAAGATGCCGCGACCGGCTGTCGCCGGGCCCGGTCCACGGGAAGGGCGAGGGCATGAGTCCCCCGCAACGCCCGTGCCTGACGACAGGCCATCCGACATGCTCTCCACCGGATTCGTCGCCGCCGAACACGCGGAACTCCAACTCGGCGAGACCGTCGCGGTCTTCGCGCAGGGCGCGGTGGGGCCGTCGGCGACGATCGGCTGCCGCCTGCTCGGCGCCGGCCTGATCATCGCCGTCGAGTCGGTCCCTGCCCGTCAGGAACTCGCCCGCCACTTCGGCGCCGACCTGATCGTCGACCACACCCGGTGCGACCCGGTCGAGCGCATCCTGGAGCTGACGGACGGCCAGGGAGTCGACGCCGCCATCGAGGCGCTCGGCGCCCCGCAAACCTGGGAGGCGGCCTTCCGGGTCACCAAGCCAGGAGGGCGCATTTCCCACGTCGGCTACCACGGGGAGGTGCGAGAGCCACTGAAGATCCCCCTGGAGCCGTTCGGATACGGCATGTCGACAAGCAGCTGTACGGCGGCTTCAACCGCGGAGGCCGCGGCTGGCTTCGACGCATCTTCCGTCTGATGGAGACGGGCAGGGTCGACCCCACACCCATGACCACCCACGAATTCAGCTTCGACGACATCGAAGAAGCCTTCCGGATGATGGCCGCGAAGGAAGGGGGCATCATCAAGCCGCTGATCCACTTCTAGGCGGAGGGGTGAGTAGTCATTCCCACTCGCCCATGCAACCGCTCAGTCGTACTGCCGCAGTTCTCCCGGCCGTTCGAAGTAGAAGCCCCGTGGCCCCTCAGACTCACCGGCGCCCCCGCAGAGACAGGGCGCCGGCCGTCCATCGACCAGCTTGCTGCCGTTGACGACGGGCTTGCCGTCAAAGCGGCGACCGGCGAAGCCGAAGATGTGCGTCCCCCGGCCCAGCCGCATCATTCCCGCGGTGACCTGCGCCGCCGGCACCGGCCGGCCACCGGCCACGAGACGGATGAGAACGAACAGGTTCAGCTTTTCCCGCGCGGCAGGGCCGGCCCACAGCGCGACGATCACCGCCGCCTCGTCCCGGTCCGGGATGCACCCCCGCACGCAATACGGCTTGGCCAACGGCGCGTCCGTGTAGTGGCGGAGCGCAGCGGCAACGGCCCGCTGCGCCCGGGAGAGACACGAGGACGAGCAGGTCATTGGCTGCCCTTGGACGGACATGTCTGTCTGCACCCCCATGCAGTCCTCATCGATGTCGACGACAGTGATGATCTCTCGCCGCCGGGGCCGGTGTCACGCTCAGAGCGACGGCCAGCCGAACAGCAAACTCGCGAAGAGACTGAAAATCCACAGCACGGCGAGCGCGGCGACCACGCCGAGGACACCTATCCCGATGACAACGGCCTTTGCCCCAGTGGTATTTGCCATGGCTCCATCATCTCCCTTGCCTCATGAGGCGCGGACGACGGGGTGCCGGGCGACGCCTGCGCCGAGCTCTCCAAGAGCGGACGGCGCCGCTGTTTTCCCGCCCCCAAGTGAAGAGCGTCACAACTTGCCCCACACACGGGTGAGTTGGGCGGCTCCCGGCTAGGCGCTGAGGCATGGCTGTGGATGGGGTTGAGGTGGTGGCACGTGGGGTGAGCGTGCGGGGGGCGCGTGGGCCGGTGTGTGAGGGGGTGGATGTGGAGGTGCCGGCGGGTGGGCTGCTGGCCGCTCATGGGGCGGCCGGGTCGGGGCGTACGTCGCTTCTGCTGGCGCTCGCCGGGCGGATGCGGCTGTCCGGTGGCGCCGCTCGGGTCGGTGGGTATGTGTTGCCGGCCGAGGGGCGGCGGGTGCGCCGGGTGGTCGCCGTCGCGCGGGCGGCGCCGGCGGTGGCTCTCGAAGGGCGGCTGCGGGTGCGGGAGGTGATGGCCGAGCGCTGTCTGACCAGCCCGGGGGTGACCGAGCGGGGTATCCGCGCGGTCTTCGAGAGGCTGGAGATCGCTCCGAGGGAAGCCGAGCTGGTCGAGGAACTGGGGGCGGCGGAAGGGGTGTTGCTGGCGACCGCGCTGGCGCTCGCCGAGCGGCCGGGCGCGCTGGTGGTGGACGATGTGGACGACGGGCTGCCGCCCGAGGCGCAGGGGCGGGTTTGGCAGGCCCTGCACCGGGTGCGGGACGACGGTCCCACCGTGCTCGCCGGCTGTCTTCGTCCGCCCCCGTCCGCCCCCGGTCTGATCACGTTGCGGTTACCGCAGCGCAGCCGGGACCGTCTGCCGGCCGGGCCGGCCGTGCGCCGAGAGGACGCCGCCATATGAGGGCCGTCAAGCTGGCGATGCTGGAACTCCGGCGCTTCCGCGGGCCGATGCGCCGGCTGGTGCCCGTGCTGCTCTGTCTGGTGCCGCTGCTGTACGGCGCCATGTACCTCTGGGCGAACTGGGACCCGTACGGCAAGACCGACCGGATGCCGGTCGCCGTCGTCAACCAGGACCAGCTGGCGCATGCCCCGCAGGGCCGCCGGGTGAACGCCGGTGACCAGCTGGTACGGCAGCTCAAGGCGTCCGGCACCTTCGACTGGCGGTTCGTCGGCGCGGACGAGGCGCGGGACGGGCTGGAGCACGGCCGCTACTTCTTCACCATCACCGTCCCGTCCGACTTCAGCCGCAAGCTCGCCACCGGGGCCGACGCCCGCCCGCAACAGGCCGGCATCCGGATCGAACTCAACGACGCCAACAACTACATCGCCGGCATCATGACCGAGGTGGTGCAGAACAAGCTCCAGGAGCAGGTCAACTCCGCCACCCACGCCGCCTATGTACGCGGCGTCTACGGCGAGTTGTCGGACGTGCGCGACAAACTGTCCACCGCGGCCGACGGCGCGCACCGGCTGGTGGGCGCCACCCGCGTGGCCCAGCAGGGCACCTCCACGGTCGCGTCGGCGACCTCCACACTGCGCGACGGTGCCGACGGGGTCTCCGCCGGGGCGAGTCAGATCGCCCGTGCCGCCGGACAGATCGACGATCTCACCGGCCGCCTCGACCGGGCCGCCGCCGACCGCCTGCCCGGAGCGGCCGCCGCCCTGGTGACCACCGCCCGGCTGACCACCGACGGCCTGGACGCGGTGCACACCGCCACCTCCGCCACCCGCAAGGGCACCGCGCGTGCCGTGGCGGACCTCGACGAACTCGCCGACGCCCACCCCGAATTACGGAACGACCCCGCCTTCCGCGCCGCCCTGAAACACGCACACGACCTGGACGCGACCGCCACCTCCCTCGACGGCCGGGCCGCCGCCGCGGAGAACAACGCCCGGCGCTCCCTGCGTGCCGCCGAACGCCTCCAGGGCGACATCGGTTCGCTCCAGCGCGCGGTGCTGGCCCTGCACACCCCGGTCCGTCTCGTCGACACCGGCTCCCATCGCGCCGCTGACGGGGCGCACGGTCTCGTGGCGGGGCTGGGCACCTTGGAGAAGGGCTCGGGAGCGCTGCGGGCAGCCGCCGACCAGGCCCACGACGGTGCCTCGGATGTCTCCCGCACCGTCGACGACGGACTGCACAAGATCCCGCGGACCAGCCCCGACCAGGTCGCCCACGCCGCCGAAGTGCTGGGCACACCGGTCCACATCGACCGGGGAAATCTGCATCCGGCCGGTGTCTACGGACGCGGTCTCGCCCCGTTCTTCTTCGGGATCGCCCTGTGGGTGTTCGGCCTCTTCGCCTATCTGCTGCTGCGTCCGCTCAACACCCGTGCCCTCGTCGGCCGGGTCGGCGCGTTCACCACCGCCGTCGCGGGCTGGCTCCCGGCCGCGGTGCTCGGCGCGGTGGGCGCCCTGGTGCTCTACGGCGTGGTCGATCTCGCCCTCGGGCTCAGTCCCGTCCACCGCTTCTGGACGGTCGCGCTCCTGGTCACCGCGGCAGCGGCGTTCGTCGCCGTCGATCACTGTCTGCGCACCCTGTTCGGGGTGCCCGGCGATGTCCTGTCACTGGTCCTGCTCATCCTCCAGCTCACCGCCTCCGGCGGGCTCTATCCACTGCCCACGGAGCCGGCCTTCTTCCAGCTGCTGAACCCACTGCTCCCGATGACCTACCTGGTCGACGGACTGCGGGTCACCGTGTCGGGCGGGCTCACCACGCATCTCGCGGCGGACTTCGCCGTCCTCTTCGGCTTCACCGCCGGCTTTCTCGCCCTGACGGCCCTCGCCGTACGGCGCCAACGGGTGTGGACGGTCGGGCGGCTTCATCCCGATGTCGCCCTGTGAGGGCCCTGGCCGAGCAGCGCTCCGGCCCGCCCCTTCCCCGTCTCTCCGTTCGCGCGGAGGGCGGAGGCAGAGAAGGAGCGGGCCGGGGCGGTCACCGCTGGGAGATGTCGGCGCTGACGATCGCGCCGTCGGACACCATGTAGGTGCCTTGGTACACCCGTACCGAGCCGTCGGTCTGGGTCGCGCGGAGGACGGCGCTGACCTGCCCGGAGCTGCCGTCGTTCACCGCGCTGAGTTCGATGTTCACCGTGGTGCCGAAGCCCGACTTCCACTGCGCGTACGAGGTGCCCCCGATGTTCTTGCCGCCGAGGTCCCAGGCCGCGGAGAAGTCACCGGCGTTGATGTCCCGGTAGTACTCCTCCACGACCGCGCTCGCGTTGTCGGGGGACGGCGAGAGGTCCGACGGGGTGGGGGAGGGGTAGTCGGTCGGCGGCAGGGTCTCGGTGTAGGTGGGCGGCACGGAGTAGCTGTCGGTCGGGGGCGGGGAACCGATGGCCGGGTCCGGGGTGGGGCTGGTCGAGGCGAGGGCGCCGACCGTCTCCTCGTCCGGGGAGCCGTCGGACGAGGAGAGCACGATGACGGTCGCGCCGCCCGCCACGATCAGGGCCGCCACCACCCACAGCAGCCACTGCGGGAGGATGGTGGGCCCCACGCGGACGTAGCCGTGCCCGGTGCCCCCGACGGGCTGACGGGTGCCGGCGGGCGCCCCGGTCTCGCGCGGCGTACCGCAGCTCGGACAGAACGTCGCGGCGGCGTCCTCATGGAGCGCGCCGCAGTGTGTGCAGGACGGCATGGTCATCTCCCCCCGTTGTCCTTGGTGTTCCCGGACCCGGCCTTCGTCGGACCGGCTACAGCCCGTGGACCGCCTCTTCGATCGCCACCGCCAGAGTGGCCAGGGCGGTGAACCCCGGCACCGCGCCCACGAGCGCCCTGGCGAACACCTTCAGCTTGCCCTTGCGGGGCGCCTCCGACGTGGCCTCCTCGCGGGCGTCCTCGGCGGCCTCGATCAGGTCGTCCCGTTCCGGGTGCTCGGACCGGCCGAGCTCGTCGATCAGCCGGGTGAGCAGCGCGTCGAGGCCCTGGGGCTGCGGCCGTGACCCGTCGCCGTACTGGGTCAGCCCGCTGTCCCGGACCTCCGCCTTGGCATTCCTGCCGCTGGCCACGGCGTTGCCGACGACATTCGAGCCGCCGGTGGCGATGATCCCGTCGTTCCTGCGCATGGGAATTCCTCATTTCTTCTCGGCCGGTCAGTCCAGTTTGAGCAGCGGGATCTTGTGGATGATGTTCATCGCGGTCCGGGACCGGTCGCCGGAGGCGACCGCGCTGGAATCCACCCGCGATCCGTGGGACGCGATGATGCCGTTGTTGATGATGGTCTGCTGACGCTGGATCAGCTCGCCCGCGTCGATACCCCGCGCTTCGGCGAATTCGACGAGTGCGTCCAGGACCCGCTTTTCCACCGTCTTCAGGACCATGCCGCTGTCGGCCTTCTGGAAATGCCGCTGGTGGTGCGTGGCGGCGGCTTCCCGGCGGACGCTCTGCCGTGCCCCGTAGTCGAATCGGCGCAGCCTGGTGATCAGCTTGTGCTGACGGCGCAGCCGCCGGGACATCCAGGAGTCGGGGGAGAATCCCGAGATCGCGCGCACGGGGGAGGCCAGCAGGATGAAGAAGGTGCTGACCGCGGTCTCCGAGACCAGCTTGGCGAGCTCGCCCACGGCCGGCCGGGGCATGAGGGTGTCGATGATCCGGTAGCGGTCCAGCAGCGGGAACAGCACCGTCGGGACGGCTTCCACGAAGAGGTTGGAGTCCGACCGTACGAAGCGCAGAAAGAGCGAGGTGACCAACTCGCCGCCCCAGCCGGTGGAATGCACGGCCAGATACGGGCGGGCTCCTTCCTCGGGTTTCCGCTTCAGTGTGTCCATCTGGTCGAACGGAATCCGGGACACCGGCCGGCCGAGGGGATCCGGCAGAAAGCGGGTGTCTCCCAGGAGGGTCGAGCCCTCGGTGAAGAGCCGCTCCTCGATCTCCAGACAGGGCAGCGCCAGCGTGCCGACCCGATCGGCGATATGCGCATAGAGCTCCGTCACATCGAATTCCTCCGGCTCGCCTTCCGGCCGGCTCGATGTGGTGACGTCGAATGTCAGGGACCACGAATCGAGTTCGGTCCCGTAGCCGATGAACGGTGAATAGCCGCTGTACGTGGTGACGTTTCCGTCGGCGTACTCGCCGATCTGGCGCAGGCGCAGCGCGATGTCGTTGTTGAGCAGCGGCGGCGCGGCCGCCGGGTCGAAACGGTCCGGGCGAAGGCTCTGGAGGTGGCGTCCGTACTTCGTGGAGAGCTCGAAGGAGAACACCGTCACCCAGGAAAGGAAGAGCACCAGCAGGGTGAGCCCGCTCTCGGCGGCCCCGAACGTGAAGACGAAGGCCAGCAGGAACAGGACGGCGAGCACGAGATCCCGGCTGTGCCGGCGGGCGTTGGCCAGATAGGCGTGCCGCAGCACCACGGGAATGTCGCACGCCGGGGCCGGCGCCACCCCGAGATGGGGTTCGGCGGCGACCTGTTTGATGAGCGATCCGGCGTAGGCGCGGTCCAGGTAGGCGGCCGCACACAGGTATCTGGTCAGGTCCCGGCCGTTGCCCCAGCGCGGGACGGTGGCGCGGCGGTCGGCCGGCCGCTCCGCGAGCGGCACCGCGGTCGCGGCAGGCGGCGGAGCACCGGCGGGCTGCTGCGGCAGCGTCACGGTCGCCGCACCGGCCTCCAGGGCAGCACCGCAGGTACTACAGAACGCGGCTCCCGGAGCGGTGCCCCGGCCACATCCGGGGCATGTCGTCGTATGCGTCATCGCTTCCCCCCACACATGAGCCCGGCTCACGTCCAACTAGTGGAGCACAAGAGGAATCTGAGAAATTGTCAGAGTCACCCTTCGAGGCAGGACCGTTACAGATCCGGAACGGGCAGGGCCGCTGCGCAGGTGCGCCCGCCCCGGTCGGTGGGGACGGTGCCGGGGAGGGGGTCGGGCCGGTGCCTAGGGTTCTGCCCTGACCTGTCCGGCGGTCCGGCGCTGCTGGGCGCGGTGGGCGAGCACACCGAGGATCCGTTGCCACGCCGGTGATGCCTCGACGACCCGGGAGAATGCCAGCGCCGCGTTCCCTTGCTCGCTGCTGTCCCGTGCGTGGTCGATCTCCCAGTTGTCCAGTTCATCGATGAGCTGGTCCACGCGGGGATCGTGCGGATCCCAGTCGATCGACTGATCGCAGGCGAGATACAGGCGCGTCGTCTCGGGGTCGTCGAAGCTGGCGGCCTTGTCCTTGATCGCCTGCGGCATGGACTCCGGGTCCAGTGCCTGGAGCAGGATCCACACATCCCGTTCGAGCCGCACGGTCCGTTCGCTGACCCCGAGAGCGCGCATCCGGTTCAGGTTGGCGACCACCCCGGCAGGCAGGACGAGCCCTTCGCCGCTGGCCAATTCGGTGATCCGGCGGCGGTGCTCGGTGAGCTGGTCGATCTTGCGCTGCAATTCCGCGTCGATGTCGTCGACGGCCGCGGCGAATTCAGCCGGCTGGGCATGCAGCAGCGCGTCGATACGGGCCAGTGGCACCCCGGCGTCGGCGAGGGTCCTGATCCGGATGAGGTCCACCGCCGCTTGCGCGCTGTAGCGGCGGTAGCCGGAGCGATCGCGTTCGGGCTCCGGCAACAGGCCGACGTGGTGGTAGTGGCGAACGGCGCGCACGGTCACGCCGGCGGTCGCCGCGAGCTGGCTGATCGTGAGCATCGTTCCCCTCCGGTCTTCGGGCCACGTGGACGGGCCGAGTCTAAGACCTGGCCCGGGGAACCGTGCGGGTGTTCCCCGCTGTGCGACGTGCTCGGCCGAGCCGCTACCGGGGCGTCTCCGTCCAGGTGACCGGCAGTTCGTGGACGCCGTAGATGTTCATGTCGGTCCTGAGCTTCACCTCGCCGGCGGGTATGGCCAGCTGGAGGGTCGGGAAACGGCGCAGCAGTCCGTCGAAACCGGCGCGCATCTCGATGCGGGCCAGTTGCTGGCCCAGGCACTGGTGGATGCCGTGGCCGAAGGAGAGGTGACCGCGGGCCCGGCGGTGGATGTCCAGGGTGTCGGGGTGGTCGAAGCGCTCGGGATCGTGGTTGGCGGCCAGCAGCGAGACGACGACGGTCGATCCCTTGCCGATGGTTTCCCCGCCGAGCTCGATGTCCTCGGTGGCGTAGCGATAGAAGATGTCGGCAACGGACAGGTACCGCATGAGTTCCTCGACGGCGTCGGGGAGCAGGTCCGGGGCGGCGCGGAGTGCGGCCAGCTGCTCGGGGTGCTCCAAGAGCGCGAAGGTGCCCAGGGCCAGCATGTTGGCGGTGGTCTCGTGGCCCGCGAGCAGCAGCAGGAAGGCGATGCCGGTCAGCTCCTCGATGGTGAGGTCGTCATGGCGGGCCAGGTCGGACAGGATGTCTTCACCGGGGGTGGCGCGTTTGCGCATGACCAGTTCGGCGAGGTAGGTGGTCATCGCGCCGTACGCGGCCATCTTCTCGTCCAGGTGCTGGTCCTTGACCAGGAACTTGGCGGAGTTGACCTGGAAGTTCTCCCGGTCCTCGTAGGGGACACCGAGCAGTTCGCAGATGACCAGCGAGGGCACCGGCAGCGCGAACTCCTTGACCAGGTCGACCGGCGGGGTGCGGCGCGCCATCTCGTCCAGTTGCCGCTCGGCGATCTCGACGATGTGCTCTTCGAGCTGTTTCATGCGTCTGACGGTGAAGGCGCCGGTCAGCTTGCGCCGCAGCCGGGTGTGGTCCGGCGGGTCCATGGCGACGAACAGGCCCGGCACCTGCGGGGACGGCTCGGTGGCGGCGGGCATGCCGGGGGTCTCGTACGGCACGTGGACGATGCCGAGGTCCTGGCGGGAGCTGAACCGGGTGTCGGCCAGGAGCTGGCGGACCGCCTCGTAGCCGGTGACGAGCCAGCCCTCGTGACCGTCGGGGAAGACCAGGGGACTGACCGGGCGCGCCTCGCGCAGCCGGGTGATCTGGCGGGGCGGGGCGAAGGGGCCCGCATCGCGCTCCATGGGGAGGCCGTGCGGGATGGCAACCGTTTCACTCATGGGGTTTCCTTTCGTGGCGGCCGTTGTGGCCACCTCGTCATGCGCCAAGGCTCCAACCCTGACGCACGGTCAAGGTCAACCTTTCCTGCTCTACGCACGGCGTGCGCGGGTAGTCTCGCGCTGGTGCGGCGCCGGGCGTGGGCGAGGTCGCCCCGGCCGGGAGCGGCATCGAACAGCCTCCGAGCAGCGACTGACCGAAGCGGTGGTATCCATGGCAGATCATGACCTGACCGGTTTCGAGCGGGGCACCTTCACCCACGACGGCACCACCCACCGGATTCTGCGGCGCGGCGCCGGCCCCGCCGTGATCGTGCTGGCGGAGATACCGGGAATCACGCCCAAGGTGCTGGAGTTCGCGGAACGCGTGGCCGCGATCGGCTGTACCGCCGTGCTCCCGGTGCTCTTCGGCAGACCCGGCCGCGATGCCGATCCCGCCCACATCGGCCGGCTGAAGGCCGGATTCCATATGGCCTCGTCCATAGGGAAGGTGTGCGTCAGCCGGGAGTTCACCGTGCTGGCCACCGGGAAGTCCTCCCGCGTGGTGACCTGGCTGCGGGCCCTGGCCGCGCACGAGCACGAGCGGTGCGGCGGCCCCGGCGTCGGGGCCGTCGGCATGTGTCTCACCGGTGGCTTCGCACTGGCCATGGCCGCCGACGAGCGCCTTCTCGCCCCCGTCCTGTCCCAGCCGTCGCTGCCGCTCGCCCTCACCAAGAGCCGGGCCGGCGGCATCGACATCTCCGCCGAGGACCTCGCCACCGTCCGGGGGCGCTGTGAGCGCGAGGGTCTGCGGGTCATCGGGCTCCGGTTCCGCGGGGACCGGCTGGTGCCGGGCGACCGGTTCGCCTTTCTGCGCCGCGAACTCGGCGAGGCGTTCACCGCCGTCGAACTCGACGACTCCGCCGCGAATCCCCACGCCGTGCCGTCCCCGCACTCCGTACTGACCGAGCACCTCATCGACGAACCGGGCCAGCCGACCCGCGCGGCGCTGGACGAGGTACTCGACCTCTTCCGTAAGCGGCTGCTGGGGCAGCAGCACGGCCCGGCGGTGGAGACACCGGCCGTGGAGGGGGAGGGAGAGTTCTGAGCGCCCTCGGCGGGCCGTCGCTCCACTAGGGGCGCGGCTACGGGACCCGCCGTACGGGCCTCAGACGGGTCCGGCCTCCGGGAGCGAACTGCCCTGCGGGTCGGCGAGGAAGGCCGCGACCAGCGGGCCGGCCTGGGCACGGGTGGAGGCGTGCAGGTGCGGAGTGTCGTCGGTCATACCGTTCCTCGGGTGGGCGGCGTCGGCGGCGATGCCCATGCCGGCGGAACAGCGGTCAGCGGGGCAGCGCGGCGCCGGGATGCCGTAAGTCTTCACGATGACACCGGCCCGGTGGCGCTCATCGGGTGCCGGACCGCATCCTTCCCGCAGCAGCCGCCGGGCCGCCCCGTTCCCCTCAGTCCCTGGAGGTCACCGTATGACCGAGCTTCCGCTCTCCGGCATCACCGTCGTCAGCGTCGAGCAGGCCGTGGCGGCTCCCTACGCCACCCGTCAGCTGGCGGACCTCGGCGCCCGGGTGATCAAGGTGGAACGCCCCGGGGACGGCGATTTCGCCCGCCGGTACGACACCACGGTGCAGGGGCAGTCCAGCTACTTCGTGTGGCTCAACCGGTCGAAGGAGTCGCTGACCCTGGACCTGAAGTCGGCGCGTGGGCGGGAGATCCTGGAGCAACTGCTCGCCGGCGCCGATGTGTTCGTCCAGAACCTGGCCCCGGGCGCGGCCGGCCGGCTCGGTCTGGACGCGGCCGCTCTCGTGGCGCGGCACCCCGTACTGATCCCCTGCACCGTCTCCGGCTACGGCACCACCGGGCCGTGGGCCGACCGTAAGGCGTACGACCTGCTCATCCAGTGCCAGACCGGTCTGGTGTCGCTCACCGGAACCGCCGGGGAGTCCGCCCGTGCGGGGGTGTCGGTCGCCGATATCGCCGCCGGGATGTACGCCTACTCGGGCATCCTGACCAGCCTGTACACCCGGGCGGTCAGCGGTGTCGCGCGGGCCGTGGAGGTCTCCCTCTTCGAGGCGCTGGCCGAATGGATGCAGCAGCCCGCCTACTACACCCGGTTCGGCGGCACCCAGCCGCCGCGCCTGGGCACCCAGCACGCGACCATCGCGCCGTACGGGGCCTACCCCGCGGCCGACGGCCAGGAGGTGCTGTTCTCCGTCCAGAACGAGCGCGAGTGGGCCGCGCTGTGCGAGCAGTTCCTGGAGCGGCCGGACCTGGTGGACGATCCGCGTTTCGCCACCGGCCCGGACCGGGTCACGCACCGGGACGCGCTGAACGAGATCGTGGCCGAGCGGTTCCGGCGGTCGGACAGCCAGGAGGTGACCAAGCTGCTGGACGCCGCGGGCATCGCCAACGCCGGGGTCAACAGCGTCGCGCAGTTCCTCGACCACCCGGTGCTCCGGGAGCGGGACCGCTGGCGCGAGGTGCCGATACCCGGCGGGAGCGTGCCGGCGCTCCTGCCGCCGGTCGACCTGGCCGGCACCGACCCGCGGATGGACGCCGTTCCCGCCGTCGGCGCACACACCGAGGCCATCCTGGCCGAGCTGGGACACGACGCCGAGGGAATCGCCCGCCTCCGCGCCGACCACGTCGTCTGACGCAGCCCCCGCCGCCCGCCGGCACCGGCGACCGTGGGATCAGGTTCCCGCGCCCCTTGGGTAGCGGAATGGTCAAGTTCGGCGGACAAAAGGGGCATTGAGCTCGCGCGATGGAGCATTTTTCCGTCGCACATCTGATCGATCATGTAAAGATTGGCTTGTTCATCGCATCGGAGATGGAGACACACGGGGGCTGGGCTGTGTTCTGTCGTTACGCAAGTCCGTCCGGGGGGAATCCCGGGAGCGCGTCGGTAACGGGCAGCCCGCTTTCCGGAGGGCGTATCCCCCACATTTTTGCGCCGCCCCACATTTGATCACCGCATCCGCCGAAAGGGCGGGAGCAGGCGGCACATTGCCGGATTCGGCGCCGCCCGCGCGGTGAATGACGCATGCCGCAAGGTGTTTGGACCGTACGCGTGCCCTGGCTTTGGCCATACCTCCGGGATCAGGTGGTAGACCGTGTTGCAGCGTGACATCGAAGTGAAACTCCTGCGCACCCTCATGGCGGTTGTCGATGAGAATGGATTTGCTCGCGCCGCACAGACCCTGCATGTGACACAGCCGACCGTGAGCCAGCAGATCCAGCGCCTGGAATCCATTATTCAGGCGCCGTTGTTCCAGCGCGCCAAACGGCCGTTACGGCTCACCCCGGCCGGCCGGGAGGTGGTGGCGCACGCCCGTCGCGTCATCCTGCTGAACAATGAAGTCCTCAGCAAACTGTCAACCCTGCACAGCCAGAAATCGTTCAGCATGGGCTGCTCGGTCCACTTCGCCGACGGACTGCGGAGCATGCTCAGCCAACTGGCGGTGGAGCGGCCGCACCTGCGGTGCGCGATGGCCACCGGCCTCAGTGCCGTGCTCGCCGATCAGCTCGCCCAGGGGGAGCTGGAGGCGGCCCTGCTGCTGGGGACGGAAACCGCGCGCTGCGAGACGCTCGGCAGGCTGCGGCTGGCGTGGTTCGGAGAGGTGCCGCTCGTCCCGGGGGACCGGTTCCCGGTGGCGCTGGTCAGCGAGCGTTCCGCACTGAGCATCCGGATCGTCGACACCCTCGCCGAGCGCAACCTCCCCTGGCGTTCCGTGCCGTGGTGCTCCGATCCGCTGTCGGTCCGCGCCTCCGTGCAGGCCGGGCTGGCCTACACGGCCCTGCCCGCGGACACCCACCACAACCACCCCGCGCTGCGTCCCGCGCCGCCCGGCGCCCTGGGCCCCGCACCGGAGCCGCTGCCCGTCTATCTGGCCTTCGCGTCCTCGGCGCCCGAACCCGTGGTCGACGCGGCGCGGGCGGTGGCCCGCGCGACACTCAAGGGCCTGCCGCTGTCCCCGCCGTGACGGTCCCAGCTTTGACCGTCGCCCTCCTGGTGCGACGGCCGCATGGCCGGCCGGTTCGGCCGGCCATGCGCCGGAGCCGGTCCGGTCAGTAGGCGGTCCGTGCGGCCCCGCGGGCCGCCAGCTTCGGGCCGTACGGAGCCGAGTCCAGCCAGGCGCCCGCCTTGAGTCCGGCCGTGGCCACGGCCGCCGCGGCCCGCCGCCGCAGCCAGACCGAGGGCCGCTGCGCCAGCATGTGCTCCAGGGCCGCGCTCGCACAGGCACGGTTGTAGCCGGCCGCCTCCTTGCGCTCCTCGCCGAACCGGACGATCTCCGCTTCGGCCGCCCCGGGATCACCGGCCGACAGCGCCGCCCGGGTGGCGCCCACCGCCCGGATCGCGTCCGGGATGCTGGAGTTCATGCCCCGGGCGCCGAACGGGGCGAACAGATGGGCCGCCTCACCCGTCAGCAGCACCCGGCGGTGCGCGTCGGTGAACGTGGCGGCCACCTGCTGGGCGAACCGGTAGGTCGACACCCAGCGCACCCGCTCGCCGTACGACGCGGGCAGCACCCTGGGGATCCAGCGGCGCAGCCCCTCCGGGGAGATGAACCGCTCCGGGGCGTCGTGCACCTGGAGGTTGAGGTCGACCCGCCAGCCGCCGGCGAACGGCACGATCAGGACGTTCCGGCCGCCGACCCCCGGGTGGTGGTAGTGGAAGACCCGTTCGAGCGGCACCGGGTGGGCGGGGTCGTCATCGAGGTCGACCACCACGAAGGTGTTCCGGGAGCGCGGGCCCTCCAGGGGGCTGCCGATGGCGGACCGCAGCGCGGACCGTGACCCGTCCGCCGCGATGACGTAGTCCGCCTCCCACTTGACGCCCGTGGAGTCCACCAGCCGCACCCCGTCCGGGGAGCTCTCGGCCGAGGCCACCTCCACACCCCAGTGGAACTCCACCCCGTGTTCCCGGCACGCGGCGGCCATCAGGTCCTCGGTGTGCACCTGCGGAAGACTGGTGAACGGCGGCAGCCCGTCGCGGCGCAGCGGCGGGTAGGTCCGGGTGTAGATCTCCTGCCCGGCCCAGAACGACCGCTTGGTGGCCCACATCAGGCCACGTCCGGCGATCTCGTGGCCGAGCCCCGGGCTGACCCGCTCCAGTGCGCGCAGTGACGCTCCGTGCAGGTAGGCGGCGCGGCTGCCCGCCCGGACCGTGTCCCGGGTGCGCTTCTCCAGGACCACCGCGGGCAGGCCGGCGGCGCGCAGCGCCAGCGCGGCGCTGAGTCCGGCCGGGCCGGCGCCGACGACCAGCACCGGATGCCGGGTCGCCGCGGCGTCGGGGGTGCTCATGCCCCCTCCTGGACGAGATGGAGGGTGTCCGGGGTGAAGGACACGATGCGGCCGTCGAGGCCGCCGGTCAGCAGGGCGTGCCACAGCGCGGTGCGCATTCCGGTCTCCTCGCGACGGAGCACGATCTCCTGCTCCGTAGTGGACAACTCCAGGTAGTCGCCGGTCCTCCGGACCGCCATCCCGGCGGTCCGGGCGGTATGGACCACGGGTTCGAACTCCGGCACGTCGAGTACGTACACCGCGAGCGTCACGCGCCTGCCACCTCCGCGTTCTTCCGTATCAGCTCCGCCTTCCGCTGCCACAGCGCCTGCGCCGAGGGGCGCGGGGACCCGGCGACGTCGGTGAGCGCGGCGAGCGTCAGCTCCGCGTCCCGGGCATCGATCGCGGACATCTCGCGGAGCGGTCTGGTGATCTCCAGCTGGATGCCGTTGGGGTCGTCGAAGTAGATCGACTCGATCAGCTCGTGCCCCAGTGGCCGGGTGACCCGCACCCCGTGCGCCTTCAGCCGGTCCCGCCAGGCCAGCAGCTCCTGCTCGGTGTCGACGTGGAAGGCGACATGGCGGGAGCGGTGCATGAGGTCGCTCGGCGCCGCCTCCTCCGGCAGGCCGAAGTAGTAGAAGAACGCGATCCGGTTCCCCCGGCCCATGTCGAAGAAGAAGTGCACGAAGTCCGGATAGTCCTCGGTGACCCAGCCCGTCGCGGTGATCGCGTGCACCAGGGGCATCCCCAGTGCCTGGGTGTAGAACGCGTGGGTCGCCCGCGGGCGCCAGGTGACGAAGGCCAGATGGTCGACGCCGTCCAGGCGCAGACCCGGCTGACCGGTCCGGGGAACCGCGGACGGTGATGGGGTTGCCAATGCTCCTCCTAGTAGGGGCAGAACGGCCCGGACCGGTGCTGCCGGGACGGCGTCAGCGGGCCGGGGAGGGGGTGCGCCCCCGCAGCCCGGTACCGGCGATGACCGCCCCGAGCAGCAGGGCCAGCCCGCCGACGACCAGCGCCCAGCGGGTGCCGCCCGCGTTGGACGAGGCCAGGTTGAGGACCACGCCGAGGACGGCCACACCCAGTGAGGCGCCGACCTGACGGGCGGAGTTGAGCGCGCCGGCGCCGATTCCGGCCAGTTCGGCGGGGACCGAGCCGGCCATCCCGGCGACCAGGGCGGGCAGCGCGAAGGAGACGCCGAATCCGAACGCCAGCAGACCCACCACGGTGGCCACCAGCGCGCCGGTCGCGTCGCCGGTGAACGGCGCCTGGAGCAGCGCGCCGACGCCCATGAGCACGAAGCCGATGGTGGCCGGACGGCGCGGCCCGATCCGGCCGACCAGGCGCCCGGTGAAGATCGGGTTGAAGGCGGTGGGCAGGGTCAGCGGAAGGAACGCGAGACCGGCGCTGAACGAGGAGTAGCCGCGGCTGTCCTGGAAGAACAGCGAGAGCACGAACAGCAGCCCGGACAGACCGAAGTTGGCGAGCAGACCGGAGGCCAGCGCGGCGGAGAAACCGCGGCTGCGGAACATCCGCAGCGGGAGCATCGCCGCGTCACCGGCCCGCCGCTCGGCGACGACGAAGACCACCGCCGCGACCACCGCCACCGCGAAGGCGGCCGGCACACCGGCGGCCGACCAGCCCTTGTCCGGGCCCTCGATCAGTGCGTACACCAGCGCGGCCAGCGCCAGTACGCCGCTGAGCTGCCCGGTCAGATCGAGGCCGCTGCGCTGCTTGCGCGCGGTCTCCGGGGCCAGCCGCACCGTGATCACCAGGCTGACCAGCGCCAGCGGCACATTGATCAGGAAGATGGTGCGCCAGCCGACGGTGTCGGTGAGCACGCCGCCCACCAGCGGTCCGGCGGCGAGTGCCGCACCCGTGATGGCCGCCCAGGACCCCACCGCACGGGCCCGCTCGGCCGGGTCGGTGTAGGCATTGGTGATCACCGCCAGGGAGGCCGGCAGCAGCAGCGCACCGGCCACGCCCAGGGCCAGCCGCAGCACCACCAGCGCGTCCAGGGTCGTCGCGGCCGCCGAGACGCCGGACAGCACACCGAACGCCACCAGGCCCCACAGGAAGATCCGCCGGCCGCCGTAGCGGTCCGACAGCCAGCCCGCGGTGAGCAGCAGGGCGGCGAAGGTGATGGTGTAGCCGTTGGTCACCCACTGGAGGCCGCTCAGCCCGACGTGCAGGTCCCGGGCGATCGCGGGGAGCGCGACCGAGACGATCGTCATGTCCAGCAGGACCATGAAGTAACCGAGCGAGAGTCCGATCAGTAAGGTGCGCGAGGGCTTACCGCTCCGTGCCGCATCGGCGACGGAAGCCCCCTGTGGTTCCGCCTGCGTTGCCATGTGATTCTCCTCGGTTTCAAAAATCGCCATTTCCGCCGCCTGGGCCGCATCACCGGGGCGGGCCGAAATCATTCAACCGGACGCGGAAGGGGAATTGACGGTGGTGACGAAGGGAATGCCCTATGGTTAACATCGGCCCAGCCGATGGGTCCTCAACTGGGGGTCATGCGCGTGGAGTTACGACATCTTCGGACGTTCGAAACGGTTGCCCGGACACTGAGCGTCACACAGGCGGCCCGCGAGCTGCACTATGCGCAGTCCAGTGTCAGTGACCAAATTCAGGCGCTGGAACGCGAATTGGGAGTCGAGCTGCTCGACCGGTCGCAGCGCCGGATTCGGCTGACTCCACAGGGGTCGGTCCTCTCGGAGTACACGAACCGCATCCTCAAACTGCTGGAGGAGGCGCGCTGGGCGGTCTCGCGGCCCGGCTCGGAGCTGGCGGTCGGCGCGCTGGAGACCGTGGGCCTGCATCTGCTGCCGGATGTGCTCTCGCACTACCGCTCGCTGTACCCGCAGGCGCGGGTGCGGGTGGGCCAGGACAACCGCGGCGAGCTGTACAAGGCCGTGCGCCGGGGCGACCTGGATCTGTGTCTGACCTTCGGCGACCCGCCCGCCGACGCGGGCCTGCGCTTCGAGACGCTGGCCGAGGAACCGCTCGTGGTCATCGTGCCGCCGGCGCACCATCTGGCCGCCCGGGGCCGGGCCGGCCTGGAAGAGCTCGCCAGGGAAGCCTTTCTGGCCACCGAGCGGGGCTGCGGCTTCCGGGAGATGTACGACAGCTCGTTCGGGGCCGCGCCGTCGCAGGAGCCGATCGCGGAGGTGTCGGGCATCGGCACCCTCGGCGCGTGTGTCGCGGCCGGCATGGGCTGCGCGCTGCTGCCGCTGATCTCGGTACGCGGCCAGGCCGCCCGTGGCGAGGTGGCCGTCGTGGAGGTCGGTGACACCGATTTGCGCACGACGGTGACGATGACCTGGCTGGACCGCAACTCCACGAACCCGAACCTCACCGGCTTCCAGGCGGTGCTGCGCAAGCAGCTGGGCAGCTGACAGCGGGCCGTTCCGTCTCCCGGTCACCGCTCGGCCGCCTGCGGTTCCGGCGCGGGCGGTGCCACGGGGGCGGGCTGCCGCGGCTGCGCAACGGGCCGCTGCGCAGCGGGTGACGGCGCCTCCGGTGACCGCACCGCCGGCGGCAGCGGGATCGTCCTCAGCCGGGCCCGGGCGATCTTGCCGGTGACCGTGGTCGGCAGCCGGTCGACGATCACCAGCTGTTCGGGCAGCTTGTAGGTGGCCAGCCCCTTGCCGGACAGATGCCCGGTCACCTCGTCCAGCGTCAGGGCCGCCCCCTCGCGGAGCGCGGCCAGCAGACAGGAGCGCTGGCCCAGCCGCGGATCGGGCCGGGCCACGACCGCGTGCTGGGCCAGCTGTGGCAGATCGTTGAGCAGCTCCTCCACCTCCAGCGCGCTGAACTTCAGACCGCCACGGTTGATCAGCTCGTCGGCGCGTCCCCGGTAGCTCACCGAACCGTCGGGGTGGAGGGCGGCCAGATCGCCGGAGCGCAGCCAGCCGTCGGCGGTGAGCGCGGCCCGGGTCAGCTCCGGCGCGTGGAGGTAGCCGCGGAACATGTAGGGGCTGCGGTACTGGAGTTCGCCGGTCTCGCCCGGGGCGGCGGGCGCGCCGTCCCGGCCGCGCACCCGGACCTCGCCGCCGGACACCGGCCGTCCTATGGTGGCCGTCGCCTCGGGCGGGTCCCCGGGACGGGTGAAGGTGCCCGCACCGATCTCGGTCATCCCCCACTGCACGATGATCCGCACACCCAGCGTCCGCCGTACGCGCGCGGCCAGCTCGCGCGGCACCGGTGCGCCGCCGGTGCGCACCTCCCGCAGCCCGGCGGGCGCCCGGTCGGTCGGGTTGTCCTCCAACAGCGCGGTCAGATCGCGTAGTTGGGCCGGTACCGCGAACGCCGCGGTGGCCGAGGCGGCGTGCAGCGCGGCGAGGAAGTGCCGCGGCTCCCATCCGTCGAACAGCCCGACCCCGCCGCCGGTCACCAGGGCCAGATGCACCGACAGCAGCCCGAACGCATGGCTGAGCGGGCTCGCGGAGACGACGGTGTCTCCGGGGCCGAGGCCGCCGTCGGCCGCGACGGCGGCGGCGTTGCCGAGCAGCCCGCCGTGGCTGTGCACACACAGCTTCGGCCGCCGGGAGGTGGTTCCGGAGGAGGCGAGCAGCACCAGGGGGGTGTGCGGGTCCCGTGGGCGGTCCGGAAGCTCCGCGACCGGGACCGGCGGGCCGGTGAGCAACTCCGCCGAGTCCGGCAGCCCGGGGTGCTCGGGGCGGGGCAGACCGGGGCCGGCGGATCCGCCGCCGGAGACCCAGATCCGGCGCAGCGAGGGGCACCGCTCGCGCAGGGCGCAAAGCTCCGCCACGCGGTCCCGGCCGCGGTAGCCGTCCCGGGCCACCAGCGCGGCGGCCCCGGCCTGTTCGACCAGCGACCGCACCTCGTGGGCACCGTAGGCGGAGTGCAGGGGCAGCAGCACCATGCCGAGCCGGGCGGTGGCCGCGTGCAGCACCACCAGCTCCCAGCAGTTCGGCAGTTGGGCCGCGAGCACCTCACCGGCCCGGAGTCCCTGCCGGTGCAGGGCGCCGGCGGTCCGTTCGGCCGCCAGCAGGCAGTCGCGCCAGGTCCGGTGGCGGAGCCCGTCCCATATGGCGGGGCCGATACGGCGGGCGGCGGCCCGCTCCAGAGCTTCGGTGAACGTCAGAAACGTGCTGGGCGATTCCGGATGCTGAGCGTTCACGAGGATCCTCCGTCTACGGCAGAACGAAACACTCGCTGCCTTGCCGACAGGGATTCTGGGCGGCCGGTGCGCGGAACGTCCAGACAATGCCAGATAAGAATTCCTGATGCCGGCCGGCCGGTAAGGCGGCATAAAAAATCCCTATCCGAGGCGCAACCGCTGACGCCGGCCGCTCTTTTTCATAGCGCCGCACAGCTTTGTTCGGGCCGGCCGATACGGTCCATCGGACGGGCCGAACTTCGGCGCCTCCGGTGCACAACTGAGCGCCGGTGCGGGGCAGATGGGGCGCGGCAGGTGGCCACCGGGGCCGCCGGGGCAAAGAAATCTCAATAACGAAGGGCGGTACTCCGCTTCGCGGCGGGGTCGGCACGGGGTTCGGGCACCACCGATCGGCGGCGCCGATACCCGCCATCGAAAAGGCCGAAGCGCGCTGTTTTCGCTGGCCGTCCGGTACGTTTCCGGGGTTCGAGGAATGCGGAACCCGCACTTTTCACTTTCGCGGTCGTTTTCCGCTTGCCGGGCGAACGAAATTCCCCACAGAATGCCGACGGCCCCGATACAGGAGGTATCGATGTCCGTTGCCCACCCTTCCGGAACAGCAAAGGAACGGCTGCGCCCCGGCGCGGAATTCACCGGGGACGGTGCGTTCTCCGGCGCCGATCTGCGGCGGCTGGACGACGCGATCCGCGACGCCCGGCTCGCTTCGACGGCGTCCGCGTCCACGCTGCTCGCGCAGGTGGCGGCGGGCGGCGAGGCCGTCGCGCTGACCGAGCAGCACTGTGTGTTCGACCACTGCGCGGTGCTGCTGTTCCCCCGCACCCTCACCGCGGGACTGCGCCACCTGGAACGGCGCGGCCTGGCACCGCTGCCGACCGTGCCGAGCACCGTGGTGCGCCGCCGGCTGAGCACCCGCCACGGACTCGACCCGGCCGCGTGCCAGGTCCACATCACCCGGCTCCGCCTGGAGTTACCGAACGGCCGGCGGCAGGCCGCGGTCGAGGTGTTCCTCTTCCCCCGCGACAGCGCCGGGTTCGACCGCCGGGTCGAGGAGTCGGAGGCCGCGCACGGTTTTGAGCACCACACCGCGTTCGTGGTGCCCCGCCCGAGCCCGCCGCTGCTGGCCCGACTCGTCACCGCCTGGCGTACCGAGGCCGGCCTGCTGTGGGAAGGGGGCGGCCACAACCCCCACGAGGGCGGCCCCCAGGGCTCGACCGTCATGTACTTCGTCCGGGACCACGCATGGCCGTCCCCGCGCCGCCGCTTCGAACTGCACTGCGCCGGCGACCTGCGGGACTTCACCGCCCGGATCGCCAAGGAGACCGAGGCCGTCGACCGCGCCTATGCCGACTGGCGCCGCACCATCCACGACGGACCCCGCTGACCACCGGGCCCGGCCCGAGACCGACGCACCCGTCCGCACACCCCTTCAGGAGACCCCGTGTTACGGAACGACACCCTGGGCCCCAGGAATCTGACGCTCACCCCCGAACTGCACAGCTATCTCCTCGCTCAGGGCAGGATGACGCCCGATCCGGTCCTCGCCGAGCTGATCGAGCACACCCGAGCCGCCGTACCCGACCAGGCACACATGACGGTCGCGCCCGAGGAAGGCGCCCTGCTGACCTTCCTGGTGCGGCTGCTGGGTGCCCGCCGGATCGTCGAGGTGGGGACCTTCACCGGGTACTCCTCGCTCTGCCTGGCGCGCGGACTGCCCGCCGACGGCACGCTGATCACCTGCGATGTCTCCGCCGAATGGACCGCCCTGGCCCGCGACTTCTGGGCCCGCGACGGGGTCGCCGACCGGATCGAGCTGCGGCTCGGTCCGGCCCTGGACACCCTCCGCGCCCTGCCGCCCGAACCGCACCTGGACCTGGCGTTCATCGACGCCGACAAGCCCGGCTACATCGGCTACTGGGACGAGCTGGTGCCGCGGCTGCGGCCGGGCGCGCTGCTGCTGGCCGACAACACGCTCTTCAGCGGCCAGGTGATCGACGCCGACCCGGGCGAGAAGCCCGCCGCCATCCGCGCGTTCAACGAGCACGCCCGCAAGGACGACCGGGTCCAGCTCGTCATGCTGCCGGTGGCGGATGGGCTGACGATGGCCCGCCGGCTGCCGCCCGGTGAGTCGCCGGTCTGATGGAACCCACCAGCCATGCGACGGCCAGTACGCCACCGGCACCGGCCGGCAGGAGGACACAGATGACGGGGGCGACCCGGTCCGGCTACCCGCTGCCCTCGCTCACCGCCGAGGGCCCCTACGTGGAACTCGACGAGGACTGCCCCTGGGACCTCGCCGCGGCCCGGCAGCAGCCGGACTGGGGCGACCCCGTCCAGGCCGCGGCCATGCGCGCCGAACTCGCCCAGCTGCCCGGCCTGGTCACCTGGGAGGAGGTCCGGCTGCTGCGGACCCTGCTCGCCGAGGCCGCGACCGGTCACTACCTGGTGATCCAGGCGGGCGACTGCGCGGAGGACCCGGCGGAGTGCGAACCGTCGGCGGTGCTGCGCAAGGCCGGGCTGCTCGACGCGCTCGCCGGGGTGATGACGGCCGGGACGGGCAAGCCGGTGGTGCGCATCGGCCGGATCGCCGGGCAGTTCGCCAAGCCGCGCAGCGCCACCACCGAAACCGTCGACGGCCGGGAACTCCCGGTCTACCGGGGGCACTTGGTCAACAGCCCGGAGCCCACCCGGTCCGCGCGGCGGGCCGACCCGCGGCGGATGCTGGACTGCTACCACGCCGCCTTCCGCGCCGTGACCTGTCTGCGGCAGCGCACCAGCGCCTGGGCACCGCCCACCGGCGCACCGGTGTGGACCAGTCATGAGGCGCTGGTCTTCGACTACGAGCTGCCGCTGCTGCGGCGGACCGCCACCGGCCACACCCTGCTGGCCTCCACCCATCTGCCCTGGATCGGGGAGCGGACCCGGCAGCCGGACGGCCCGCACACCATGATGCTGGCGCAGGTGGCCAACCCCGTCGCCTGCAAGGTCGGGCCGACGACCCGGCCGAAGGACCTGCTCGCCCTGTGCGCACGCCTCGACCCGGGGCGCGAGCCCGGCCGGCTCACGCTCATCGCCCGTATGGGAGCACCGGCGGCCGGTACCGCACTGCCGCCCCTGGTCTCCGCCGTGCGCCGCGCCGGCCACCGCGTCGGGTGGCTGTGCGACCCGATGCACGGCAACACCGTCACCTCGCCGGGCGGTGTGAAGGTCCGGGCGGTGCCGACGGTCGTCGCCGAGGTCCGGGCCTTCCTGGAAGCGGTCACCGGCGCCGGCGGAACCCCCGCCGGACTGCACCTGGAAACCACTCCTTACGACGTCACCGAGTGCGTCTGGGGAGACGACCCCGCGGACATCGACGCCGAACGGGCCGCCGGCCCGGCCCGGCACGCGTCCCACTGCGACCCCCGCCTCAACCCGGCGCAGGCCGTCGAGGTGGCCCACGCGTGGGCGAACCCGCCCGCGCGGACCCCGGCATACGCGGCGGGCTCGGCGCTCGGCTGAGCCCGCGCGGCGCGTGCGTACCCATCCCTCCTGGAAAGGAACGACACCATGAGTGAGACCGTCATCCGCACCGACGACGGCACCATTGCCATGATCAATGTCTTCGAGGTCGCCCCCGAGAACCAGCAGGAGCTGGCCGACGTACTGAGCGAGGGCGCCGAGAAGTTCATCCGGCACCGGCCGGGCTGCGTCTCGGTGAACATCCTGCCCAGCACCGACGGCAAGCGGCTCGTCTACTACGCCCAGTGGCGCACCAAGGCCGACATCAAGGCGACCATGGCCGACCCCAATGTCCAGGTCTACCGCGACAAGGCAGCCGAACTGGCCAAGCCGGACCCGCACGCGTACACGGTCTTCGCCGTCCACCACCCGGAGAGCTGACGGCCTCGACGCCGGCCGCCGCCCACACCCAGGGGCGGCGGCCTCGCGCGTCCCGGCCGGGGCCCGCTCCTCTCTACCGGGGCCCGCAGACCGTCGCCGGCATCGCCGCCGGGGCCGGCACCCCGCCGTTCAGCTCCGCCAGCGCACCGTCCAACGCCTCGATCAGATAGTCCTGCTGATGCGGCGTCAGCATTGCGTGGCAGGGCAGATTGAGGTGCTGCTCGAACCAGCTGCGTTCGGCGACCGGGCACTCGCCGCGCAGATGCCCGCGCTGGCGCCATTGCGGCAGCAGATGCTGCGGGAAGTAACGCAGCTGGATCTCCACGCCCCTGCGGTCCAGGGCCAGGACGAGCCGGTCGCGCAGCTCCTGGTGGTCGGCCAGGCAGGTGTAGAGGTGGTAGGAGTGGGCGCTGTGCGCGGGCGCCGACTGCGGGGTGAGGAACGGGTAGCGGGAGAGCACCTCGTCCAGCCGCCCGGCGAGCGCCCGCCGCCGTGCCACGGCCGCCTCGACCCCCGCGAGCTGGGCCTGCCCGAGGGCCGCGACCACCTCCGGCATCGTCGCGTCACCGCCGGGCCGCCGTACGAAGCCACGCTGGAGGGGCGTGGCGTACGAGGTTCCCGGCAGCCCGGCCGGCGCGGGCCGCGGGTGCGCGGTCCGGGCGTCCCCGTCGGGGGCGCGCAGCCGGCGCAGACGCTCCGCCCAGTCGTCCCGGTCGCAGGTGATCAGGCCGCCCTCGCCCAGCGCGGTGCTGGACTTGGCGTTCCGCAGGCTGAAGGTGGCGAGGTCCGCCAGGGACCCGGGGCTCCGGCCGCGGTAGCGGGCGCCCAGCGCATGCACACAGTCCTCCAGCACCAGGAAGCCGTGCCGCCGGGCCAGGGCCATCACCGTGTCCATCTCGGCGGGGCAGCCGCCGTAATGCACCAGCAGCAGGGCCCGGGTGCGCGGGGTGATCAGCGCCTCCAGCACGGCCGGGTCGAGATTGAGGGTGATGGGGTCGATATCGCAGAACCGGACCCGTACGTCATGGTCGAGCAGCGGCTGGACGGTGGCGCGGTGCGTCTGCGGGGTGGCGATCACCTCGTCGCCGGGGGCCAGATCGAGCATCCGGATCGCCATCTGGAGGGCGACCGCTCCGTTGTTCACCGAGATCGCGTGCCGGCTGCCGACCGAGGCGGCGAAGGAGCGCTCGAACCGTTCGCGCCGGGCGCCGGCCGGCAGCGGTGTGCTCTCGTGGACGAGCTCGGCCAGCACGGCGGCCTCGGTGTCGGTCGACAGACTGCCCCGCTTCCCCCAGGGCACGAGGTAACTCTTGTCCAGCATCGGTTCCCCCCGGATCGTCTCTGGGTGCACCGAAGAGGTGCAGTCCTATGACAGTCGAGGGGCAGCCGCCGGTGAAGAGTCAGCGGCGGTCAGCAAGGTCAGTTAGGTCAGCTTCACGGCAACTGCGCGGCACCGCCCGCGCAGCGTTCAGCTCCCCGCGGGCGGCGGCGCCGTGCTGCCGCGCGGGACGAGTTCGGTCGGCAGCACGATATGGCGCTGGTGCGCGCCGTCGGAGTCGTCGATCACCGACCGGGCCAGGTGTACGGCGGTGCGCCCGATCTCGGCGGCGGGCTGGGCCAGCGTCGTCAGGCCCAGGACCCCGGCCATGACATGGTCGTCGAACCCCATGACCGAAACCCGGCCGGGGACCGGGACGTTGGCCTCCCGCAGCGCCGCCAGCAGCCGGAACGCGAAATCGTCGGTCTCGGCGAACAGCGCGGTCGGCGGGTCCTGGAGGCTCAGCAGCCGGCCCACCGCCGCGCCCATCCCGCTGCCCTTCCAGCCCGGCACGCTCATGATGAGCGCGTCGTCCCGCTCCAGACCCGCGTCGGCGAGGGCCCGCAGATGCCCGGCGAGCCGGTTCTTGCTGCTCCAGGCGAAGCCGGTCTCGTCGGACGTCTGGAGGAAGGCGATCCGCCGGTGCCCGAGGTTGAGCAGATGGCGGGTGCCCCGCAGCGCGGCGTCCGCGTCGTCCACGTAGACACTGGGGCGCCCCTCGGCGTGCTGGCTGACGAAGACGAGCGGCATGCCCAGGTCGTCCAGGCGGGCCCGCTCGGCGGGGGTGAGCGCGAAGCTCACCACGAGCAGCGCGTCGGCATTGCGGCGGGCGGGCAACCGGTCGAAGAAATCGGCGCGTTCGCGCACATCGGCCACGCTGTAGACCAGCAGGTCGAGACCCGCCTCGCGCAGCGCGGGCGCCATACCGGACAGCGTCGCGCTCAGGAACCACGACTCCAGATGCGGGAGGAGTACGGCGACCCGGCCGGTGCGGCCGGTCACGAGACTGGAGGCGCTGCGGGTGATCGCGAAGGACAGCTCGCGGGCCGCCGCCTCCACCCGGGCGCGTGTGGTGTCCGAGACCGTCGACAGTCCGCGCAGCGTGCGCGAAACGGTGGATACCGAAACCCCCGCCCGATGGGCCACATCGGCCATCGTGGCCTCGCTCTGAGCTGAGGACATGCCGGGACGCTAGCACAAAAAGGCGATGACAGCGTTGCCAGAAGATCCCCAAGGGAAATCTGTTGTTCACGACCCGTTGACCTGGTGACAAGGCCACTTCTAGCCTGCAAGCGCTGTCATCGATGGCAGCCAAGACGTGAGGAGCACTCATGGCCTTGAGCCGCAGAACCCTGCTCGCGGGCGGTCTCGCCGCCGGAGCCGGGCTCACCAGCGGTTGCGCGGGCAAGCCCTTGGACACCCTGCTGACCCAGGCTGCCCACGTCCCGCGTACCCCGGCCACCCTCGTCTGGTGGGTGTCCGAAATCCCCTCCCGGAACGGCCCGGTGGTGGCCGACCTGATCATCCGGGCCTTCGAGCGCCGCCATCCGCACCTCCGTGTCCGGAAATCGAACGCCCTCAGCACCACCGACGGCAATCGCGCCGCGGTCACCACCCAGCTCGCCGGAGCCTCACCCACCCCCGACGTCTACCTCGGCGACACCACCTGGCCGGCCCAGTTCGGCGCCAACTCCCTTGCGCTGCCCGTGCAGACACTGCTGCCCAAGGACTTCTGGAAGGACTACCCGGCGGCCCTGCGCCGGGTCAGCGAGTACCGCGGATCCGTGTACGCGCTGCCCTTCTTCACCGACAACTCCTTCCTCTTCTACCGGAAGGACCTGCTGGCCAAGCACGGTCTGCCGGTGCCCCGCAGCTGGGAGGAGCTGCTGCGCACGGCGCGCACAATCCAGCGGGCCGGGGACGCCGCCTACGGCTTCCTCTGGCAGGGCTCCGTATCGGAGTCGCTGACCTGCAATGTCACCGAGTTCCTGGCCGACGCCCAGGCCCCCGTACTGGACGAGGCGGGGCGGGTGGCGCTGAACGGGCCGGGCGCGGAGCGGGCCTTCGCGCTGATGCGGGAGTTCACCGAGACCGGGGTCACGCCCCGTACGGTCACCACCTACGTGGAGGCGGACTCCCAGGACGCCTTCACCGGCGGCCGCGGCGTCTTTCTGCGCAACTGGTCCTACGCCTGGGGCAACGCGGCCGACCGGGCGGTCTCCAAGGTGGCCGGCCGGGTCGGCGTCGTACCCCGCCCCGGCTTCGACGGCGACGGTCCGCGCGGGGTGAGCTGCGCCGGCGGCTGGAGCAACTTCGTCAATCCCAACTCCCAGCACCTCGGGGCCGCGGTCGCCTTCGCCCGCTTCTGCGCCGGAGAGGAGGCGCAGATGATCCTGCTGAAGCACGCCGGGGTGATTCCGGCGCTCGAAGGCGTACTGACCCGGCCGGAGGCCCGCCGGGTCGGCGATCCCACGCTCACCCGGGCCAAGGAACTGCGGCTGGTCGCCCGGCCGGTGCAGACCCCTTACTACCCCCAGGTCAGCAAGGCGCTCTACACCCAGGCCAACGCCGTGATCGGTGGCCGGACCACGCCCGCCCGGGCCGTGCGCGCGGCCCGCGCCGACATCCGGACCGCACTGGAAGGCAGGGCCCTGTGAATGCCGTTACCTCCTCCGCGACCTCCTCCGCGACCGTCCCGCGGGGCCCGGCCCCGCAGGCCGGACCAGGCAGCGGGGCCGTACCGCGCGGCGACGGCCCGGCCCGGGTGAGCCGGCGCGGACGGGCGCGCACCGGCTGGTTCTTCGCCTCGCCGGCGCTGCTCACCATCGCCGCCGTGACGGTCTTCCCGGTGCTCTTCTCGGTGCTGCTCAGCTTCGCCGATGTCCGCCTGGAATACGGCGGGTTCAGCATCCAGTCCCTGACGGGCGACCATTACGCCGCCTTGCTGAGCAGCCCGGAATGGCGCCACGCGCTCCTCTTCACCTTCGGCTTCACCGCCGTGACCGTGCTGCTGGAGCTGGTGCTCGGCACCGCGGCGGCGCTCGTACTGGAACGGCTGGGAGCCGCCCGCGGCTGGGTGCTGGCGGTCCTGCTGCTGCCCTGGGCGCTGATCAATGTCGTCGCCGCCCAGTTGTGGGGATATCTCTTCAACGGCACCTACGGCGGGCTGACCTGGCTCTTCGAGCAGATCCTCGGCCATCAGCCGGACATCCTCGGGCAGCCCGCCTCCGCCATGGGCGCCATGGTGGTGGTCGACGTATGGAAGACCACGCCCTTTGTCGCGATTGTCGTTCTCGCCGGACTGATGCTGATTCCCGGTGATGTCTACGAGGCGGCGGAGATCGACGGCGCCGGCGCCTGGACGACGTTCTGGAAGGTGACCCTGCCGCAGCTGCGGCCGATCATGGCCATCGCCGTCCTCTTCCGCATCCTCCAGGCGTTCGGCATCTTCGACCTGCCGTTCGTCCTGACCCAGGGAGGACCGGGCACCGCCACCGAATCCCTGGCGATCCTCGGCTACAAAACGCTCTTCCAGAACCTCGACATCGGCCGGGGCGCGGCGGTGGCCACCACCTCCGCGGTCATCGTGATCGGCTGCTGTCTGCTCTTCCTGCGGGTCTTCCGGACGCAGGCCGACGAAGGAGGGCGGGCATGAGCCGCCGTACACCGGCATCCGGTATCCGCCGGTACCTCAACGCCGTCAACCTTGGCGGTCTGGCGATCGTCGTGCTGTCGACCCTGCCGCTCTACTGGATGATCACGTCGTCCTTCAAGGGACCGGGCGAGATCAGCGCCGCCCCGCCCAGCCTGGTGCCGGAATCGGCGACGCTCGGCAACTACGTGGAGGCGTTCGTCCGCAACGGCATCGGCCGCTACCTGCTCAACAGCGTGCTGGTGGCCTCCGTTTCCACGGCCGCCGTGCTGGGGCTGTCCTTCTTCGCGGGGTACGCCCTGGCCCGCACCCCGCTGCGCGGCCGCGGCGCCATCATGACGATCCTGCTGATGCTGTCCGTCTTCCCGCCGATCGCGCTGGTCGTGCCGCTGTTCCTGCTGGAGCGGCAACTGGGGCTGCTCAACAGCTACGCCGGGCTGATCGTGCCCTATGTCGCGCTCAATCTGCCGTTCGCCATCTGGATCATGCGCAACTACCTGGTCGGTATCCCCCGTGAGCTGGAGGAGGCGGCCACCGTCGACGGCGCGGGTCCGCTGCGCACCGTCCTGACCGTGATCGCGCCGCTGGCCCGGCCGGGGCTGTTCACCGCGGGCATCTTCACCTTCACCGCGACCTGGGCGGAGTTCCTGCTGGCGCTGACCTTCAACAGCGAGGACGGCCACCGCACCGTGCCGGTCGGCATCGCCCTGTTCACCAGCCAGTACACGGTTCCCTACGGGACGCTGTTCGCGGGGGCCGTGGCGGCCACCGTCCCGATCGGCGTCCTGGTCATGATCTTCCGCCGCTCGATCGTCTCGGGCATGACCTCAGGGGCGGTGAAGGGATGACCCCGGCCCCCGCGCCGGCCACCCCGCCGCACCCGACCCGGCGCCACGCAGCGCCGTACCCTCCCCCAGCTACCGCTGGGAGGTGCCCTCACCCCAGTTACCGCTGGGAGGTGCCCCCACCCCAGCTACCGCTGGGAGGTGCCCCCGTGCGTCCGCTACCGCCCCGAAAGGCAGCCACGTGACCCCTCATCACCTCGACCCCGCCCGCGACACCACCGACTGGTGGCGGCAGGCCGTCGTCTACCAGGTGTACCCGCGCAGCTTCGCCGACTCCGACGGCGACGGCATCGGTGACCTCCCCGGCATCACCTCGCGGCTGCCCTACCTCGCCGGCCTGGGCGTGGACGCCGTCTGGCTGAGCCCCTTCTACCCCTCGGAGCTGGCCGACGGCGGCTATGACGTCGCCGACTACCGCGATGTCGACCCGCGGCTGGGCACCCTCGACGACTTCGACGCCATGGTGGCCGAGGCGCACCGCCTGGGCCTCAAGGTGATGGTGGACATCGTGCCCAACCACTCCTCCCACCAACACGAGTGGTTCCAGGAGGCGCTGCGCGCCGAGCCCGGATCCGCCGCGCGGGAGCGCTATGTCTTCCGCGAGGGCAAGGGCGAGCACGGTGAACTGCCGCCCACCGACTGGATCTCCTGCTTCGGCGGCCCGGCCTGGACCCGGCTGCCGGACGGCTGGTGGTACCTCCACCTCTTCGCCCCCGAGCAGCCCGACTTCAACTGGGACAACCCCGAGGTCCGCGCCGACTTCCGGCAGACCCTGCGCTTCTGGTCCGACCGCGGCGTCGACGGCTTCCGGGTCGATGTGGCCCACGGCCTGGCGAAGGACCTGGCCGCGCCGCTCCGCGACATCGGCACCGTCGAGGGCTACACACCCGGCGACCTGCCGGAGGACGGCAGCCACCCCTTCTGGGACCGGGACGAGGTCCATGACATCTTCCGGGACTGGCGCAAGGTCTTCAACGAGTACGACCCGCCCCGGGTCGCCGTCGCCGAGGCATGGGTGCGCAGCTCCCGCCGTACCGCCTACGCCACCCCGCAGGAGCTCGGCCAGGCATTCAACTTCGACTTCCTCAAGGCCCCGCTGGACGCGGCGGAGCTGCGTGCCTCCATCGACACCGCGCTCGCCGACGCGCGGGCGGCCGGGGCGACCGCGACCTGGGTGCTCTCCAACCACGATGTGATCCGGCACGCCTCCCGGTACGGCCTCCCGGCCGGCCGCGACGAAGAAGCCTGGCTGCTCTCCGACGGCCAGGAACCCGTCCTGGACCGGGAGTTCGGCCTGCGCCGGGCCCTGGCCGCGACCCTGCTGATGCTGGCGCTGCCCGGCTCGGCCTACGTCTACCAGGGCGAGGAACTGGGCCTGCCCGAAGTCGCCGAGCTCTCCCGCGACAGCCTCCAGGACCCGGTGTGGACCCGGAGCGGCGGTGCGCTGAAGGGGCGGGACGGCTGCCGGGTGCCGCTGCCGTGGCGGCGCGCGGGCAGCTCGTACGGATTCGGCAGCGGCGGCTCCTGGCTGCCGCAGCCCCAGGGCTGGGGCGCGCTGTCCGTCGAGGCACAGGAGGGCGTGGCCTCCGCACCCCTGGAGCTCTACCGCACGGCGCTGGCCACCCGCCGCCGGCTGGTGGCCGACGAGGCGCTGGAATGGGCCGGCGGGACGACGGCTCCGGGCACCCTGCACTTTTGCCGCTCGGGCGGCTGGGAGTGCGTGGCCAACCTGTCGGACGAGCCCCGGCCGCTGCCGGCCGGTGAGCTGTTGCTGAGCTCCGCGCCGGTCACCGGCGACCAGCTGCCGCCGTGGACGACGGTCTGGCTGCGCACCGCGCGCTGAACCGCCGCCAGGGCCCCGTCGTCGAACTCCCGTCTGCCCGAGGCCAGGCGGGAGTTCGATGACAGCCCTGAGGGGACCCGTCAGGCGCTCAGCGCCGTCAGGTCCCCTCGGGCGCGTGCCCGGAGCGCCTCGTCGTAGCGCCGTACCAACAGCCGGGCCAGCTCGGGCGCCGGGCCGAGGACGGGGGCGAGGAGGTCGGCGCGGGCCTCGCGGGCGCCGGCCGCGATCCGGTCCGGGAGGAATCCGGGCGCGATGACGTACGGGGCCACGGCCACCCGCCGGACGCCCTCGGCCCGCAGCGCCCGCACGGCGTCCGCGGTGCGGGGCAGGGATGCGGAGGCGAACGCAGGTCGCACGGCACACCAGCCAGCGGTGTGCCACCACTCCCGCGCGATTTCAGCGAGCACTGCGCCCGCCTCCGGGTCGGAGGAGCCCGCCGAGGCCAGCACGACCCCGGTCGAGCGACGGTCACCGGGCCGCAGCCCGGCCTCCGCCAGCCGGCGTTCCAGCGCGGCGGTCAGCAGGGACGACGGGCCCAGCACTCCGGCCTGCCGGATGGTCAGCAAGGGCAGCCGCGCGGCCGCCTCCCGCAGCACCGCCGGGATATCGGACTTGGCGTGGAAGGCCCGGGTCAGCAGGAGCGGCAGCGCCACCACGTTCCGCGCCCCCTCGGCCGCCAGGCGCTCCAGCACCCGCGGCACCCGGGGGGCGTTGAAGTCGAGATAGCCGACCTCGACGCGCAGCCCCGGACGCAGCGCCCGGACCCGCGCGCAGAGCGCGGAGACGGTCGCCGCGTGCCGCGGATCGCGGCTGCCGTGGGCGATGACGAGAAGCGTGGGGCGGGCGTCCATGGGTCAGCTCTTCACCAGGAGGCCACGGCTGCGCAGCACCCGGCGCTCGACCGGGGCGAAGATCAGCAGCTCGATGCCGATGCCGACGATGAGGATGAGCAGGATCGCGGACAGCACCCAGGACATGTCCTGGAGCTCACGGCCCTGCTCCAGCAGCTGGCCCAGACCGGTGCCCAGATCGGGCGCGTTCACGATGAGCTCGGCGGCCATCAGGGAACGCCAGGAGAACGCCCAGCCCTGCTTGAGCCCGGCGATATAGCCCGGCAGCGCGGCCGGCAGCAGCACATGACGGACCCCGGCGAGGCCGGTGGCGCCGATGGTGCGGCCCGCCCGCAGGTAGAGCGGGGAGATCTGGTCGACGCCCGCCACCAGTCCGTTGGCGATGGACGGGATCGCGCCGAGCAGCACCACCGCGTAGATCGTGGCGTCGCTCAGCCCGAACCAGATGATCGCGGCCGGGACCCAGGCGACCGAGGGCAGCGACTGGAGCCCGCTCAGGATCGGTCCGATCGCGGCCCGGACGGCCTTGACCCGCGCGACGACCAGCCCGAGCAGCGTGCCGAGGACCACCGAGGCCAGAAAGCCGAGGGCGCCGCGGGAGACGCTGGTCCACACGAAGCTCAGCAGGGTGCCCTCCAGCCACTTCTGCTGGAGCGAGCGGCCGACCTCGACGGGGCTCGGCAGCAGGTAGTGCGGCTTGAGCGCGAAGTGGTAGGCGAGCTGCCACAGGGCGAGCACGATCGCGATGGCGATCAGCGGGGGAAACGCCTTCGAGGCGGCGGTGCGCAGCCACGGCTGCCGGTCGACGACCCTGGATTCCAGGGCGTCGAGCCCGGCCTCCAGACCGGCGAGGTCGCCGGAGCCGTCCCCCTCGGCGGCGGTGGCCGGGGCCTTGGTCTCAGTGCTGGCCATGGCGGCGGATCTCCCCACGGAGCTGTTCGGTGATCTCGATGGAAAGGTCGGCGACCGCGGCGTCCTCGATGCGGCGCGGCTGCGGGATGTCCACCCGCCACTCCCGCGCGATCCGCCCCGGACGCGAGGACAGCAGGATCACCCGCTCGGCGAGCCGCACGGCCTCGCGGACGTTGTGGGTGACGAAGAGGACCGAGAGGTTCGTCTCCCGCCAGATCCGGGTCAGCTCGTCGTGCAGCACATCGCGGGTGATCGCGTCGAGCGCCGCGAACGGCTCGTCCATCAGCAGCAGTTGGCTGTCCTGGGCGAGCGCACGGGCCATCGCGACCCGCTGGCGCATCCCGCCCGACAGCTCGTGCACCCGCTTGCCGTGGGCGCCCTTGAGCCGGACGAGTTCGAGCAGCCGCTCGGCCTCCTCGCGGCGCTCCGCGCGCGGCACCCCGCGCAGCCGCAGCGCCAGTTCGATGTTGCGGCCCGCGGTCAGCCACGGGAACAGCGCATGTTCCTGGAACATCAGGGCCGGCCGCCCGCCCGGCGTCTCGATCGCGCCGGCGGACGGCGCGTCGAGACCGGCCACGAGGTTGAGCAGGGTGGACTTGCCGCAGCCCGAGGCCCCCAGGATGCAGACGAATTCGCCGGGCGCCACATCGATGCTGATGTCGTCCAGGACATGCTGCTGTGCGCCGGCGCGGCCGAACGACTTCGAGACATGGTCGATGCGGGCCGCGTACGGCACGGTGGTGCCCGTGTCCGCCGTGGCGGGCGGCTGCTTGGTGAGCGTGGTGGTGGTCGTCATCGGTGTCACCTCCTGGGGGAGTGCGGGTGCTGCGGGCAGGGGCTACTTGCTGCCGAGTCCGGCGTCGTCGACCGGCGGCTTGCCTTCCGACTTGAGCACCTTGTTCAGCAGGGTGAGGTCGTAGATGCCCTTGAGGTCCGGCTTCTTGAGCAGGCCCGCCTTGACGGCGTGGTCGGCCTCCTCCTGGAGGGTGGCGGCCAGCGGGTCATCGGTGACATCGACGTTCTTGAACGCCGGGTCGATGACGTTCTGCGGCAGTGCCTTGCCGGCGACGTCCGAGGAGGCGAGCTTGTCGTTGAGCGTCTTCTTCGCCTCGTCCGGGTGCGAGCGGATCCAGGCGTTGGTCTTCACCGAGGCCCGCAGCACCGCCTCGACGGCCTTCGGGTGCTCCTTGAGGAACTTCTGCGAGACGATCATGTTCGTGATGACGAACTTCCCGTCCTTCCACAGCTTCTTCTCGTCCAGGATCGACTTGCCGCCCTCGGCGACGAGCTTGGAAGCGGTGGGCTCGGGCACCCAGGCGGCGTCGATGGCGCCCTGCTGGAAGGCCGTGGGCGTCACCTTGTTGTCGGTGCGCTGGACGGTGACATCACCCTTGCCGGTGGTGGGGTCGACCTGGTAACCCTTGCCGGCCAGGTAGTTGAGCAGCGCGACGTCCTGGGTGTTGCCCAGCTGCGGCGTCGCGATCGTCTTGCCCTTGAGGTCGCCCAGGCTCTTGACCTTCTTGGGGTTGACCACCAGCGAGACACCGCCGGAGGCCGAGCCCGAGATGATCTTCAGGCTCTTGCCGTGCGACTTGGCGTAGCCGTTGATCGAGGGGGAGGGGCCGATCCAGCCGATGTCGATGGCGCCCGAGTTGAGCGCCTCGATCTCGGCGGGGCCCGCGTTGAAGACGGAGGACTTCACCTCCGTGCCGCCCAGTTCCTTCTGGAACCGGCCGCTCTGGAGGCCGACCAGAGGAGTGGCGTGCGTGGTGTTGCCGAAGTACCCGATCGTCAGGTGATCGAGCCCGTCGGTCTTGGCGCCCTTGGGGGCGACACCGGCCGCGGTGTCCTTCTTGGCCTCGGAGCCGTAGCCGCAGGCGCCCAGCGCCCCGGCCAGGAGCGGAACGGTTGCTGCGGCCGCCAGCAGGCGGTGTCGAACGGCAGACACGGGAGGATGTCCTCTCGGAGGGCCGGGCGGGGTGCGCCCTCTAGGGCGCGCCCGGCGGAGCTGTGGATCTTCGGAAGGGGGGCGTGGGGGGTACGGAGTGGAGCATCGTCAGCGCACACATCGGCCGACTCCGCCCTGCCCACTGCCCAGGGCGCCGCTGCCGATGCGGCCGCCCTCCTTCGCGAAGGTCGAGAACACGTCTTTGAGCATGCTCAGAAGTCCCATCCCTCGTCGTCCGCCGCCTCGGCCGAGGCGGCCTCCTCCGCCGCCTCCGCGAAGGCGGTGCCCGCCATGCCCGCGGTCAGCGTCGTCCCGTCGGACGGGTCGATCAGCAGGAACGAGCCGGTGCGGCGGGAGTCGGCGTAGGCGTCCAGCGCCAGCGGCTCCGCCGTGCGCAGCACGATCCGCCCGATGTCGTTGGCGGCCAGCTCACCGGGCGCCGGGTGCTGCGAGAGGTCGTCCAGGGTCAGCCGGGACGGGATGTCCTTGACGATCGCCTTGACCGTACGGGTGGTGTGCTTGAGCAGCACCCGCTGGCCGACGGTCAGCGGACGGTCCGCCACATGGCAGACGGTCGCCTCGATGTCCTGCGAGACGCCCGGCGCGGTGGCCGTCGGGGCGATCAGGTCGCCGCGCGAGACGTCGATGTCGTCGGTGAGCCGGACGGTGACCGACTGCGGTGCCCAGGCGACGTCCACGGCCTGGCCGAGCGCGTCGATCGCCTCGATGGTGCTCGTACGGCCCGAGGGCAGCACGGTGACGGCGTCGCCGACGCGCAGCACACCGGAGGCGATCTGGCCCGCGTAGCCGCGGTAGTCGGGGTGTTCGGCGGTCTGCGGACGGATCACGTACTGGACCGGGAAGCGGCCGGGGTCCTCCGACGGGTCGGCGACGACGGCCACGGTCTCCAGGTGCTCCAGCACGGTCGGGCCGCCGTACCAGTCCATGTGGGCCGACGGCGTCACGACGTTGTCGCCGGCCAGCGCCGAGATCGGGATCGCGGTGATCTCCGGGACGCCCAGCGAGGCCGCGTAGGTCGTGAACTCCTCGGCGATGGCGGCGAAGACGGGCTCGGCGTAGTCGACCAGGTCCATCTTGTTGACGGCCAGGACCACATGCGGGACGCGCAGCAGGGCGGCCACCGCGGCGTGCCGGCGGGTCTGCTCGACGACGCCGTTGCGGGCGTCGACCAGCACCACGGCCAGCTCGGCGGTGGACGCGCCGGTGACCATGTTGCGGGTGTACTGCACATGCCCGGGGGTGTCCGCCAGGATGAAACGGCGGCGCGGGGTGGCGAAGTAGCGGTAGGCGACATCGATGGTGATGCCCTGCTCGCGCTCGGCGCGCAGCCCGTCGGTCAGCAGCGCCAGGTCGGGCGCCTCCTGCCCGCGGTTGCGGGAGGCGTGCTCGACGGCCTCCAGCTGGTCGGCGAGCACCGACTTGGAGTCGTGCAGCAGCCGGCCCACCAGGGTGGACTTGCCGTCGTCGACGGATCCGGCGGTGGCGAAACGCAGCAGCGAGGTGGCACCCGCGTCAACGGCGTCGATCGCGTCCGTGTTCGTACTCATGGTTAGAAGTACCCCTCGCGCTTGCGGTCCTCCATGGCGGCCTCGGACATCTTGTCGTCGGCCCTCGTCGCGCCCCGTTCGGTGAGCCGTGACGCGGCGATCTCCGTGATCACGGCCTCGATGGTGTCCGCGTCGGAGTCGACGGCGCCGGTGCAGGACATGTCGCCGACCGTGCGGTAGCGCACCTGCCGGGTCTCCAGGCTCTCGCCGTCCTTGGGGCCGCCCCACTCACCGGGCGCCAGCCACATACCGTTGCGGGCGAAGACCTCCCGCTCGTGGGCGTAGTAGATGGCGGGCAGTTCGATCTTCTCGCGGGCGATGTACTGCCACACGTCCAGCTCGGTCCAGTTGGACAGCGGGAAGACCCGGACGTGCTCACCGGGGGAGTGCTTGCCGTTGTAGAGCTGCCACAGCTCGGGGCGCTGCCGGCGCGGGTCCCAGCCGCCGAACTCGTCGCGCAGCGAGAACACCCGCTCCTTGGCGCGCGCCTTCTCCTCGTCCCGGCGCCCGCCGCCGAAGACCGCGTCGAAGCGGCCCTTGTCGATGGCGTCCAGCAGCGGCACGGTCTGGAGCGGGTTACGGGTGCCGTCGGGGCGCTCGCGCAGCTCACCGCGGTCGATGAAGTCCTGCACGGAGGCGACGTGCAGCCGCAGCCCGTGCCGCTCCACCGTGCGGTCGCGGTAGTCGAGCACCTCGGGGAAGTTGTGCCCGGTGTCGACGTGCAGCAGCGAGAACGGCACCGCGGCCGGCGCGAACGCCTTCAGCGCCAGGTGCAGCATGACGATGGAGTCCTTGCCGCCGGAGAACAGGATCACCGGCCGCTCGAACTCCCCCGCCACCTCACGGAAGATGTGCACCGCCTCGGACTCCAGGGCGTCCAGGTGCGACAGCGCGTAGGGGTTGTCGAGATCTTCGGTCACGGCAGCGATGGTGCTCATGCCAGTCCCCTCTCCGTGAGCAGCGTGTGCAGCGCCGCCGCGGACTCCTGCACGGTCTGGGTGTGCGACTCCAGGCGCAGATCGGGCGACTCGGGAGCCTCGTACGGGTCGTCCACACCGGTGAGCCCGGAGATCTCGCCCGCCGCCTGCTTGGCGTACAGGCCCTTCACATCCCGCTCGGAGCACACCTCGACGGGCGTGGCCACATGCACCTCCAGGTACGCGGTGCCCTCGCTCTGGTGGCGCTTGCGCACCGCCTCGCGGCTGTCCGCGTACGGCGCGATCACCGGCACCAGCGCCTTGACACCGTGGCTCGCCAGCAGCTCGGCCACGAAGCCGATGCGCTGGACGTTGGTGTGCCGGTCAGCGCGGCTGAAGCCCAGGCCCGCGGACAGGAACTCGCGGATCTCGTCACCGTCGAGCACCTCGACCCGGTGGCCCTCGCCGCGCAGCCGGCCGGCCAGCTCGTGCGCGAGGGTCGTCTTGCCCGCGCTCGGCAGACCGGTCAGCCAGATCGTGGCGCCCGTCATGGATATCTCCTGATGCTCGGTCATCCGTGCAGCCCGCACTCGGTCTTGTTGCTGCCGGCCCAGCGGCCGGCCCTGGCGTCCTCGCCCTCCAGCACCCGGCGGGTGCAGGGCGCGCAGCCGACGGAGGCGTAGCCGTCCGTCAGCAGCGGGTTGGTGAGCACACCGTGCTCGGCCACGTACGCGTCCACGTCGGCCTGCGTCCAGCGGGCGATCGGCGACACCTTCACCTTCTGCCGCTTCGGGTCCCAGCCGACGACCGGGGTGTCCGCCCGGGTCGGCGACTCGTCCCGGCGCAGCCCCGTCGCCCAGGCGTCGTACCGGGCCAGGCCCTCTTCGAGGGGCTTGACCTTCCGCAGTGCGCAGCACAGGTCGGGGTTGCGGTCGTGCAGCTTCGGGCCGTGCTCGGCGTCCTGCTCGGCCACCGTCTGACGCGGGGTCAGGGTGAGGACGTTGACGTCCATCACCTCGGCCACCGCATCACGCGTTCCGAGGGTCTCGGGGAAGTGGTAGCCGGTGTCCAGGAAGACCACGTCCACGCCGGGGAACGCCCGCGAGGCCAGATGCGCGACGACCGCGTCCTCCATCGAGGAGGTGACGCAGAAGCGCGGACCGAAGGTCTCGGCGGCCCACGTGAGGATGGTCAGTGCGGGCGCGTCCTCCAGGTCGCGGCCCGCCTGCTCGGCGAGCTGCTTCAGGTCGGCTGCGGTGGTAGCGGTGGTCACGACTCACCTCCGTCGGGTGCGGCAGGGGACTTGCCGGCCTGCCCCTGGGCCAGCAGGCCCAGGAACTTCAGCCGGAACGCACGGCTACAGGACCGGCATTCCCAGGCTCCATGGCCTTCTTCGGAAGGCTGGAGGTCCTCGTCCCCGCAGTACGGGCAGTAGAACGGCGCCGCACGCTCGCTCATTTGAGGGCACCCTCTTCCGCCCGGGCCGCCCAGGTGGCGAACCGCTCGCCCTCCTCGCGCTGTGCCTCGAAGTTGCGCAGCACCCGCTCGACGTAGTCGGGGAGTTCGTCGGCGGTGACCTTCAGCCCGCGGACCTTGCGGCCGAAGCCGGCCTCCAGGCCCAGCGCGCCGCCCAGGTGCACCTGGTAGCCCTCGACCTGGTTGCCCTCGTCGTCCAGGACCAGCTGGCCCTTGAGACCGATGTCCGCGACCTGGATACGGGCGCAGGCGTTCGGGCAGCCGTTGAGGTTGATGGTGACCGGCTCCTGGAAGTCCGGCATCCGCCGCTCCAGCTCGTCGATGAGCGAGGCGCCGCGGCCCTTGGTCTCGACGATGGCGAGCTTGCAGAACTCGATGCCGGTGCAGGCCATCGTGCCGCGCCGGAACGGCGAGGGGGTGACCTGGAAGTCCAGCGCCTCCAGCCCGGCGACCAGCGAGTCGACCTGGTCCCGCGTCACATCGAGGATGATCATCTTCTGCTCGACGGTGGTACGCAGCCGGTCGGAGCCGTGCGCGGCGGCCAGTTCGGCGATCTTGGTGAGGGTGGTGCCGTCGACCCGGCCGACGCGCGGGGCGAAGCCCACGTAGAAGCGGCCGTCCTGCTGCTCGTGCACCCCGATGTGGTCGCGCCACTTGGATGCCGGCTCCTCGGGCGCGGGACCGTCCACCAGCTTGCGCTGGAGGTACTCGTCCTCCAGCACCTGGCGGAACTTCTCCGGGCCCCAGTCGGCCATCAGGAACTTCAGCCGGGCGCGGGTGCGCAGCCGGCGGTAGCCGTAGTCACGGAAGATGCCGACGACACCGGCCCAGACGTCCGCGACCTCGTCCAGCGGCACCCAGGTGCCCAGGCGCTGGGCGAGCTTGGGGTTGGTGGACAGCCCGCCGCCGACCCAGAGGTCGAAGCCGGGGCCGTGCTCGGGGTGGACGACGCCGACGAAGGCCACGTCGTTGATCTCGTGGACCACGTCCTGGACCGGCGAGCCGGAGATCGCGGTCTTGAACTTGCGCGGCAGGTTGGAGAATTCCTTGCTGCCGATGTAGCGGTCGTGGATCTCGTCGACGGCCGGGGTGCCGTCGATGATCTCGTCCGCCGCGATACCGGCCACCGGGGAACCGATGATCACGCGCGGGCAGTCACCGCACGCCTCGGTCGTGGAGAGCCCGACGGCCTCCAGCTTCTCCCAGATGGCGGGGACGTCCTCGATGCGGATCCAGTGCAGCTGGATGTTCTGCCGGTCGGTGATGTCCGCGGTGCCGCGGGCGTACTCCTCGGAGACCTCACCGATGGCACGCAGCTGGGCCACGGACAGCCGCCCGCCGTCGACGCGGACCCGCAGCATGAAGTACCGGTCGTCCAGCTCCTCCGGCTCCAGGATCGCGGTCTTGCCGCCGTCGATCCCGGGCTTGCGCTGGGTGTACAGCCCCCACCAACGCATCCGCCCGCGCAGGTCGTTGGGGTCGATCGAGTCGAAACCGGCCTTGGAGTAGATCGTCTCAATGCGTGTCCGCACATTGAGACCGTCGTCGTCCTTCTTGAACTGCTCATTGCCGTTGAGCGGCGTGAAGTGGCCAACGGCCCACTGGCCCTCACCGCGGTGGCGTCCGGCCTTGCGGCGGGTCGTGGCAGCTGCGGGGACTTCGGAGGAGGCGGCCATGGGTGTACGTCCTTCTGGGCGGGCTCAAGGGATCGGGACAGGTCGCCGGGCACCACGATGACCTGCGCGGAGACACCGAAAGGCGGCGCGTGACAACGCGTCGGGGGAGGTCTGCGGGTCAGGGGGTGTCAGCGCGTCCGCGACGATGGGGACGGCGTGAAATGCGGTGCTGCTGGGTGCTGCTCAGGGGCCGAAGTCCCTGATGAAGGCAGCCTCAGCCCGCCCGACAAATGGCGCTGGACATGCGGCCGAGGTCGACGTGCCGCCGACTCACCAAGGCAATTCCAGCTCGAGACATGACGGAAGCCTGGCACGTCGCTCTCCGGCCAGTCCACCGTCATCCAGAATCTGGACACCTCTGTCCCGCATCGCGAGACAGTGTGTTGTCGGTCACCCTCCGGCGGGCGCACCGGACGTGAGCGGACCCGCACCGGGCCAGGGCCCGGGAGCGGCCGTCTCGGGCTCCTCGGTCACCGTGGTCTCGTACAGCCGGAAGCCGCGCCGCTGGTAGTTCGCCATCGCGTGCGGCCCGTCCAGGCTGCATGTGTGCACCCAGACCCGCTTGGTCGGCGCCCGCCCCGGCCACCGTTCGGCCAGGTCCCAGGCCCGCTCGATCCCGTACGCGAGCAGATGTCCGCCGATCCGGCGCCCCCGGAACGCCGGGAGGAGCCCGAAGTAGGTGATCTCCACGGAGCCGTCCGCCCCGCCCGCCAGCTCGATGAACCCGGCGGGCGTGCCGCGCTCGTACGCCACCCAGGTCTCCACGCCGGGCCGCCCGAGGAACTCCGCCCACTGGGCGTACGGCCAGGTCAGCCGGTCGGTCCAGGTGATGTCCCCGCCGACCGCCGTATAGAGGAAGCGGCTGAATTCGGGCGACGGCACCTCGGAGCGGGCGATGCGGACGCTCTGTCCGGCCGGCGGCTCCTGGGCGGGGGACGCGTCGGCGGGCGAGGTCTGTTCGAGGTACCAGGTGGTGACCGAGAGGCTCATGGGGTCAGGACATCACACCGGCCCCGGACCAGGGGCCGCCCGGCGGGGGAAAGCGGGGCGCCGAAGGGGCGGCAGCGGAGCGCTCCGGACCACCTCGAATCGTCCCGGATCGTGAGACGCCGGTTCACTTCGTGGTGCGGCGCCGGGCCGCCGGACCTCCTCGCTCCCCGGTGTCACCGGCCGTCCGGTGGCTCTCCCTGGCCGGATCCCGTCATCCGGGCGAAGACCACCACATTGCCCGCGTAACCGGAACCCGCCGCATAGGGGCCGCCGCAGGTCAGTACGCGCAGCTCGGGGCGTCCGGTGGTGCCGTAGACCTTCCGGGAGGGGAACTTCCGCTTGTCGAAGACCTGGATGCCGTAGACCTCGAAGACCGCGGTCCGGCCGTCCTCGCGGGTCACCCGGATCGTCCGGCCCTTCTCCAGGGCGCCCAGCCCGTAGAAGACCGCGGGCCCGATCCGGCTGTCGACGTGGCCGACGAGGACGGCGGTGCCGTTCTCCCCCGGGGTCGGGGCGTGCGCGTACCAGCCCGCCAGCCCGGGCTCCTCGGCCGGCGGCGCCACGATGCGGCCGTCCCCGTCCAGGCCCAGCGGCATCAGCGGCGCCGACACATCGAGCGACGGAATCGCCACCCGGGAGGGGGCGGAGCGGGGCAGCGGCGGCGGCGCGGGGCCGTCGGGCGGAAGGTCACCCGGGAAGAGCGCCGAACCGGCTCCGGGCTGCGGCGGCCCCGCCGGCTCCCCGGTCAGGCCCTGCCGCACCATGCCGAGGCCGACGAGACCGACCAGCGCCAGCACGCCCCACCGGGGCCGGCGCGGGGCCGCCGGATTCCCGGGCGCCGCTTGCGGCGGGCCTGGCGGGCTCATCACTCACCTCCGGGTAGCCGCACGCCCGGCAGCGAAGGGTCCGCGCGGTCGGCAAAGCCGGGGCACACCATCCAGGGTCGGTCCGGCTCGGGCCCGGCAGCGACAACAGCCGGCCGAACGGGTGGCGGCGCCGGAGCATCGCGCCGCCCACCCGCTCCACCGTCGCCGCCCGGCCCGCTCCACCGTGCCCGGGACCCGTCGTACGGTCGGCGGGCGGGCGCCCCTGGAGGACACCGCCCGCCGAACGGCCCCTACAGCCGGCTACTCGTCGTGGAACACCGCACCGGCCAGCCGCTCGACCTGGTCCGGATCCGGGGCCCAGCAATAGAGCATCACCTCGTCCGCGCCGACCTCTCGGCAGACGGCCACCGCCTCACGGATCCGGTCCCCGGTGGTGAGGAGGCCGTTCACCACGTGGTCGGCGAAGCTGTGCGGCGCGTAGTAGGCGCGCACTTCCGCGCGGGCGCGGTCGAGGGTCGGCTGCGGGCCGAGCGCGACATTGACCTGGGCCAGCAGCCGCGGACGTCCCGTACGGCCGGCCCGGTCCCAGGCGTCCTCCACCTGACGGAAGAGTCCGCCGATCTGCCGGGGCGGCAGTGCGGCACCGAGAAAGCCGTCGCCGAAGCGGGCCACGCGCTCCATCACGGCGGGCACGAAACCACCGAACAGCACCTCGGGCCCGCCGGGCCGTGCCGGGGCGGGGCCGATCGGCCCGACGTCCGCGGAGAGCGGCTCACCGGACCAGAGCCGCCGCATCGTCGCGAGCTGCGTGTCGAGCCGCCGGCCGCGGGTGCGCAGGTCGACGCCGGTGGCCAGATAGTCGTCCTCGCGGCCGCCGATGCCGATGCCGAGGGTGAAGCGGGAGCCGGACAGCAGATCGAGGGTGGCGGCCTGCTTGGCGAGCAGCGCCGTGCGGTGCAGCGGGGCGAGCAGCACCTCGGTCTGGAGCCGGATCCGGGAGGTGGCGCCGGCCAGGGTGGCCAGCGTGACGAGCGGCTCGGGGTTGCCGAACACCAGCCGGTCGAGGAGGGCGACGGTGCTGAACGGGGTGGCTTCGGCGCGCCGGGCCCAGCTCAGCAGCTGTGCGGGATCGCCGATGGGAAGGCCAAGACCTACGGACATGGTGGGTGTCCTCCAGAAGGGCATGCGGGCATGCGTGATCACGGATTGTCGTGTCGCCCGCTCGTTCGGCTCCGCGCGTGCGATACGCGCGAGCTGCTCCCGTTCTGCGACGGCCTTCTGGAGAGCTGATTCAGAGCACGGTCACCTTACGAGAGGGCCGTACGGCACCGCATCCGGTTTTTCCGCCCGTCGTACGGCTCGCCCCGCGCCGATGACCCCCTACGCCTCAATCTCTTCCATGAGCATGCGAAGCGTCAGGCTGTGCTTCTCGGGGGGCAGAGCCTCCATCGCGGCACGAGCGTAGGCAACACCGCCGGCCTTGTCGCCCGAGCGGGCGAGCATGAGCCCGCGGTGCATCTCAAGGTGAGTGGCAAACCGAGGCAGCTCTGCTGGTAACTCCCGCCGCGCAGCGTCCTGGGCGTCAACGGCAGTCTTCTCGTCACCGAGTCGGGCAGCCAAAAGGGACGTGAAAACGTTCATGCGCCAGTACGGCACCGCGTAGTCAGAGGTCTGCTCGTAGGAAGCGGCCGAGTCGAAGACTCGCCGCCCATCGGCCAGCAGATTCCGCGCCTGGGCGTGATCTCCCCGGATCGCGGCAGCGTGCGCCTTGCCCATGACGGCGTTGAGAAGTCCGAGGGACGGCCGCTTGCCGCTGATGGCGATCGCTTGGTCGGCGAGCATGTCAGCAACGCCCAGTGAGGCGCCCTCGTAGCCGAGTGCGATGGCTGCCCGGCCGCGTACCCACACCCGCGTTTGCTCGTCGTCGGATTCGTCTGCCGCCTGGGCCGCCATCCGGTACCACGACACGGCCTTGCTGCCGTCGCTGCCCGGGAACGTCTTGGCGTACAAGGTCATCAACCGGCTGGCCACCGACCACAAACGGGGATCGTCCAATTGCTGTTGCACTACGACGAGTTCACCAGAAACGCGGCGTTGGATGTCGCCGGCGCCCAAGGACATGTACTCGGTGCCGTAGGTGGAGAGTTTGCCTTCCCAGTCGTCGGCGCTCGGACCGCCTTGGAGGCGAGCGGCGAAGCCGCTGGTGAGTAGGTCGGATGCCACCACTGGGGCTATGGCTGTGGCCGCGGCATTGAACAGGAAGTTGCGTCGGTTCACTTCACCCTCAAGGACGGCTAGAGGTACATCCAGCACAGAGGACAGGCAAGCCAGATAGAAGTCACCCGGCACCACCTTGGAACATTCCCAGCGGCTGATGTACTCCCGGGTCAGCGAAGTGCCATGCCGATCGTTGAGTGCGGTTGCCAGCCTGCCCTGACTCCATCCTCGCGCCTCGCGCAATCCTCTGATCAAGTCCCCGATAGCCATCAACCCATCTTGCCCCTATAGCTGCCCCTGCTGGAGCAACTTGGGCGCCGCCTCTGTGCACTTGCCCCTAAGAATGCCACTGGCTGGACACGCAGCGTCGCGGGATGGTTACTCCACCGATGAGGCAATGAGGCCCGTAGGGGAGATGTTGACGTGACGTACCGAGTGGGGGCCTACGTGTGGGACGAGGCCCGCGCCAAGGTCGGCGTGGTGATGGACGAACGCTGGGGTGAGGTGCAGCTTCGTCCGGTCGGCGGTGGCACGGAGTGGTCGGCCCAGAGACGGGCGCTCCGGCTGGCGACCGGGGACGAGAAGGCCGCGGCCGGCGTCTGCGCCAAGTCCACATGACTCGGCTTCTCGTCCGCTGCGACCTGTGCGTCGCCCTGAACCGGGGCTGGAGTCGCGCATGGGGCGCATGCGATAACGAGTTGGCCGCGGCCTGCACGGACGTGTTGCGTTGGGGCCACGTCGATGCCCACACGCACGGAGAACGTGAGCGTCCACCGCTCGTCGCCACCCGTGACGGAATCATCCACATCCCAGCCACTGAGCAAGTGCCGGCGTGCCCGGATTCGTGCGCCATCTGCGCGGGGAAGGGACGCCCCGTATTCGAGGAATCCGCCTATGTGGCCCTTGCCTGACCATATGTTTCCTGGCCCTCGTCAAAGGCGTTGCCCGGCCAGGAAATCGCTGCGGCCCAGCCGGGCCGAGATGCAGATGTTCACCTACCACCAAGTTGAGGTCTGCGAGCCCGACCAGAGGTGGGCGCGTTGCGAGCTGAGACACCGGCACAAGGGGCTCCACTACGCGCACGTGGAGACGGAGGGCAGGACGCTCTGGTGGAAGCGTCGGCACAAGAGGAAATAGACGCCCCGGCCCGGCCACACGACATCCCCCGTGCAGTGGTCCGGGCCGGGGAGCCCCGCACCACCGGCAACGCCACCCGCCGGGGTGTGGAAGTGGTCGCCTGGGCGCACACCCCGCCGCGTCCAGGCGACCCGCACAAGAACGAAGTGCGAGACCCGAGTGGAGGGTTACCGGAGGTCCGTACAGGCTCCCGCTCAGCGGTGACACATCCTGAGGCGGGTGATGGGAAGCACGTGCTCGATCACACGAGAAGGAGTCACGACAGTGTCAACGATCTCCAGTGAGTCAGCATTACCGACCGAGCAGCAGACCGCGACGAAGCTGCTGTGGCTGGACCTGACACGGAAGTGTCAGCTGGCGTGCAAGCAGTGCTACAACGCGTCGGGGCCCGACGGGACGCACGGAAGCATGAGCCGCGAGAACTGGCTCAACGTCCTGGACCAGGCCGCCGCGTGCGGCGTCGAGCGGATTCAGTTCATCGGTGGCGAGCCCACCATGCACCCGCACTTCGCGGAGCTGGTGGACCATACGCTGAACGTCGGTCTCCACGTCGAGGTGTACAGCAACTTGGTGCACGTCTCCAACGAGTGCTGGAGGTTTTCCAGCGCCACGGTCTGAGTCTGGCCACCTCGTACTACTCGGACCAAGCCGAGCAGCACAACGCGGTGACCGGCCGACCCTCCCACACCCGCACCCGCGGCAACATCGAGCGGGCCGTGCGGCTGGGCATTCCGCTGCGGGTCGGCATCATCGACGGCGGCAATGGACAGCGGGTCGACGAGGCCCGCGAGGAGCTTGCGGCGATGGGCGTCAGCCGCATCTCCGTCGACCACGTCCGCCCCTTCGGGCGCGGAGCCGAGGGCCGGGCCCCGGAGGCCACCAGCCTCTGCGGCCAGTGCGGGACCGGCCGGGCCGTCATCAGCCCCACGGGCGAGATGGCCCCGTGCGTCTTCTCCACCTGGATGGGTGTCGGCAACGTCCAAGAAGCTCCCCTGGCCTCTATCCTCAACGGCACCGCCATGAGCGACGCCACGAAGTCCATCCGGCGCGCGGTCGGTCGGGGCGGGGACGAAGACGACGACAACAGCGGCGACAGTAGCGGCAGCTGTGGCCCCGTGGGCGACGGTGAGTGCTCGCCGGGGTATCCCAGCAGTTCGTGTAGCCCGAGGAGTTGAGCCCCATCGACAACGAGGCCCTATGGACACTCGTGCGGCCGTACACCGGTGAACAGTATGAGGTTCAGTCGACCACGCGAGGGAACGGTTCCGACGTCACGGCTCTGGTCCACTGCGACGAAGGCCCTGTCTTCGTCAAAGCCTGCCGGAACAGTCCAGGAGGCCGGCGCGCTTCCATCATTCGGGAACGGTTGGTGAATCCGTACGTTCGACCCGTCTCACCGGCCTTGCAGTGGCACGCGGAGGATGACGAGTGGATCGCTCTCGGCTTCGAGTTCATCGAGGGGAGATCGTCGGACTTCACGCCCGAATCTCGCGACCTTCCCGATGTCGTCGGCATCGTCGAACAAATCGGGGAACTGCCACTCCCCGGCGAGGCCGACGAATGGCAGGAGACGCGTTGGGACCGTTTCGCAGACGAGGCCGACACCCAACTGTTCCGGGGTAAGACGCTGTTGTTCACCGACGTCAACCCGGACAACCTGATGATGGGGTACGGGCGGGCGTGGGCGGTCGACTGGTCATGGCCAACTCACGGGGCCGCCTTTATCGACCCATCGTGCCTGATCGTGCAGCTCATCGCTGCCGGACACACGCCCGAGTCGGCCGAGCACTGGGCGGGTAGCTGCAAGGGGTGGACCGATGCGGACACGCGGGCAATCGACGCGTTCGCCGCAGCCACCGCACGCATGAACCGTGCCTTCGCCGATCGCAACCCGGACGCGTCCTGGCTCGGTGCGATGGCGGACGCAGCACAAGCGTGGGTGGACCACCGCGCGCGATAGGTCACGGATGCTGTCCTGCTGGACGGAGCCAGCAGGAACGCAAAGATGCGCCCCCATCCTGCTTCCAGGGTGGGGGCGCGTCCTTTGGACCAGCCGGTGACCGACGGGTGTTCCTCGGAGCCGACACGCTTGACCCCCGGCATCGGCCTGCATCACCACCCGGCCCGCGCGGCCGCCCGGCGGTCCCTCGGCCCCGCCCGGCTGCTCCTCCGGACCGAGTCGGCCGCCCCGCCGGCCATCCCCGCCCGGCCCGCGCCCTCACCCCCGCCGCGCCGCCGCCACCGCGGGTGCCAGGGACTGCGGCAGCAGATGGACGGGCTGCGGTGGCAGTCGGAGTTCCACCTCCACCCCGTCCGCGAAGCGGTAGGGCCGGTGGGCCAGCACGCTCGCGAGATGCCGGCGGAGCCGGGACAGCTCCGCGCGCACCGTGACCGTACGGCTGTCGTCGCCGAACAGGTCCCGGGCGAGTTCGGCGGCGCTGCGCCCCTGTGGATGCGCGGCGAGCACGAACAGCAGCTCGGCATGGCGCGGGGTCAGCTCGTGCGACCAGCTGCCGGCCGGTCCGCTGACGGTGACCGTCGAGCCGTCCCGGCCGCTGACGTCCAGCACCACCCGGCTCGGTGCGAGGTCCCGCTCCCGCTGCCCGATACGGATCAGCCAGCCGCCGGGCAGCGGCTCCAGGGTGCACATGCCGTAGCGCGGCAGCCACAACGGCCCGGCCTCGGGCGACTTGGGCAGTGCCACCCGGTCCGGCGGGGTCAGGCCCGTCACCCCCACCACCCAGCCGTGCGGGTCGACGGCCAGTGCCCGTCCGCCGATCCGTGCCAGCACCGGCGCCGCGCTCGACCGCAGCCGCTCCAGGGAGAGGTGGTGGCGGGTGCGCAGCTCGCCCTCGGCGAGCCGGGCGACCGCGGACACCAGCGAGAGCGTCGTGGGGTGGAAGCCGGGCGCCGGGCCGCTGACGTCCACCGTGCCCAACAGCCGCCCGTCGCGCGGGTCGTGGAGCGGCGCCGCGGCACAGGTCCACTGGTGGTGGCTGCGGACGAAGTGCTCGGCGGAGTGCACCAGCACCGGCCGGCGGGCCACCAGGGCGGTGCCGATGGCGTTGGTGCCGACGACGTCCTCCGTCCAGTCGGCGCCCTTGTCGAAGCCCAGCCGGTCGGCCATCCGGCGGACCGGCGCGCTGCCCTCCCGCCACAGCACCCGGCCCTCGGCATCGGTGACCACCATGATCTGCTGGGCGGCATCGGCCGCCGCCAGCAGCCCCTCGTTGAGCACCGGCAGCACCGGGCTCAGCCGGGAAACCTGCCGACGGTGCTCCAACTCCGCGACGGACAACGGGGTTTGCGGCTGCTCCCCGTCCGGGTCCACGCCCGAGAAGCGGGCCCGGCGCCAGGACTCGCCGATGACCGCGCGGGGCGCGTCGGACGGGGCGTCGGACGGTGTCCCGCCCGTGAGCGCGGCCTCCCGGACCGTGGCGAGGCGGTGGGCGGTCACGCGGATGTCCTGGGCCGACCAGATGGCACTGTCGATCGGTCTCTCGCTCACACTGCTCTCCGTTGCGCACTGTCCCCGGGTGCTGCCCGTCGTGCCGTCACCAGGCCGTCCTGGAAGGGTCATTGTTCAGGTCCGGACCGGCGCACTGCAACGGACTGCAACCGTTGTGGCCTATGACGCGTTCCCGGGAATCTTGGCGGAGCGGCCGATGGTGCCCCGCCACCGCGGGTTCGCCGGACACCCGTCGGGGAACCACCGGTGAGGGCCGGGGATGCCATCGGCCGCCGGTGCGATGTCGGCAGTGCGGGGGAGGGGGCGCACCATGAGGGCCGCTGCCCCGCGCGTGGTGGTGATCGGAGCCGACGAGGGGACCCGCGTCGTGCGTGCCGGCCGGCTGGCGGAGCACTACGCGATTCCCCGGCTGCCCGCGGTCGACCTGCTGATCCGGCGTCAGCGGCTGCCCGCCGACGGCTATGTCGTCGACGGCGCCCCGCAGCTGCTCGACCGGGTGGCCGGCACCGGCGGCCTGCTGCCCGCGCTGGCCTTCGCCGACCTCGTGGTCCTGCTGGACGGCGCGGAGTGGAGCGGTGCCGACGAGGCCGGCCGGGTGCTGCGCTACTACGAGGCGCGCGGGGTGCTGGTGGCGTTCCCGCCGGACGCGCCGGACGGCGACCTCGTCGTGGCCATCGACGCCGCGGTGCGCGGGCGCAGCGCGGACCCGCCGGAGCGCCCCGGCCGCCCCTGAGACCGGGGAGCGGTGCCGGGTCGGCGCGGCACCGCTCCCTGACCGGCGCGGCGGCGGTAACCCCCTGTCCCCGTCGCTCCGCGCGGCCGACGGCCCGGAGACGACGGGGAGCCGCCGCCGCGTCGCTGCACCGGCCGGGCCCGCGGGGCCCAGCAGTCACCGGCCGGGCCCGCGGGGCCCAGCACGGCCGGCCCGGCGGGGGCTCAGCAGTCGATCACCGGCCGGGCCCGCTCCACCACCGTGGCGAGATCCAGGGTGTGCGGCAGCGTGCCGAACGCCGCGCCCGCGTCGCCGCCCAGCCGGGAGGCGCAGAACGCATCGGCGACCTCGGACGGTGCATGGCGCACCAGCAGCGACCCCTGGAGCACCAGCGCCATCCGCTCCACCAGCCGCCGGGCCCGCGCCTCGATGCCCTCCAGGTCGGCGAGTTCGGTGAGCATCCCCTTGATCGCCCGGTCCAGCCGGTGGTCCGCGCCGCGCGCCGCCCCGACCTCGGTCAGGAACGCGTTCAGCGCCTCGGGTTCGCGCCGCAGGGCCCGCAGGACGTCCAGTGCCTGGACATTGCCGGCGCCCTCCCAGATCGAGTTGAGCGGCGCCTCCCGCAGCAGCCGTGGCAGCCCCGACTCCTCGACATAGCCGTTGCCGCCCAGGCACTCCAGCGCCTCCGCCACCATCGGCGTGCACCGCTTGGTCACCCAGTACTTCGCCGCCGGGACCGCCAGCCGCAGGAAGTGCCGGTCCCGCTCGGTGCCGCCGTCGTACGCGGCCGCCAGCCGCAGTGCGAGCGTGGTCGCCGCCTCCGACTCCAGCGCCAGATCGGCCAGCACATTGCGCATCAGCGGCTTGTCGATCAACCGGCCGCCGAACGCCTCCCGGTGGGCGCTGTGGTGAACGGCCTGCGCCACCGCCTGCCGCATCACCGCCGCGGAGGCGCTGACGCAGTCCAGCCGGGTCGCCGCGACCATCTCGATGATCGTCGCCACCCCGCGCCCCTCCTCGCCGACCCGGCGCGCCCAGGTCCGCCCGTCGAACTCGACCTCCGCCGAGGCGTTCGAGCGGTTGCCGAGCTTGTCCTTGAGCCGCTGGATGAGGAAGGAGTTACGGGTGCCGTCCGGCAGCACCCGCGGCAGCAGAAAGCAGGTGAGCCCTCCGGGGGCCTGGGCCAGCACCAGGAAGGCGTCCGACATCGGCGCCGAACAGAACCACTTGTGTCCGGTCAGCACATACTCGCCGGGTGCGGCCAGCGGCTCGGCGCGGGTGGTGTTGGCCCGTACGTCGCTGCCGCCCTGCTTCTCCGTCATGGCCATCCCGGCCAGCGCGCCGCCCTTCTCGGCCACCGGCCGCAGCTCCTGCTCGTACACCGGGGAGGTCAGCAGCGGCTCCCATTCGGCCGCCAGCTCCGGCTCGGCACGCAGCGCGGGTACCGCCGCATGGGTCATCGACACCGGACAGCCGTGCCCCGCCTCGGCCTGCGTCCACACGATGAAGCCGGCGGTGCGGCGGACATGGCCGTCCGGCCGGGACCAGGCGCCGGTCAGACCGGAGGTGACGGCGTGGCCGAGCAGCCGGTGCCAGGCCGGGTGGAACTCCACCTCGTCGATGCGGTGGCCGAAACGGTCATGGGTGCGCAGCACCGGTGGATGCCGGTCGGCCTGTTCGGCCCAGTGCCGGGCGTGCTCGGAGCCGGCCGCCCTGCCCAGCGTGCCCAGCTCTTCGCGGACCTCGTCGAGCCGCTCGGCGGCGATGTAGCGGGTGATGCCCTCGGTGAGGGCCGGGTCGTTCGCGAAGACGTCGTAGCCGACCAGCGGCGGGGGCTGGTTCGTGACCGTGTGAGTGGTGGCTGCCATGCCGGATACGGTAAGGAGGTGCAGCCGGAGAACGAACCAACCGAGCGGCCCGCGGGCCGTCTGACCAAGGCCCGAGCCCTCTACCGCAACGTTTCCAAGCGCCGGCTCGCCTGGCTCCTGCTGAAGGACACCGTCAACTCCTGCATGAAGTACCGGGTCACCGGTCTGGCCGCCGAGGCCGCGTTCTGGAGCCTGCTGTCGTTGCCGCCGCTGATCCTGGGGCTCCTGGGTGTGCTCGGCTATACGGACGCCTGGATCGGCCACGACACCATCAACAGCGTCCGGCAGCGCATCCTCGACGGCGCCGGCACCGTGCTGTCCGACAAGGGCGTGAACGAGATCGCCCGGCCGCTGCTCAACGATGTCTTCACCGGCCGCCGCCCGGACGTCATCTCCTTCGGCTTCGCCATCGCCCTGTGGTCCGGCTCCCGGGCGATGAATGTCTTCGTCGACACCATCACCATCATGTACGGGCTCGACGGGCGGCGCGGCATCGTCAAGACCCGGCTGCTGGCGTTCGTGCTCTACCTCGCCGCGCTGCTGGTCGGCGCCGTCGCGCTGCCGCTGATGGTGGCCGGCCCCGACACCGTCGTGAGCTGGCTGCCGGCCAGCGAGCATGTCATCCGGGCGCTGTACTGGCCGGTCGTCCTGCTGCTGTCGGTCGCCTTCCTCACCACCCTCTACCACGCCTCCGTACCGGTCCGTTCGCCCTGGCCGGAGGACATCCCCGGCGCGGTGGTCGCGCTCGGCATGTGGCTGCTCGGCAGCTTTCTGCTGCGGCTCTACCTCACCTCGACGGTCGAGGGGCCCACGATCTACGGCTCGCTGGCCGCGCCGGTCGCCGTGCTGCTGTGGATCGGGGTGTCCGCCTTCGCGGTGCTGGTGGGTGCCGCGATGAATGCCTCGCTCGACCGGGTGTGGCCGTCGGTCGCCACGGCCGCGGCGCGCGAGGAGATCGCCCGGCGGATGGCCGCGAAGACCGGGGCGACGCCGGACACCGGCGAGGCGGACGGCGCCGCGGCGGACGACGAGGGCCGCGAGGGCCAGGGCGAGGGTCACGGGGACGGCCACGGCGAGGGCCACGGCGAGGGCGGTGACGGCCGCGCGGGCGGCGGCCAGGGCCGGGGCGACGGCCGCGACGGCTGACCCGGCGTCACTCGTCCGGCCGCATACGGCCGCCTACGTCCGCACACGGCCGCGGTGCGCCGCGCGCGACGGCGCGGGAAGCCCTGCACGATGCACGATGCGCGAGCCATTGACACCCACCGAACCCGGGCAGATGATCCTTGCCGACCGTTCGGCGAACGAAAGTTCACCAGGCGAACTTCCCGCTGGTATCGCACCGTGATCCGTGAATCCGAGGTCCCCATGTCTCCCACCGGCACGTCCTCCACCGGTCTTCCGCCCTCCGCCGCCCGCGGCCACACCTTCCGTTCCGTCGCACCCGTCCTGGCGCTGTGCTGGCTCGCCGTCTTCTTCGACGGGATGGACGTCAGCATCTACGGCGCCGTCATGCCGCATATGCTCGACGACCCCGCATTCGGCCTCACCCCCGCGATGGCCGGCACGATCGGCAGCTGGGTCACCCTCGGCATGCTGATCGGTGCGCTGAGCACCGGGACCCTCACCGACTGGCTCGGCCGCCGTCCCGTCCTCGTCGCCGGGGTGCTGGTGTTCTCCGCCGGTTCGGCGGCGTGCGCGCTCGCCGGCTCGCCCGGCCTGTTCGGCGCCGGACGCTTCCTCGCCGGTCTGGGGCTCGGCGGCCTGATGCCCATCTGCCTGTCGATGGTGATGGAGTTCGCGCCGCGCGGCCGGGCCGCCCTCGCCACCGGGCTGCTGATGACCTCGTACCACGCTGGCGCCATGGGTGCGACGGTCCTGGGGCTGACGCTCGCCCCCACGCACGGCTGGCGGTGGGTGTTCTGGGTCGGTGCGCTGCCCGCGTTCGTCGCCGCCCCGCTGCTGCTGCGCCTGCTGCCGGAGTCGCCCGGTGTGCTGCTCGCCAAGGGCCGTACCGCCGAGGCCGCGGCGGTCGCCGGCCGCTACGGCATGGCCCCGCCCGTCCTCGCCGACGCACCGGCCCAGGGCGCCAAGGGCCGCCTCGCCTCGGTCCTCGCCCTCTTCCGCCCCGGCGTCCGCCTGGCCACCCCGCTGCTGTGGCTCGCCTCGTTCTGCGGCCTTCTCCTGGTGTACGGCGTCAGTACCTGGCTGCCGCAGATGATGCGCGCCTCCGGGTACGGCCTCACGTCCTCGGTCAGCTTCCTGTTCATCATCAACGCGGGCGGGATCGCCGGCCTGCTGATCGCCGGCCGCCTCGGCGACCGCTACGGCCCGGTCCGGATCTCCGCCCTCTGGTTCCTGCTGACCGCCGTCGGCGCCCTGCTCCTCGGGGCGCGGCTGCCGCTCGGCGCCACCTACGTGGTCGTCGCCGTCACCGGCGTCTGGCTCTTCAGCGCACAGGTGATGGTGTACGCGGCCACCCACCGCGTCTATCCGCCCACCGAACGGGCCACCGGCCTCGGCTGGGTCACCGGCATCGGCCGCACCGGCGCGGTCGTCGGCCCCTGGCTCGGCGGCGTCCTCGCCGCGACCGCCAACAGCCAACTCGGCTTCACCGTCTTCGCGTTGGCCGGTCTGCTGGGTGCGCTCGCCATCGGCGCGGTACCGCTCGCCCGGCGCCTCGGGCGCCCGGCGGCTAGCGCGTCGGTGCCGGAGGTGGCCGGCGTGGAGCGGTGAGCGGGAGGCCGCCCGGGTCCGGGTGCCGGGACGCCGGCCCGGTACGCGATGCCGGCGCCGCTGCCACGACCAGGAGAGCAGCGCCCAGGACGGGTTCAGGGTTCCGTCGCGTAGCGGTCCGCGAGTACGGCCACGGCCTGGGCGAGGGCCTGCCGCAGTGCGGAGGGGCCGAGCACCTCTGCCTCCGTGCCGAGCCTGAGCAGGTCGCTGACCGCCACGGCGGTCCCTTCGACCGGTAGCTCCACCTGTACCCAGCCCTCGTGGTCCGGCGGCCCGGCGCTCTCCAGGGCCCGTGCGCCCGCGGCGCCGAACTGCGCCGGTAGCAGCCGCTGCGCCAGGGGTGAGATCCGCAGCCGTGCGGTTCCCTGGTGCAGCGTGGCCTCCAGGCGGCGGGAAGCCTCCTCCCAGTAGGCGGCCAGGGCGAATCCGGCCGGCCGCTCGAAGTGCTCTCCGGTGAGGTCCACGGCCAGGAACCGTGCCATCCGGTAGGTCCGTACGGCCCCGTCCGCAAGCGCCGCCAGGTACCAGAGGCCGCCTTTGAGGACGAGGCCGAGCGGATGGAGTTCCCGGTGGATTTCACCGCTCCAGCGTCGGTAGTGGACACGGAGCATCCGCTGCTCCCACACCGCTTGCGCGACCGACGCCAGATGGGGCGCCGGATCGGCGTCCCGGAACCAGGCGGGCGCATCCAGGTGGAACCGGTCCTGCATGCGGCGGGTGCGCTCGGCCAGTTCGGCCGGGAGAGCGGCCTGCACCTTCAGCTGCGCGGTCGCCAGCACCGCGCCCAGGCCCAGCTCCCGCGCCGGCCCGGGCGCTCCGGCGAGGAAGAGCGCGGCGGCCTCGGCGTCGGTGAGCCCGGTCAGCCGGGTGCGGTATCCGTCCATCAGGCGGTAGCCGCCGGCGGGCCCGCGGTCGGCTCGGACCGGGACTCCCGAGGCGAGCAGCGCCTCGATGTCCCGGTGGACCGTACGGACCGACACCTCCAGTTCCGCCGCGAGTTCGGGAGCGGTCATCCGCCCGCGGTTCTGGAGCAGCAGAAGCAGGGAGAGAAGCCGGTCGGCACGCATCCGGAGATTGTCCCGCGTACCTGACAGGAGGTGTCAGGTACGGCCCTCAGGCTGGCCACGCACCGCACGCAAGAACCCGTGCGGCCGACCGAGAGGACCTCCATGCCCGTGCAGACCACCGGCCAGTTCACCTTCGCCAACTGGGAGGAGAGGGCGGTCGGTTCGAGTGAAGTGAGCCCGAGGATCGCCCACGCCTCCGTCACCAACACCTTCTCCGGCGGCATCGAGGCCGTCGATACCACCTGCGAATACAGCATCGTCTACGTCACGGAGAAGACCGGCACCTTCACCGGTATGGAGATGCTGGCCGGGCGGCTCGACGGGCGGGAAGGCGCCTTCGTCGTCGAGGAACGCGGCTCGTTCGGTGCCGACGGCTCCGTGCGCTGCACCTTCGAGGTCGTGCCCGGAAGCGGCACCGGGGAGCTGACCGGGCTGCGCGGGACCGGCGGTTTCACCACCGGACCCGGCGCCTCGTCCGTCCCCTACACCTTCCGCTACGACCTGGACTGACCCCGGGCGCCGCGCACCGTCGCCGCGTGCGCGCCCCCGAGGGCGGCCTCATGTCCCGCTCCGGCGCCCGGAGTTGTGGAAACCAGTCGGGCGTCCGGTATTCTCGTGCAACGTACGAGAATAGGTGAGGGGAAGACATGACGCCACACACGCATGACGTCGTACCGAGGTCCCACTGGGCCGCGCCGTCCGGGAAGCCGCCGTTGTCCTCGCGGCTGATGCGGGCGACCTGGCGCGGACTCCCGGCCAAGCAGCACGAGGTCGGCCGGGAGCCGGGCCTTGAGGTGCCGGCCGCGGACGGCAGCCCCCTGCGTACGGATCACTACTTCCCCCGTACGAAGGGCGACTTCCCCACCCTGCTCGTCCGCTCGCCCTACGGCAGGGGCGTGCCCTGGTCGCCCCTGTTCGGTGTGCTCTTCGCCGAACAGGGCTTCCATGTGGTCCTCCAGAGCTGTCGTGGCACCGCCGGGTCGGGCGGCCGGTTCGACCTCTGGCGCAACGAGGCCGCCGACGGTCAGGCCACCGTGTCCTGGCTGCGGCAACAGCCCTGGTTCAACGGAACGCTGGGCACCATCGGCCCCAGCTACCTGGGATATGTCCAGTGGGCGCTCGCCCTGGACCCGCCGCCGGAGCTCAAGGCGATGGTGGTCCAGGTCGGGCTGCACGACCCGCATGCCCTCTTCCACGCGGGCGGTGGGTTCCTCCTGGAGAACGCACTCGCCGTCGGCGTCGGCATGACCTACCAGCACCAGGGGATGCTGCCCCTCGTGCGGGCGACGCTGCGCCTCCAGCGCCGGATGCGCGCCATCACCGGCGCACGGCCGCTGCGCCGGGCGTATGAGTCCGCCCTCGGTGAAGTGCCGTGGCTGGACGAGGTGATGAGCCACCCGGACGCCGAGGACCCGTACTGGCACGGTGCGTCCGTGGCGGAGGCGGCGGAACGGCTGAGCGTGCCCACCGCGCTGATCACCGGGTGGCACGACGGGCTGGCCGACCAGACCTTCCAGCAGTTCGCCCGGCTGCGGCGGGCCGGATGTGCGTCGTCCCTGCTCGTCGGCCCCTGGACGCACACCTCCGCGATGCAGCAGGGCTGGCCCGAGGTCTTCGCCGAGAGCCTCGCCTGGCTGCGTGCGCATCTGTGCGGCGACCCCGCCGGGCTGCGCCCCACCCCCGTACGGGTCCATGTCGGCGGCGAGGACGCCTGGCGGGACCTCGACGACTGGCCGCCGGCCCCCGCCACGACCGCCTGGTTCCCGGCGGAGAACGGCGCGCTCAGCGGGCAGTCACCGGTGGTGGACGGCCCGTTGGCGTCCTTCCGCTACGACCCGGCCGATCCCACCCCGTCCGTGGGCGGGCCGTCGGTGTCCCGCGGCGCCGGCGTCGGTGACAACACCGCCCTGGAGGCGCGGGACGACGTCCTGACGTTCACCGGCCCGCCGCTGACCGAGCCCGTCGATGTCGTGGGGCCGGTCTCCGCGCGACTGCGGATCGCCACCGACACCGGCCACACCGAGGTCTTCGCCCGTCTCTGCGACGTGGACGCCCGGGGCCGGTCCAGCAACGTCTGCGACGGGCTGACGCGGGTGCGGACGAGCGGGGAGACCCCCTCGGAGGCCACCGTGCCGATGAGCTCCACGGCCCATCGTTTCGCCGCCGGGCACCGGATACGCCTCCAGATCAGCGGCGGCGCCCATCCGCGCTACGCCCGCAGCCCCGGCACCGGGGAATCGTCGGTCGAGGCCACCCGGCTCGTGCCGGTACGGCTCACCCTGCACACTGGATCGGTGCTGACGCTGCCTCAGGGGACCCCGTAGGGGACGGCCGGGGCGGGACCCCGTAGGGGAGTGCCGGGGCGGTCACTGCACCGGAATCCGTGTGTACCGCCCCGCCACCCACAGATCGGCCTCGATGCCGGCGGCGGCGGTGCGCAGGGCGGGCAGCAGGGCCTCGCGGGCCTCGTCGGGGGAGCGGCGGGCCGCGTGGGTGGAGACGTTGACGGCGGCGACGACCCGGCCGGTGCGGTCGTGGACGGGGACGGCGAGCGAGCGCAGGCCCTCTTCGAGCTCCTCGTCGACCAGGGCGTAGCCCGCCGAGCGGGCCTCTTCCAGGAGCGCGCGGAGCCGTTCGGGGTCCGTCACGGTGTGCCGGGTGAGCGGCTCCGGGCGCAGGCGGGCCAGCCGGGCGGAGCGCTCGGCCGGGGGCAGTCCGGCGAGCAGCACCCGGCCCATGGAGGTCGCATACGCCGGAAAGCGGGTGCCCAGCGTGATGTTGACGCTCATGATGCGCACGGTGGGGACCCGGGCGACGTACTGGATGTCGTCGCCGGAGAGCACCGCCATCGAGGCGGAGTCGTGCACCCGCTCGACCAGCGAGGCGAGATGGGGCCGGGCGATGTCGGGCAGGGTGAGGCCCGAGAGGTGGGCGAAGCCCAGCTCCAGCACCTTCGGCGTGGGGCGGAAGAGCTTTCCGTCGGTGGCGAGGTAGCCGAGGTGTTCCAGGGTGATCAGGGCCCGGCGGGCGGTGGCGCGGGCCAGGCCGGTGGCCTCCGCCACGGCGGTGAGCGGGAGCGCCGCGCGGCCGGTGCCGAAGGCGGTGAGGGTGATCAGCCCACGGGCCATCGATTCGACGAATTCCGGGCCCAGTTCATGCTTGGACGCGCGCATCCAGGTGGCGTGGGACGGGCCGGGGGCAGCGTCGGGGACCGGGCCTTTCCGGGGCGCCCGTAGCGCGTCCTCCATGGCGGAGACCGTCTCGCGCAGACGGGGGAGCACCGCGCCGGGCAGCGCGTCCGCGCTCAGCCGGCTGGTGTGGCTGACGACGCTGAGCGCACAGACCGGGCGGCCTTCGGGGTCCTGTACGGGCACGGCCACGGCCACCAGCCCCGGCTCGATGAGCTGATCGTCCAGGGACCAGCCGGCGGTGCGGGCGGCGGCCACCCGTGCCACGAAGTCCGCGCCCGGTGCGGCGCCGTCCGCCGCGTCCTCGGCGCGCCGCGGCGGGACGGCCGGGAAGCCCGCGTCCGTCGGGTCGGCCGCCCGGCGCGCCCGCCACCGCTGCCAGTCCGCCTCGTCCCAGCCGTCCGCGAACAGCGCGCCCGGCGCGCCCCGCTCGGCGGGCAGCAGATCGCCGATGCGGAAGGCCAGCGACATGGCGCGGCGGCGGGTCGCCTGGTGGACGAAGCGCACCCCGTCGCCGTCCGGCACCGCCAGCGAGACCGATTCGTCCAGCTCGTCGGCCAGCCGGTCGGCGAGCGGGCCGAGCCGGTCGGGGAGTTCGGAGGCGGCGAGGTAGGCGTTGCCCAGCTCCAGCAGCCGCGGCGCGAGCACCGCGTCCCGGCCCTCGGTCCGTACGTAGCCGAGCCGGGTGAGGGTGCTCAGTACCCGGTCCACGGTCGAGCGGGCGAGGCCGGTGTCGCGCACCAGATCGCCGACGGACCGCCGCCCGCCGCCGGCCGCCAGCTCCCGCAGCACGGACAGGCTGCGCATCAGCGGCCCCACCGCCTCCGGTGGCGGCGGCGCTGACGGGGCGGTGGCGGCGGGGTGGGTCATGGCCTCTCCCTGGAGCGTCGATCTCGTCGGAACCGTACCCGGCGCACCGTTGACAGGGCCGGGGACCGGGGCCAAACTCAGGACCACGGCATTATGAACTTAAGTTCACTATGCGAACAACCCGCCGCGGGGCGGCTCTTGAGGCCCGGCCCCGGGATGACCCGAGGGCGAGGACATGGCCGACATCCGTTCCCTGCGCGAGGCCGTCGCGGAGCTGATCCATGACGGCGACACCGTGGCGCTGGAGGGGTTCACCCACCTCATCCCGTTCGCCGCCGCGCACGAGATCATCCGGCAGGGCATCAAGGACCTCACGCTCGCCCGGATGACCCCCGATGTCGTCTACGACCAGCTGATCGGCGCGGGCGCGGCCCGGAAGCTGGTCTTCTCCTGGGGCGGCAACCCGGGCGTCGGTTCGCTGCACCGCTTCCGGGACGCGGTCGAGCACGGCTGGCCCGCCCCGCTGGAGATCGACGAGCACAGTCACGCCGGGATGGCCAACCGCTATGCCGCGGGCGCGGCCCGGCTCCCGTTCGCGGTGCTCCGCGGCTACCGGGGCAGCGACATCCCGGCCCGTACGCCCACGGTCTCCACTGTCGTCTGCCCGTTCACCGGTGAGGAACTGGCCGCCGTCGCCGCCCTCAATCCGGATGTCACGGTCATCCACGCGCAACAGGCGGACCGGGCCGGCAACGTCCAGCTGTGGGGCCTGACCGGGGTGCAGAAGGAGGCGGCCCTCGCCGCCCGGCGCGTCCTGGTCACCGTCGAGGAGATCGTCGGCACCCTGGAGCCGCGCCCCGGCTCCGTCGTCCTGCCCGCCTGGGTCGTCGACGCGGTCGCGCTGGTCCCCGGCGGCGCCCATCCGTCGTACGCGGCCGGCTATTCGGTCCGGGACAACGCCTACTACCGGCAGTGGGACGGCATCGCCCGGGACCGGGCGGCGTTCGGGCGGTGGCTGGCGGAGTGCGTGCGGGGGGAGGGGGACGGGGCGCGGGGAGCGGCTGTGGGGGACGGAAGCGTGGGTTACGGAGACGGTGACGGGGTCGGTGACGGGGTCGGGGCCGGAGTCGGGCCTGGGGCCGGGGGCGCCGCCGCCGCTCCGGCCGGCACCCCTGAGCGCGCCCCCGGTTCCGCCCCTGAGCGCGCCCCGGAGACCGTCCCCGACCGCACCCCGGAGGCCGCCCCCGACTGCACCCCCGACGAGCTGATGGAGGTCAATGCCGCCCGTGCGCTCGCGGGGGCGCGGACCTGCTTCGTCGGGATCGGGCTGCCCAGTACGGCCGCCAACCTCGCCCGCCGTACGGTCAATCCAGAGCTCGTGCTGGTTTATGAGTCCGGCACCCTCGGCTCCAAGCCGACCCGGCTGCCGCTGTCCATCGGGGACGGCGAACTGGCCGACACCGCGGACTCGGTGGTGTCGGTGCCGGAGATGTTCAACTACTGGCTACAGGGCGGCCGGATCGACGTGGGCTTCCTCGGTGCCGCACAGGTCGACCGGTTCGCCAATATCAACACCACCGTCGTCGACCGGGGCCCCGACAGGCCGGAGGGGCGGCTGCCCGGCGCGGGCGGCGCCCCCGAAATCGCCGCCAACTGCGGGCAGGTGCTGATGGTCCTGCGGCACCGCCGCCGCAACTTCGTCGGGGCGCTGGACTTCGTGACCACCCTCGGCCACGGTGCCGGCCCCGGCGACCGGGCGGCGCTCGGACTGCCCGGCGCCGGTCCGACGGCGGTCATCACCGACCTCGGCGTGCTGCGCCCCGACCCGGACACCGCGGAACTCGTCCTCACCGAGCTGCATCCGGGAGTGACGGTCGATCAGGTCCGGGCGGCCACCGGCTGGGACCTCAGGGCGGCCGACCGGATCGGCGTCACGGACCCGCCCACCGCCGCCGAACTCGCCGCCCTGCGGGCCCTGAAGGCGGCCGCCGCGGACGCACCGCCCCGCCACTCCCGGAAGGACGCCTGATGCCCACCGCACCCCCGCCCCGGCCGGCGCCCGCCGCCCCGCCGCTCCCCACCCCGGCCGACATCAGCCGGGAGATCGCCGCCCGGCACGCCGCCGCCGAACGGGAGCGGGCGGCGGGCGCCCCGGCCCCGGACCACCCCGCCCGGGACTTCGCCCCCTACCGCAGCAGCACCGCCCGCCACCCCCGCCGCCCGCCGGTGGAGATCGACCATCTCACCGACCCGGAGGCCGTGGAGCTCGGCGGCCCCGTCTTCGGCGTCACGGACGTCACCGACCTGGACGCCGACCTCACCCGGCAGCACACCGGCGAACCGCTCGGCGAACGCATCACCGTCACCGGCCGCGTCCTGGACCGCACCGGCCGCCCCGTACGCGGCCAGCTCGTCGAGATCTGGCAGGCCAACGCCGCCGGTCGGTACGCCCACCGGCGGGATCAGCATCCGGCCCCGCTCGACCCGCACTTCACCGGAGTCGGCCGCTGTCTGACCGATGACACGGGCCGGTACGCGTTCACCACCGTCAAGCCCGGCGCCTACCCCTGGCGCAACCACCACAACGCCTGGCGCCCGGCCCATATCCACTTCTCGCTCTTCGGATCGGCCTTCACCCAGCGGCTGATCACCCAGATGTACTTCCCCGGAGACCCGCTCTTCCCCTACGACCCGATCCTCGCCTCGGTCACCGACTCCACGGCCCGCGCCCGCCTGGTGGCCACCTACGATCACGAACTGACCGTCCCCGAGAGGTCCTTGGGCTACCGCTGGGACGTGGTCCTGGACGGCCCGTCCGCCACCTGGATCGAGGAGGGCCGCTGATGCCCCGCGCCACCCCCCGCCACGACCGGTCCGGCGCCCCGGCCGGATCGCTCGCCCCGACCCCCGCACAGACCATCGGCCCCTTCTACGGCTACGCCCTCCCGTTCCCCGGTGGCGGGCAGATCGCCCCCGTCGGCCACCCCGGCACGGTCACCGTGCACGGCTGCGTACGGGACGGGGAGGGCGCCCCGGTGCCGGACGCGCTGCTGGAGTTCTGGCAGGCGGGCCCGGACGGTGGCCGTACGGGCGCGCCCGGTTCGCTGCGCCGGGACCCGGCCACCGGCGCGGTCCTCGGCCGCAACGGGGTGGACTTCACCGGCTTCGGCCGGGTCCCCACCGACGCCGACGGGCGCTACGCCGTCCACACCCGGCCGGCCACCGCCCCCGCCGGGCGCCCGGACGCCGCGCCCTACCTCGCCGTGTGCCTCTTCGCCCGCGGTCTGCTCCACCACCTGTTCACCCGCGTCTACTTCCCCGGGCAAGCGGCGGACCGGCCCACCGACCCGCTGCTCGCGCGGCTTCCCGCGCAGCGCGCGGACACCCTGCTGGCCCGCCCCGACGGCCCCGGCCGGTACCGCTTCGACATCCGGCTCCAGCGGTCGGCGGACGGCACACACGAGGAGACGGTCTTCCTTGCCTACCGATGACCTGCCGTGCCGCGCACCGGATACGGCGGCACAACAGCCGGACGAGTCAGCCGACTTGGGGCTGCTGGCGCCGTCCTGGGCCGGCTCCGCCGTGGCCGCCGCCACCGGTGACGCCGGATATCTGCGGGCCCTGCTCGACGCCGAGGCCGCGCTGACGCGTGCCCAGGCCGCCCTGGGACTCGCACCAAAGGCCGCGGCCGCCGCCGTCACCGCCGCGGCCGCCGAGACCCACCGCTACGACCCCCGGGCCCTCGCGCTGCGCGCCCGTGCCGCGGGCAACCCCGTGGTCCCGCTCGTCGCCGACCTGACGGCCGCCGTCGCCGCCCGCGACCCCGAGGCCGCCGCCTACGTCCACCGGGGCGCCACCAGCCAGGACATCCTGGACACCGCCACGATGCTGGTCTGCGCCCGCGCCCTGGACACCGTGCTGCCGGACCTCACCCGCACCGCCGCCGCGCTGCGCCGCACCGCCGCCGAGCACCGCGACACCCCCATGGCGGGCCGCACCCTCACCCAGCACGCGGTGCCGACCACCTTCGGCCTCAAGGCCGCGGGCTGGCGCGGCCTGGTGCTCGACGCCCATGACCGGCTGGCGTCCGTACGGGCCGCGCTGCCGGTGCAACTGGGCGGCGCGGCCGGCACCCTCGCGGCCTTCCACGCCTACGCGGCGGACGACGGCCCGCCGCCCGCTCCCGACCTGGGGGCCCGGCTCCTCGCCCGCTACGCCGCCGAGACCGGGCTCGCCGCACCGGCCCTGCCCTGGCACACCCTGCGCACCCCGGTCGCCGATCTCGCCGGTGCGCTGGCCTTCACCGCGGGCGCCCTCGGCAAGGCGGCCGCCGATGTCCTCACCCTCTCCCGCACGGAGCTCGGCGAACTCACCGAGGGCAGCGGCGGCGGCTCCTCCGCCATGCCGCACAAGACCAACCCGGTGCGCGCCACGCTCATCGCGGCCGCCGCCCGGCAGGTCCCCGGGCTCGCCGCGGTGCTGTACGGCGCGCTGGCCGCCGAGGACGAACGCCCGGCCGGCGCCTGGCACGCCGAATGGCAGCCGCTGCGGGACGCCTTGCGGCTGACCGGCGGCGCGGCCCGGGACGCCGCCGTACTCACCGCGGAACTGCGCGTCCACCCGCACCGGATGCGGCAGAACCTCGACGCGACCGGCGGTCTGATCGTCACCGAACGCCTGGTCGCCGCCCTCAGCGCGCTGACCGGCCGCGCCGAGGCCCGCCGCCTCCTGGACACGGCGGCCCGGCGCACCGCGGAGCGGGGCATCGCGCTGCCGGCGGCGCTGGACGAGGTGCTGCACGAGGCTCCGCCCACGGCCCGTGACGGGGACCGGCCCGCCCCGTCCGGCGCCCCGGCCACCCCGCGCGAGGCCCCGGCCCTGTCCCCGTCGCGGCTGCGCCAACTCCTCGACCCCACTGGCTACCTGGGCTCCGCCGGCGCCCTCGTGGACCGTGCACTGGAACGCACCGAGCACCACCCACAGGAGTCCGCATGACCCAGCCGCCCGCCACCCCGCTCCCGCACCACACCGCGGACGGTTCCGAAGACGCCCCGCCGCTCCTCCTGGGCCCCTCGCTCGGCACCTCGCTCGCCGTCTGGGACCCCCAACTCCGGTCCCTGGCACGGCACCACCGCGTCATCCGCTGGGACCTCCCCGGCCACGGCGGCACCCCCGCCGGGGTGCTGGGCGCCGGGCCCGCCCCCACCACCACCGTCCCCGGCCTGGCCCGGCTGGTGCTCGGCCTCGCCGACGCCCTGGGCATCGACCGGTTCGCCTACGCCGGGATCTCGCTCGGCGGCGCCGTCGGGGCCTGGCTCGCCGCCCACCACCCCGAGCGGATCGCCTCGCTCGCCCTGCTCTGCTCCTCCGCACGGTTCGGCGAGCCGGCGGGCTGGCACGAACGGGCCGCGCTGGTGCGGGAAACGGGCCTCGGACCGATCGCCGACGCCGCCGCCGGCCGCTGGTTCACCCCGGCCTTCGCGGGCACCCCGCAGGCCCGGGCGCTGGTCGGGGCGGTGCGCCGGACGGTGACGCCCGCCGGCTACGCGGCCTGCTGCGACGCCCTCGCCGCATACGACCTGCGCGCCGGCCTGGCCCGGATCACCGCCCCCACGCTCGTCGTCGCGGGCCGCGACGACCCGGCCACCCCGCCCGCGCACGCCCGCGAACTCGCCGACGGCATCGCGGACGCCCGCCTGCTGGAGCTGCCCGGCGCCGCCCATCTCGCCAACGTGGAACGCCCCGCCCCGGTGCGGGACGCCCTCCTCGCCCACCTCGCGGCCCACCCGGACCACGGTTCCCCGGCCGCGGCCCCCGGCCCCGGCGCACCCGCACCCCACCCCGCGGAAGGAACGGCCCAGTGACCCACCCCCGCCACACCACGGTCGGCATCATCGGCGGCGGCCCGGCCGGGCTGCTGCTCGCGCGGCTGCTGCACCGCTCCGGCATCGACTGCGTCGTCCTGGAGAGCCGCGACCGCTCCTATGTCGAACGGCGCCAGCGCGCGGGCATCCTGGAACAGGGCACCGTCGATGTGCTGCGCGCCTGCGGGGCGGGGGCGCGGATGGACCGGACGGGCCTGGTCCACGACGGCATCGAGCTGCGCTGGAACCGGCGCGCCCACCGCCTCGACTTCCCCGCGCTGACCGGCGGCCGCCGGGTCATGGTCTACGCCCAGACGGAAGTGGTGAAGGACCTGATCGCCCTCCAGCTCGCGGACGGGCCACCGCTGCTGTTCGGGGCGCGGGCGCTCGCGGTGACGGGCGCGGACACCGGCCGCCCCGCCGTCCGCTACCACCACCAGGGCCGCGAGCAGACCCTGACCTGCGACTACGTCGTGGGCTGCGACGGCTTCCACGGTGTGGCCCGGGAGGCCGTACCGGAGGGCGTCCGCCGTACCTACACCCGCGGCTACCCCTACTCCTGGCTCGGGGTGCTCGCCGAGGTCCCGCCCTCCCACGAGGAGCTGATCTACGCCCACTCCGCACGCGGCTTCGCGCTGTTCAGCATGCGTACGCCGACCGTCAGCCGGCTCTACCTCCAGGTCCCCAACGGCACCGATCCCGCCGACTGGCCCGACGAGCGCATCTGGGACGAACTGGAGGCCCGCGCCGCGATCGACGGCCCCTGGAAACTCGCGCGCGGACCCCTCAGCGCCAAGGCGGTGCTGCCCATGCGGAGTTCGGTCACCGAACCGATGCGGTACGGACGGGTCCTGCTGGCCGGCGACGCGGCGCACATCGTGCCGCCCACCGGGGCCAAGGGCCTCAACCTGGCCGTCGCCGATGTCACCGTCCTGGCCCGCGCCCTCGACCAGTTGCACCGCACCGGCTCCACGGACCTGCTCGACGCCTACTCCGACACCTGTCTGCGCCGGGTCTGGCGCGCCGAACACTTCTCGGCGTTCATGACGACGACCCTGCACACCGCCCCGGACCAGAGCCCGTTCGACACCCGGCTCCAGCACTCCCAGCTCGACCGGATCGCCGGCTCGCCGCATGCCGCCGCGGAGCTGGCGGAAAACTACACGGGGCTGCCGCTGGGCTGAGGCCCGTTCACCGGCTCTACCGGTAGCGGACCAGCAGCATCGCCGCGTCATCGTGCAGCGGCCCCTCGACATGCTCGACCAGGTCCTCGCGCACCGAGCGCAGCGCGGCCTCCGGGTCGGGGTCCTTGAGCAGCGCGGCGCGTTCGTCGAGGGGGTAGAAGCGGTCCGCCGCGTCACGGGCCTCGGTGACCCCGTCGGTGTAGAAGAGCAACTGGTCGCCGGGGGTGAACGGCACCTCGTAGGGGGCCGGGGCGGCGGCGCCGTGCAGGGTGAGGCCGAGCGGCAGGGCGCGGTCGGGCGGGGACGCGAAGCCGACCGTGCCGTCGGGGCGGACGACCAGCGGCGCCGGATGGCCGAAGTTCAGCAGGGTGGCCCGCGGACCGTCACCGATCTCGGCGAGCACCGCCGTGACGAACCGTTCCCCGGACAGATGGCGGTTCAGCGCCCGTTCGACCCGTTCGCCGACGGCCGGCAGATCCGGTTCGTCATGTGCCGCCTCCCGGAACGCCCCCAGTACCACCGCCGCGCTCTCCACGGCCTCCAGGCCCTTGCCCTGCACATCGCCGACGATGATCCGCACCCCGGCGGGCGAGGTCACCACCTCGTACAGATCACCGCCTATCCGGGCCTCGGCCACCGCCGAGGTGTACGAGACCGCGATCCGCAGCGGGCCCGCGCCCCGCGGCACCGGGCGCAGCAGCACCCGCTGGGCGACCTCGGCGATCGAGCGGACGCTGGCCAGTTCGGCCTCCCGCCGCTGCCGCATCACCGCGGCGGCCACCCCGGCCGCGGTCACCCCGGCCACCGACAGCAGGGCGGTCAGGCCGCGCCGGCTCTCGAACAGCTCGCTGTGGACGCCCAGGACGAGGCAGAGCACGAACGCCGTCAGGCCGACCACGGCCGTCCGCCGCCAGCCGCCGACCAGCCCCGCGAACGCCGGGCCCAGCGACACCAGGGGCAGAAAGCCGACCCCCGGGCCCGCGGTCAGATCGACCGTGGTGACCACGGCCATGACCGCGTACGGGAGCACGGCCAGCGCGCGGGCGCCGGTCCGCTGCTCCCCTTCGTCCACGGCCAAGGTGTTCTCCGACGGTGTCAGGTGAAGTGATCGGGCAAGAGGGCCGTCGGCCGCCGGAATGTCCGAAAGCGGCCCCCGGCCCTCGAACTGAGCATAGGCAACATATGCCGTACCGAAATACCTCGAATGCGTGCTGTTACCGAATCGCAGTGGCACCGCCCGCCCGGAAAGCACCCCCGCCGGACCGGCCGCGGATCTTACGGACCCATGACGCGCCGTCCCGAACACGGGCCGGAACGCGCCGCCGCGTCTAGCGTCACCGGCATGCGTGTACTGGTCACCGGCGGCGCCGGATTCATCGGATCGCAGGTCGTCGAGGCGCTCCTGGCGCGCGGGCACGAACCCGTCGTCCTCGATGCGCTGCTGCCCTCGGCACACCCCGAACCCCCGCCCCCGCGCCCGGGGGAGCGACGCATCGTCGCCGACGTACGGGACCGGACGGCCGTCGACGACGCCCTGCGGGGCGTGCACGCGGTCTGCCACCAGGCGGCGATGGTGGGCCTCGGCAAGGACTTCTCCGATGCGCCCGACTACGTGGGCTGCAACGACCTGGGCACGGCGGTGCTGCTGGCCGCGATGGCCACGGCCGGGGTGCGGCGGCTGGTGCTCGCCGGGTCGATGGTGGTCTACGGGGAGGGGCGCTACACCTGTGCCCGCCACGGGGTGGTGCGGCCCGGCCCGCGGGCGGTGGCCGACCTGGCCGCCGGTCGGTTCGAGCCCCGCTGTCCGCACTGCGGCGCGGAGTTGCGGCCCGGCATGGTCGGCGAGGACGCCCCCACCGACCCGCGCAACGTCTACGCGGCCACCAAGCTCACCCAGGAACATCTGGCCGCCTCCTGGGCGCGCGCCACCGGCGGCCGGGCCGTCGCGCTGCGCTACCACAACGTCTACGGGCCCGGGATGCCGCGCGACACCCCGTACGCCGGGGTCGCCTCGTTCTTCCGCTCGGCGCTGGCCCGCGGTCAGTCGCCGACGGTCTACGAGGACGGCGGCCAGCGGCGTGACTTCGTCCATGTGCGGGATGTCGCGGCGGCCAACGCCGTGGCACTGGAAGCCCTGCCGGACCGGCCCGCGGGCGCCCTGACCGCCTACAACACGGGCAGCGGAGTGCCGCACACCGTCGGCGAGATGGCGCGGACCCTGGCCGCGGCGTGCGGAGGCCCGGCGCCCGTGGTGACGGGGGAGTACCGGCTCGGCGACGTACGGCACATCACCGCGTCCTCGCACCGGATCGCCGAGGACCTCGGCTGGCGGGCGGCCACCGGATTCGCGGCGGGGATGACGGAGTTCGCCCGCGAGGGCATGCGGGCGGCCCCGGCGGGATGACCCGCATGCCGTGCCGGCCGCCGTCCCCGCCCGCACCCCCCCAACTCCCCTTGTCCGCCTCTGATACGCAGGTGAACGCGTGAGCCACTACCCACCCCCCGTCCGCCGGCCCGCCCTGGTGGACGTCGTACTGCCCTGTCTCGACGAAGCCGCCGCGCTGCCCTGGGTGCTGTCCCGCATCCCGGCCGGCTGGCGGGCGATCGTCGTCGACAACGGCTCCACCGACGGCTCCGCCGAGGTGGCCCGCGATCTGGGCGCCACCGTGGTGCACGAGCCGCGCCGCGGTTTCGGCGCCGCCTGTCACGCCGGACTGCTCGCCGCCGACGCGGACATCGTCTGCTTCTGCGACTGCGACGCCTCCCTCGACCCCGCGCTCCTCGTCCCGTTCGTGCACGCGGTCCACGACGGCACCAGCGATCTGGTGCTGGGCCGCCGCCGTCCCCAGGGCCGCGGCGCCTGGCCGCCGCACGCGCGGGCCGGCAACATCGTGCTGGCCCGGATGCTGCGCCGCCGCACCGGACTGCGCCTGCACGACCTCGGCCCGCTGCGCGCCGCCCGGCGCACCGCGCTGCTCGGACTCGGCCTCACCGACCGCCGCAGCGGCTACCCGCTCCAGATGGTCGTCCGGGCCGCCGACGCCGGCTGGCGCGTCGAGGAGCGCGCGGTGCCCTACCGGCCGCGCACCGGCCGTTCGAAGGTCACCGGCACCTGGCGCGGCACCTGGCACGCGGTGCGCGACATGCGCGCCGTTCTCCGGCAGCCGCCGCTCGCACCCCGTACGGAGGAGACGGCCCGATGATCCTGCCCGCAGTCTCTCCGGCGCCGGCCGGTCCCACCACGGTCCTGGTCATCGCCAAGGAACCGGTGCCCGGCCGGGTCAAGACCCGGCTCACCCCGCCCTACACCCCGGACGAGGCCGCCCAGTTGGCCGAGGCCGCGCTGTACGACACCCTCCGGGCCGTACGCGCCATGCCCGCCCGGCGGCGGGTGCTCGTCCTGGCCGGCCGCCCCGGGAGCTGGCTGCCGGCCGGCTTCGACGTCCGGCCGCAGTGCCCCGGTGGCCTCGACGAGCGACTCGCCGCGGCCTTCGCCGGCAGCACGGGCCCGACCCTGCTCCTCGGCATGGACACCCCGCAGATCACCCCGCAACTCCTCGCCCCGGCACTGGAGTCCGGTGCCTGGGACGGCTGCGACGCCTGGTTCGGGCCGGCCGAGGACGGCGGCTTCTGGGCGCTCGGCCTGGCCACCCCCGACCCCCGGCTGCTGCGCGGCGTGCCGATGTCCACCGAGCACACCGGCGCCGCCCAGCGGGCCCGGCTGACCGCCGCCGGACTCCGGGTGCGGCAGCTGCCGCCGCTGCGCGATGTCGACACCGCGGACGACGCACACCACGTCGCCTCCGCCGCACCCGCCGGCCGCTTCGCCGCCACCCTGGCCCGGCTGTCCCCGGTCACCGCACGATGAGCACCACCGTGCCGCCCACGACCCACCCCGACCGGCGCGACACCGTCTCCTGGGGCGCGGACCCGTACGCCGACGCGCTGCGCAGCGGCCGCGGCCCGCTCTTCCTGCGCCGCAGTGACGGCTGGCTGCTGCCCTTGGAGGTCGAGCGCTGGTGCGCGGGAGCGGACGCCGCCGATCTGTCGGCGCTGCGCCGCTGCGCGGGCAGCGTCCTCGACATCGGCTGCGGCCCCGGCCGGCTGGTCGCCGCGCTCGCCGCGCAGGGCCGGCGGGCCCTCGGCATCGACGTCAGCGCGGCCGCGGTGGCCCGCACCACCGCCATCGGCGGCACCGCACTGCACCGCTCGGTCTTCGACACCCTCCCGGGAGAGGGAACATGGGACACCGCCCTGCTCCTCGACGGCAACATCGGCATCGGCGGCGACCCGCACGCCCTCCTCGCCCGCACCGCCGAACTCCTCGCCCCGCACGGCCTGCTCATCGTGGAGACCACCCCGGCAGACGTCGACGAACGGGTCCAGGTACGGGTCGAGGGCAGCTCCCCCACCCACCACCCCCTGGACGCCCCCTTCCCCTGGGCCCGCGTCGGCACCCCCGCACTCCTCCGCTACGCCTCCGCCACCGCCTGGACCCCCACCGAACAGTGGACCGCACCCCACCCGGCCCACCAGGCCCCGGACACCGGGCGCTGCTTCGTGGCGCTGCGACGCGGCGGTGGGGTCGCGGGAGCGCGGCCCGCGCGACGAAGTGACATCCCAGGGGCTCGGTGACAGCACGCGCCGCTATGGTGTGCCGATGACGTCGATCAAGCAGTTCCAAGTCACCTTCGACTGCGCAGAACCTGAGCGCGTCGCTCGCTTCTGGTGCGAGGTGTTGGGGTACGTCGTACCGCCGCCGCCGAAGGGGTTCGCCACGTGGGACGACTTCGACCGCTCGCTGCCGGCTGAGCAGCAGGGTTCGGCGTTCGCCTGCATCGACCCCTCAGGCGTGGGCCCGCGGCTGTTCTTCCAGCGCGTTCCCGAGGGCAAGGTCGTCAAGAACCGGGTTCATCTCGATGTGCGGGCCGGCACCGGGCTGGTGGGGGAAGAGCGCCTCGCCACACTGGAGGCCGAGTGCGCACGACTGGTCGCGCTCGGCGCGGTATGCGTGCGGGTCATGCGAGCCGATGGGTTCAACGAGTCGTGCATCGTGATGCAGGACGTCGAGGGCAACGAGTTCTGCCTCGACTGAGGGCCGCGCACAGGTCCCGAGGTCAGGGCCCCGACTCGGAGCCGGATCAGGCAAGACGGGACACCGCCCGTCCGCCAAATCTGACGGATCGATGACGCCCCCGCCGCCGCCCGCCCGTTGCCGCCCTGGGGCGCCTAGCGTGCGGGCGTGACCTCCTGTGAGACGCCCCGTGTGACCTCGGAAGAACGCGCCGCGCGCCGCCTCGATCTGGTGGCGGCCGCGGCCGGTGCACTGCTCGTGGTGGCCGCCGCCGTCGTCGGTACCGTCATCGAGCGCGCCAACGGCAGCCTGCATGTCAACTGGCCCCCGCTGTACGCCTCGTGGTCCCCGCATCTGGGGCCCGGTACCCCCGCCGCGGTCGTGATCGCCGTGCTCGTCATCGTCCACGGGCCGCCGCTCGCGGCCCGGTTGCCCTGGCGGCGGCTCGTCGTCCTGGGCTGGGCGGGTGCGCTGGCCTGGACCGGGGCGCTGGCGATGATCGACGGCTGGCGGACGGGGATAGCCGGGCGGCTCACCACCGCCTACGAGTACCTGACCGTCATCGACCGCTTCGACGACCTCGGGCCGGCGCTGCGCGGCTTCACCCACCACATCCTCAACAACGCCCCGGACCACTGGCCCGCCCATGTCGCCGGGCATCCGCCGGCCGCCGTGCTCACCTTCGTCGGTCTGGACCGCATCGGGCTGGGCGGGGGCGGCTGGGCCGGCCTCTGGTGTCTGATCGTCGGCACCTCCGCCGTGGCCGCGGTGCTGATCGCGGTGCGGGCGCTGGCCGGTGAGCCGATCGCCCGGCGGGCCGCCCCGTTCCTCGTCCTGGTCCCGTCGGCCGTGTGGGTGGGCACCTCGGCGGACGGCTATTTCGCGGCCGTCGCCGCCTGGTCGCTGGCGCTGCTCGCCCTCGCCGCCACCCGCCGTACCTTCCCCCAGCTACCGCTGGGAGGTGCCCCCATACCGGCCGCCGCCGCCCTGGCCTCCGGGCTCCTCTTCGGCCTGACCTGCTACCTCTCCTACGGGCTCACCCTGATCGCGCTGATCGCCGCCGCGGTGCTCTGGCTCGCCCGGACCGTGCGCCCGCTGCCCCTCGTGGCGGCCGGGGCGGCGGCCGTCGCCGTCGCCTTCACCCTGGCCGGTTTCTCCTGGTGGGAGGGGTACCTCCGGCTGGTCGAGCGCTACTACCAGGGCGCCGCCGCGGTCCGCCCGTACGCGTACTGGGTGTGGGCCAATCTCGCCTGCACCGTCCTGATCATCGGGCCCGCGACGGTGGCCGCGCTGCGCCGCGTGCTCGCGGCGGCCCGCACCGCCGGGCGCGGCCTCCGCCCGTCCGTCGGCCCGCCGCGGGACCCCGCCGGCCGGCTGGTCGTCCTCGTGCTGGCCGCGCTGCTCGCCCTGCTCGTCGCCGACCTCTCCGGGATGAGCAAGGCGGAGACCGAACGGATCTGGCTGCCGTTCGCCGCCTGGCTGCCGGCCGCCTGCGCCCTGCTGCCCACGGCCCGGCGGCGGGCATGGCTGACCGCCCAGGCGGCACTCGCCCTCCTGCTCAACCACCTGCTGCACACCGGATGGTGACGCTATGTCAGATATCGAGGAAGAGGCTCAGGCGAGGTAGGGGCGGGTCGAGTTCACCCGGCCGGGGCGCAGGATCCGGATCGGGCCGCGGTTGCAGGAGGGGCAGTCGGCGCGGGTCAGCGGGGAGGCGACACGGACGCCCCGGGTGAAGTAGTCGGCGCGCCGGTGGCCGGCCAGATCCGTGGTGTGCCGGATCTCGTACTCCTCTTCCCAGCCGTGTCCGCAGTGCAGACAGACGAACGCATACGCCTCGTGAACCGTCTCGGTGTCCCGTTCCATGATCACCACACCCTTTCCCCGGGCCACGGCGCTCCCGCCAGGACCGGATGCATGCCGCACCTCCCATTATTGCGCTCGGTCACGGGGATGGCGGGGCAAGATTTCCGGGCCGCGCGGAAGCCACCGCACGGCTCGTGACCAGGCACGATGCCGGCACCGGAACCCGGCGGTCGCGGGTGGCCGCCGCCGTGACCGGAGGGACGGCACCCGGCCCGGTCTCAGCTCCGGTTCCGCCCCAACGCCTGGTACACCGCCCGGACCAGCCCGGCGTTGCGCGGGTCCTGGCCCGTCGTGCCGCCGCCGTACTTGTTCATGGTGTACGCGTACGACAGCCGGTTCTCCGGATCGGCGAAGGCGAAGGAGCCGCCCGCGCCACCGTGCCCGAACGCCCGCGGATTGGGGCCCGCCTGGCCCTGGTGGTTGAGCATGTAGCCCAGGCCCCAGCGGTGTTCGTACCCGGCCGGGGCGAGCGCGTCGATCGTCAGATCACGCTCGCCCGGCCGGCTCTGCGACCGGCGCATCGCCTCCAGGGTGCCGCGCCGCACGAGCGTGCCGGTCGCCAGCGCGCCGTAGACCGTGGCCAGCCCGTGCGCACCGGCATGGGCGTTGCCCGCCGGGATCTCGGCCGACCGGTAGGCGGCGCTGTTGACATCGCCGGTGGGGATATACGTCAGCGCCAGCATCACGATGGCCAGCGGATGGTCGGCGAGCGACCGGAACGGCGGCCTCGGCGCACCGGGGAACTGCTCGGCGAGCCGCGCCTCGTCCAGCTGCCCGACCATCTCGGCGCAGCGGGCGTGCTCCTCGGCGGGGGTGCCGATGAACACCCGGGCCCCCAGCGGACCGGTGATCTCGCTGCGCAGGAACGAGCCGAGGGACTGCCCGGTGATCCGCCGGACGACCTCGCCCACGAGGTAGCCGAAGGTCACCGCGTGATAGCCCTGCGCGGTGCCCGGCTCCCACCACGGCGGGGTGGCCGCCAGGACGGCGCACACCCGGTCCCAGTCATAGGCGTGCCCTGCGGGCAGCGGCTCCCGGGGCGCGATCAGACCGGCCCGGTGGCTGAGCAGCCAGCGCACAGGTATGTCCTCCTTGCCGGCCTGCCCGAACTCGGGCCAGTACCGGCTCACCGGCGCGTCGAGGTTCAACTCGCCCCGGTCCACGAGGAGATGGGCGCACAGTGCGGTCATCCCCTTGGACGTCGAGTAGACATTGACCAGCGTGTCGCGCTCCCAGGGGCGGGTCCCGGCGGCGTCCGCGTGCCCGCCCCACAGGTCGACCACCGCCTCGCCGTCCACCGTCACCGTGACCGCCGCGCCGACATCACCGTGCTCGCTGAAGTTCCGCTCGAACGCGTCCCGTACGCCGGTGAATTCCGGTGCGCAGTGGCCGTTGACGGTGGCTGGCTCCACGGTGGTCTCCTCGCGTCGTCCCGGTGCGGTCATCCCGTGCCTCCGTACGTCCGTACGGCGTTCCGTACGGATGATCCGTCCAGGTCGATGCCCGTGGCAACGATGTGCGGCCGGACGGCTCAGCGGCGCGTGTCCGGCGCATGTCGGGTGTCCTGGCGGGCCGTCGGCCGGGGCCACGTGCCGCGCGGCGGATGCGGCGTACGGATCGTTTCGGCAGCTCAGCGGTAGTCCGTGCACGACTGGCGACCGGCGCGGCCGGGCGTGACAGCGGCGGCGGACGGCCGGGGCGAGCGGGCCGGCGAGGCCGGGCGCATGGCTGAATTCCGCCGCGACGGGTGAGCTGTTGGCCGCCCGGCCCGCACCATGGTCATCGTGACGGCGGGGGAGAGCGTGCGGCGAGGGGGAGGGGGAGCGTGGCGATGACGGAGGGTGCGGTGGCGATGGCGACGAGCGTGGGGGCTGCGGAGGTCACGACGACCGCGACCGAGGTGGCGGAGACCGCGACCGAGGCGGCGGAGACTGCGACCGCGAGCGAGGTGGCGACCGCTGGTGACGCTGCACGGCCGGTCGAGGCCGGGGGCTCGCTCCTCCCCGTCGAGGCCCTGCTGCTCGTCGACCTCCAGACGGGCTTCGTCGCGGGGGACGAGGCGGTGCCCGACGCGGCGCGGGTGCTCGACCGGAGCCGTGAGCTGCTCTCCCGGGCCCGCGCCGCGGGGGCACTGGTCGTCCATCTACAGAACGACGGTGAGCCCGGAACCATCGATGAGCCCCACACCCCGGGCTGGGAACTCCATCTGCCCGTGGCGGCCGGGCCCCGCGAGACGGTCATCCGGAAGACCCAGGACGACGGCTTCGCGGGCACCGGGCTCGGTGCCCTGCTCGATGACGCCGGAGTCGAGTCCCTGGCGCTCTGCGGGGTGCTCTCCGAGATGTGCGTCAGCGCCACCGCCCGGACGGCCCTGGCCCGCGACTTCCGGGTCGTCCTGCCGCATGACGCCCACGCCACCTACGACATCCCGGCGGCCCCCGGCATCAGCGAGCGGGTGCCGGCCGCGCTGTCCTCGCGGGCCGCGGAGTGGGCGCTGGGCGACGAGATCGAGATCGTCGCCCGGACCGCCGAGGTCACCTTCACCGCCGCCCGCCCCGGCGCATGACCCTTCCCCCTCCCGACCGGCGTACCGTCTGTCACCCCGGCCGCTTGCCTCCTTCCCACCCCGACCGATGAATCGGCATGCCGGGCGCGGTCCATCTCAGCGACCACACAGGCCACACCCCTGGAGGACGCCATGTCTGCCACCTCATCCGCCGCCCCCGCCGCCGTCCAGCCGATCATCGTCACCCCTGACCTCGACCGGCTCCAGGCTTTCTACCGCGAGCTGGTCGGAGCCGAGGAGTTCACCCGGGTGCCCGAGGAGGGCCCGGTCTTCTTCGTCGGGCTGCGGGTCGGCGGCTCGGAGCTGGGCATCGTGACGGACCCGAATGTCGAGACCGGCACCCCGACCCGGATCCTGCTCAGCATCGCGGTCCAGGACGTCGATGCCCTGCTGGACCGGGTCGGGCCGCTCGGCGGAACGGTGCGGGGCCCGGCCACCGACATGCCCTGGGGGCAGCGGGTCGCCCACATCCAGGACCCGGACGGCAACGCGGTCAACCTCACCCAGCCGGTCTGACCCGGGGGGGGGCGGCCGGTCCGGGCGGGAGGGGTACGGACGCCCGCCCGGCCGGTCAGTTCTGGTTCTTCTCCAAGGCGTTGACGTACGCGGCCATGAAGTGGTCCCGGACACCGTCGGAGGCGGGCGCGAGCAGATCGGCGGTGAGGCCCTGGGCGCGGTCCACCAGGCCGCTGAGCAACGGCATGGTGTGGTGGAGGGCGCCCTGCGCGTCGATGTAGCGCAAGGCGGAGACATGGTGGAAGGCGGGCTCCGGGGGCAGCTGCGGCACGATGTCGTTGTTGTTGACGAAGCGGTACATGCGGTCGGAGAAGGCCGTGTTGAACTCCTTGGACAGCTGCCGGTCGCAGGTGCGCGGCTGGCCGAAGGTGTAGACGCCGTTGGCCGTCACATGCGGCTCCTCGAAATGCAGCCGCGCGCCGGCCAGCATCGCCAGCGCCCCGCCGAGGCTGTGGCCGGTGAACCACACCGTCTGGCGGTTGTCGCGGAACGCGTCGACGGCGGCGCGGACCTGCGGCCAGACGGACTCCAGCGCCTCCCCGAAGCCGTAGTGGACATAGCCCTTGCCGCCGGGGCCGGGCCACGGCGGCGTGGTGGCGTCGGACAGCCAGTCGCGCAGCTTCACCGGCTCCGTGCCCCGGAAGCTGGTGATGATCATGCTGTGCCCGCCGAGGGTGTACGCCTGGGTGTCCTCCAGCGGGAACGGCGGGCGGAACGTGGTGTGGTGGTGGCGCACCCGGTCGAAGCCCCATTCCCGGGCGGTGGCTTCGATGGTCTGCTCGTCCTTGTAGGCGAGCTCGGAGGCGCGCGCCATACAGAGCGCATGGCGGACGGTGTAGCCGGTGGCTTTCTGGTCGATGGTGGCACTGGTCAACGAGGGCTCCTCTGGCTTGGGTCGACGAGGGCTGTGGCGAGGGTCGAGCGCTGCGCCTGAGGAAGCTCCGATCACAGAACGCTCGCGCTGACTACACAGCGTAATCTCTCGATCGGGTGGCCTGCGGGTGCCGCCCGTTCAAACCACTCGTTCGTGCCTCCGGTCGCACACACCGGGCCGCCGGGCGAGCCTGGAAGCGTTCAGCCCCCGGAGGAAGGCCCACGACGGAAGGCCCCACAGTGAACAGCGCGGATCAGGCGGCACACACGGAACACGTATCGGCCGAGGTGATGGTGGAGCTGGAGAGCTGCGCGACGCAGGACGCGCACGCCGTCTTCAGCGCGCTGCGTACCACCTTCACCTCCGACCGGGCGGCGGACGACGTGCCCGAGGAGGTGGCCGGGGCGGGGTCGACCGTGTGGACCTCGACCTTCGACGTGAGTGAGCGCAAGGCCGCGGCCGAGCCGCGCCGGCTGACCGCGCCCGTCATGGTCAGCCTCCAGGGCGGCTACTGGGCGGTCGACCAGCTGTGCAAGGGGCTGGAGTCCGCGTTCGCCGTGCGCGTCCTCGGGATGGCCGCCGGAGACCAGGAAAAGGAAGTCGAGCTGCGGCTGGAGACCCGCTAGCGGTCACCGGCACTCCTGCGGCGGCCGGACCCGCACGGTCCCGGCGCAGGACACGTCCCAGGCCCACGGCAGCCGCCCCCGCGGCCCGGATCGGAAAGGCATGAGCGAGTGGAGCCCACCCATCATCCGCAGGAGCCCGGCGGTGCGCCGTCGGCGGACGGCGCACAGTCCTCGCTGGTGCTGCACCTCAACGGAGTGACGCAGACGCTGACCGTGGACCACCGCACCACGCTCCTGGACCTGCTCCGCGAACGCCTCGGCCTGACCGGCGCCAAGAAGGGCTGCGACCACGGCCAGTGCGGCGCGTGCACCGTGCTCGTCGACGGGCGGCGTGCCAACAGCTGTCTGCTGCCGGCCGTGGCCCAGGACGGGCGGCGGATCACCACGGTCGAGGGCCTCGCCGAGGGGGAGCGGCTGCACCCGCTCCAGCAGGCTTTCCTGGAGCGGGACGCCCTCCAGTGCGGCTACTGCACCCCCGGCCAGATCTGCTCGGCGGTCGGGGTGCTGGCCGAGGCGGCGGCCGGCCTTCCGTCCCACGTCACCCCGCCCACCGCGGACCCCGGCGCGCCCGTCACGCTCACCGACGACGAGATCCGCGAGCGGATGAGCGGCAACCTCTGCCGCTGCGGCGCCTATCCGCGGATCGTCGAAGCGGTCCGGGAGGTGGCGCCGTGAAGCCGTTCGGGTATCTGCGGGCGACCAGCGTCGAGGAGGCCGTACGGGCCGCGGCCGGGCAGCCCGGCGCCCGTTTCCTCGGCGGCGGCACCAACCTCGTCGACCTGATGAAGCTGGGGGTGGAGACGCCGCGGCTGCTCATCGACGTCACCCGGCTGCCGCTCGACCGGATCGAGGAGCTGCCGGACGGCGGGCTGCGGATCGGTGCGATGGTCCGCAACAGCGATCTCGCCGCGGCGGCCGCCGTCCGCGACCGCTACCCGGCGCTGTCGCAGGCGCTGCTGGCCGGCGCCTCGGGGCAGCTGCGGAACATCGCGACCACCGGCGGCAATCTGCTTCAGCGCACCCGCTGCCTGTACTTCCAGGACATCACCAAGCCCTGTAACAAGCGCGTCCCCGGCACCGGTTGCCCGGCCCGCGAGGGGGTGCATCGCGATCTCGCCGTACTGGGCCACTCCGATCACTGCGTGGCCACCCAGCCGTCGGACATGGCGGTGGCGCTGGCCGCCCTCGACGCCGAGGTCCTGCTGCACGGCCCCGACGGGGAGCGGACCGTGCCGGTGACCGACTTCCACCGGCTGCCCGGTGACAGCCCGGAGCGGGACACCGAGATCCGGCCCGGCGAACTGATCACCGCCGTCCGGCTCCCGCCCGCCGCCCCCGGCACCCGCTCGCGCTACCGCAAGGCCCGCGACCGCGCCTCCTACGCCTTCGCGCTGGCCTCCGTCGCCGCCGTACTGGAGGTGCGGGAGGGCACCGTACGGCACGCCGCCCTCGCGTTCGGCGGGCTCGCGCACCGGCCGTGGCGCGCCCGCGCCGCCGAAGAGGTGCTGCGCGGCGCGCCCGCCACCGAGGACACCTTCGCCCGCGCCGCCGACGCCGAACTCGCCGCCGCCCGCCCGCTGCGCGACAACGGCTTCAAGGTCACGCTCGCCCGCAACCTGGCTGTCGGCGTGCTGGCCGGGCTGGCTGTCCCTGCCGATGACCACTGACCACACCACGACCGCCAGGACGCCCCTGCCCCCTCCGCCCCAGCCCCCGATCCAAGGACGCGCGCCATGAGCCCCGAATTCCCGCTCGGCCCCCTCCCGTACCCCCTGGGCGCCCCGCTCGTCCGCCGGGAAGGCCGGGAGAAGGTCACCGGCACCGCCCGGTACGCGGCCGAACACACCCCGCCGGGCTGTGCCTACGCCTGGCCGGTGCCCGCGACCGTCGCCCGCGGCCGGGTGACCGCCGTGGACACCGCGGCGGCGCTCGCCCTGCCGGGCGTGTACGCGGTGCTGACCCATGAGAACGCGCCCCGGCTCGCGGACGTCGGCGATCCGACCCTGTCGGTGCTCCAGGACGACCGGGTCCCGCACCGCGGCTGGTACGTCGCCCTCGCCGTCGCCGACGGCCTCGAAACCGCCCGCGCCGCCGCCGGGGCCGTCCGCGTCCGCTACGAAACCGCCCCGCACGACGTCCTGCTGACCGCCGACCACCCCCGGATGTACGACGCCGAGACCGCCAACGGCGGCTATCCGGGAACCCGCGAACGCGGCGACTTCGAGGGGGCGTTCGCCGCCGCGCCCGTCACCCTCGACGCCACGTACACCGTGCCGCCGCTGCACAACCACCCCATGGAGCCGCACGCCTCCACCGCCCGGTGGAGCGACGGCCATCTGACCGTCCACGACACCAGCCAGGGCGCCACCAAGGTCTGCGAGGACCTCGCCGCGCTGTTCCGGCTGGACCGCAGCGAGGTCACCGTGGTCTCCGAGCACGTCGGCGGCGGCTTCGGCTCCAAGGGGACGCCCCGCCCCCAGGTCGTCCTGGCCGCGATGGCCGCCCGCCACACCGGGCACCCGGTCAAACTGGCCCTGCCGCGCCGGCAGCTGCCGGCGGTCGTCGGCCATCGCGCACCCACCGTCCAGCGGGTCCGCCTCGGCGCGGGCGACGACGGCGTCCTCACCGCCCTCGCCCATGAGGCGGCCACCCACACCTCCACCGTCACGGAGTTCGTCGAGCAGGCCGCGGTCCCGGGGCGCGTCATGTACACCTCGCCGAACAGCCGCACCGTGCACCGCGTCGTCCCGCTCGACGTACCGACGCCCTCCTGGATGCGCGCACCGGGCGAGGCCCCCGGGATGTACGCCCTGGAGTCGGCCGTCGACGAACTCGCCGTCCTCCTGGACATCGACCCCGTCGACCTGCGGATGCGCAACGAGCCGGACACCGAGCCGGACAGCGACCGCGCCTTCAGCAGCCGTCAGCTGGTCGGCTGTCTGCGGGAGGGCGCGGAGCGCTTCGGCTGGCTGCCCCGGGACCCCCGGCCCGGCGTCCGCCGGGAGGGCGATCTGCTGCTGGGCACCGGTGTCGCGGCCGCCACCTACCCGGTCTACGTCGCCGCCTCCTCCGCCGAGGCGCACGCCGCCACCGACGGCGGTTTCCGCATCCGGGTGAACGCCACCGACATCGGCACCGGCGCCCGCACCGTGCTCGCGCAGCTCGCCGCCGGTGTCCTGGCCGTGCCCGAGGAGCGGATCCGGATCGAGATCGGCAACAGCGATCTGCCGCCCGCGATGCTGGCCGGCGGTTCCGCGGGCACCGCGTCCTGGGGCTGGGCCGTCCACAAAGCCTGTACGGCGCTGCGGCACCGGCTCCGGGACCACGTCGGACCGCTCCCGGCCGACGGGCTGACCGCCGCCGCCGACACCCGCCGGGAGACGGCCGAGGGCTCCCCGTACGCCCGGCACGCCTTCGGCGCCACCTTCGCCGAGGTCCAGGTCGACACCGTCACCGGAGAGGTCCGGACGCGGCGGCTGCTGGGCGTCTACGCGGCCGGCCGCATCCTCAACTCCCGTACGGCGCGCTCCCAGTTCATCGGCGGCATGACGATGGGGCTGGGGATGGCGCTCATGGAGGGCAGCGTGCTGGATCCCGCGTTCGGTGACTTCGCCGAGTGCGATCTGGCCTCGTACCACATTCCGGCCTGCGCCGATGTGCCGCTGATCGAGGCGCACTGGCTGGAGGAGGAGGATCCCCACCTCAACCCCATGGGCAGCAAGGGCATCGGGGAGATCGGCATCGTCGGCACCGCGGCGGCCCTCGCCAACGCCGTCCGGCACGCCACCGGGGTCCGGTTCCGCGACCTCCCGCTCACCCCGGACAAGGTCCTGCCGCGGCTGGTGGACCGGCCGGGGGAGGGCCGGGCCGGCGGACTCCACTGAACCAAGATCAGTTGCGGAACCCGCCCGGCCGGGTCACCATGACAAATGACCCATACGTGATTATTGCTCACTCTTCGTGTTTCGGGGTTCGTTGGTCCAACGAGGTGAAGGGCGTGAGCCTCGCGGTGAGGAGCCACGACATGACACTTCCCAGCGACCGGCACTACACGGTCGAACTGCATGCTTCGGCGGAGCGTGTGCCGCAGATCCAGCGGATTCTGGCCGCGCACCTGCGGTACTGGGATCTTGAGCTGCATATCCCGCCCGTATGCCGGGGAGTGGCGGAACTCCTGACCAACGTCCATCGCCATATCGGCCCGGACGCGCCGTGCGTCGTCGAACTCCGCTGGACCGGCCGGCACCTCACGGCCTCCGTCGCCGACCAGGGGCCGCGGCTGCCGAAGTTGCTCAGCGCGGGCGGCGGCGGGCTCTCCAGAGTGGCGGCGCTGAGCGACAGTTGGGGCACCTGTGGCACCCCGGACGGCAAGGTCATCTGGTTCACCCGCCGGGTCGAGGCGGCCCGCAAGACGCCGCTGACCAGCCGCACCCCGCTGCGCAGCGTGCCCGACGCGAAGGGCCAGCCGGCGGTGCCGCCGCCCGTGCCGGCCGAGCCGCTCGCCGAGCCCGTACGGGAAGCCGTCGCCGAGACCGGCGCCGAGACTCCCGCGGCCTCGTCCGAGGCGTCGCTGGTCTGACCCGCCGCCAACGAAGCGCCGTCAACGAAGTGGCGAGGTGTTGACGCCGACCGCGGTCGCGCCTCGCCCGGACACCATCGTCCGGCTGTCCGGTAACCGCCTGGTCGCGACCCACTACGGGCTCTACAACACCATCTGCGGTATCGGCATCACCCTCGGGAATCTGCTCACCGGCGCCCCACCGGACGCCTCCCGGTCCGCCGGACTGCCCGCCCCGCCTTGGGATCGCCCTCCCGGCCCCTCACCGGATCCGGGCCGTCGAGCCGGTCATCGCCTCCGGGCCGTCACCAGCCACGCCGCGCTGCCGAGCGTGACGCCGTCGGAGCCCTGGTGTTCGGCCAGGGCATCCCGCAACGCGGTCACCGTCTTGGCCCGCGCTTCCGCACTCGCCTCGGCGAGCATCGCGCGCGACCCCGGCATGTCGAGTTGGTAGGCCACCACGTCGTCCGGATCGGGGCCCATCCACATCGGCTCGTCGACGGCGCTGATCGTGACCTCGTCGAATCCCGTGCTGTCCAGCAGCTTCTTGATCCGGTCGGCGTCGGCGAGTGAGAACGGGCCCGGGGCGCCGGGCGCATCGAGCTCGGGCAGCTGTACATACGGGGCGATGGCGTCCATCGGCACCGTCAGATAGGCATTGTCCCGCAGGCTCCGCCAGCACAGGAACGCCAACTGTCCGCCCGGACGCAGCGCTCGGGCGATATTCGCGAACGCCGCCTCCGGGTCGGCGAAGAACATCACCCCGAAACGGCTGATCGCGATGTCGAAGGCGCCGTCCTCGAAGCGATGGACCTGGGCGTCCCCTCGCTCGAAGGTGATCTGCGGCAGTCCGGAGCCCGCGGCCTGCTTCCGGGCCGCGGCCAGCATCGGCGCCGACACATCGACGCCGAGCACCGACCCCTCGGCGGCGGCCCGCGCCGCCTCCAGGCTGGTCCCGCCGCTGCCGCATCCGATGTCCAGCACCCGGCTGTCCGCCCGGATCCCGGCCGCCGCCATTAAGTGCGGGGTGAGCAGGCGATACCGTGCCTCCTGCCTTTCCCGCTGCTGGACCCAGTACCGTCCGTCGTCCCCGTTCCAGGTCTCGGCCTGCCCGGCGTTGCCCGCCGCGATCTCGTCGGGCAGCGGTGTCCCGCCGTCCCCGGCCACGGCCTGATCCTTACCCTGTCTCATTATTCCCCCTTGTGTGAAATGTTCGCGGGTGGCTGTACGACGTCGCCGACCAGGGAGTTCGTCGCACGTACCCCGATGTGCCATACCTGCGACACCCCCCCTTCCCTGGCGCTCGTTCCTCTTGGAACACTCTGCTGACCGTGGTTCCGCACCACTCCTCACACAACCGCACACCAACACCCGTCATTTCGGCAACTCCCCCACAAGCGAAGAGGTTCCCAGCCCCATGCCTGAATTGAATCGCCGGCGTTTTCTCCAGATCGCCGGCGCCACCGCCGGTGCCTCGGCCCTGACGAGCAGCATCGCCCGTGCCGCAGCCATCCCCGCCAAGCGAAGCTCCGGATCCATCAACGACATCGAGCACATCGTCGTCCTGATGCAGGAGAACCGTTCCTTCGACCACTACTTCGGCTCGCTCAAGGGCGTACGCGGCTTCGGTGACCCGCGTCCGCTCGTCCTGGAGAGCGGGAAGTCCGTCTGGCACCAGCCGGACGGCGACAAGGAGGTGCTGCCCTACCACCCGGACGCCGAGGACCTCGGCATGCAGTTCATCGCCGGCCTCGACCACGACTGGGCGGGCGGCCACAAGGCATGGAATAACGGCAAGTACGACAACTGGATCGCCGCCAAGACCGCCGGGACGATGGCCCATCTGACGCGTAAGGACATCCCGTTCCACTACGCGCTCGCCGATGCGTTCACCGTCTGCGACTCGTACCACTGCTCGTTCATCGGGGCGACCGACCCCAACCGCTACTACATGTACACGGGTCACGTCGGCAACGACGGCAAGGGCGGCGGCCCGGTCCTCGGCAACGAGGAGGAGGGGTACGACTGGACGACGTACCCGGAGCGGCTGGAGAAGGCCGGGATCTCCTGGAAGTTCTACCAGGACATCGGTGACGGCCTGGACGCGGACGGCAAGTGGGGCTGGATCGACGACGCCTACCGCGGCAACTACGGCGACAACTCCCTGCTCTTCTTCAACCAGTACCGCAACGCCAAGCCCGGCGACCCGCTCTATGACAAGGCCCGCACCGGCACCAACGCCAAGGAGGGCGACGGCTACTTCGACCGGCTCAAGGCCGATGTGAAGGCCGACAAGCTGCCCAAGATCTCCTGGGTCGCCGCCCCCGAGGCATTCTCCGAGCACCCCAACTGGCCCGCGAACTACGGCGCCTGGTACGTCTCCCAGGTGCTGGACGCGCTCACCTCCAACCCCGAGGTGTGGAGCAAGACCGCGCTGTTCATCACCTACGACGAGAACGACGGCTACTTCGACCACGTCCTGCCGCCCTTCCCGCCGGCCTCCGCCGACCAGGGCCTGTCGACCGTGGACACCACGCTCGACAGCTTCGGCGGCAACGCCAAGTACTCCGCGGGTCCCTACGGCCTCGGCCAGCGCGTCCCGATGCTCGTCGTCTCACCCTGGAGCACCGGCGGTTTCGTCTGCTCCGAGGTCTTCGACCACACCTCCATCATCCGCTTCATGGAGCGCCGCTTCGGCGTCCACGAGCCGAACATCTCGCCCTGGCGGCGCGCCATCTGCGGCGACCTGACCTCCGCCTTCGACTTCGGGCTGGAGAACACCAAGCCGGCCTCGCTCCCCGCCACCGACGGCTACCAGCCGCCGGACAAGGAGCGGCACGACAGCTATGTGCCGAAGCCGCCGGCCAACCCCGTGCTGCCCAAGCAGGAGCCGGGCTCCCGCCCCGCCCGCCCGCTGCCGTACGAGCCGCTCGTCGACGGGTCCGCGACCCCGTCCACCGGCCGCTTCACCCTCACCTTCAAGAGCGGCGACAAGGCGGGCGCCTGCTTCACCGTCACCGCGGGCAACCGCACCGACGGCCCCTGGACGTACACCACGGAGGCCGGCAAGAAGATCTCCGACACCTGGAACACGTCCTACTCCAAGGACGTCTACGACCTGTCCGTCCACGGCCCGAACGGCTTCCTGCGCACCTTCAAGGGCAACGGCAAGAAGACCGGGCCCGAGGTGACCGCCCGCCATGACAAGACGGCCGGCCGCGTCGTACTCACCCTGACCAACCCCGGCCGCACCGACTGCCACCTCACCGTCACGCAGGCTTACGGCGGCCCCGCCGAGACCTACCCGGTCCGGGCGGGCGCCACCGTCAAGAAGTCGGTCGACCTGCGGGCCAGCAAGCGCTGGTACGACCTGTCGGTCACCTCTGACACCGACCCCGCCTTCCTGCGCCGGTTCGCCGGCCATGTGGAGACCGGCGAGGTCGGTGTGAGCGACCCGGCGATCATCACCGGCTGAGCCGCCCACGACGGGCCGGGACCGGCGCCCCCACGGGTGCCGGCCCCGGCCCGCACGGCGTCAGGAAGCCCCGCCGGGCAGCCCGCCGCGGACCTCCCGGGCCGCGGTGACCAGGTTCTCCAGGGCCTCCCGCACCTCCGGCCAGCCACGGGTCTTCAGACCACAGTCCGGGTTGACCCACAGCCGCTCGGCCGGAATCGCGGCAAGTCCCTTGCGCAGCAAGGCCGTTGCCTCGGCCACGTCCGGGATGCGCGGCGAGTGGATGTCATAGACCCCGGGCCCCACCTCGCGCGGGTAGCCGGCCGTGGCGAGCTCCGTGGCGACCTGCATATGGGAGCGGGCCGCCTCCAGGCTGATGACATCGGCGTCGAGGTCCTCGATGGCCCGGAGGATGTCACCGAACTCCGCGTAGCACATATGGGTGTGGATCTGGGTGTCCGGACGGGCCCCGCCGGTGGTGAGGCGGAACGCCTCGGTGGCCCAGGCCAGGTACGCGGCGTGGCCGGCCGCACGCAGCGGCAGCGTCTCGCGCAGCGCGGGCTCATCGACCTGGATGACCGAGGTGCCCGCCGCCTCCAGGTCGTTCACCTCGTCGCGCAGCGCGAGCGCCACCTGGCGGGCGGTGTCACCCAGCGGCTGGTCGTCGCGGACGAAGGACCAGGCGAGCATGGTGACCGGGCCGGTGAGCATGCCCTTGACCGGCCGCTCGGTGAGCGACTGGGCATAGCGGGTCCAGCGCACCGTCATCGGCTCGGGACGGGAGATGTCCCCGGCCAGGATCGGCGGCCGGACATAGCGGGTCCCGTAGGACTGCACCCAGCCGTGCTGGGTGGCGAGATAGCCGGTCAGCTGCTCGGCGAAGTACTGGACCATGTCGTTGCGTTCCGGTTCACCGTGCACCAGGACGTCGATCCCGGCCTTCTCCTGGAAGGCCAGCACCTCGCGGATCTCCGCCGAGATCCGCTCCTCGTACCCCTCGGCGTCCAGCCGCCCGGCCCGCAGCTCCGCCCGCGCCGTGCGCAGCGCGGCGGTCTGCGGGAACGAGCCGATGGTGGTGGTCGGCAGCAGCGGCAGCCGGAGGTGCGCGCGCTGGGCGGCGGACCGCTCGGCGTACGGCTGGGATCGGCGGCCGTCGGCCTCGGTGACGGCCGCGGCGCGGGCCCGCACCGCCGGGTCACGGGTGAGCGCCGAGCCCGCCCGGGAGGCCAGGTCCGCGCGGCTGGCGGCGAGTTCGGCCGCGATGGCGCCGGTGCCCCGGGACAGACCGCGCGCCAGCGTCACGATCTCCGTGGTCTTCTGCCGGGCGAAGGCCAGCCAGCGGGCGATCTGCGGGTCGATGTCCCGCTCGGCCCCGGTGTCCAGCGGGACGTGCAGCAGCGAGCAGGAGGACGACACATCGACCCGCTCGGCCAGTCCGAGCAGCGTGCCCAGGGTCGCCAGCGACTGCTCGTAGTGGTTGATCCAGATATTGCGGCCGTTGACGACGCCGGCGACCAGCCGCTTGCCGGGCAGCCCGCCGACCGCCGCGAGATCCTGGAGGTTGCCGGCCGCGGGGCCGGTGAAGTCCAGCGCCAGGCCCTCGACGGGCGCCTTGGCCAGCACCGGCAGCGCCTCGCCCAGCCGGTCGAAGTACGAGGCGACCAGCAGCTGCGGGCGGTCGGTGAGCGCACCGAGGTCCCGGTAGGCGCGGGCCGCGGAGTTCAGCACGGCGGGGGAGCGGTCCTGCACCAGCGCCGGCTCGTCCAGCTGCACCCAGCGGGCGCCGGCCGCCCGCAGATCGGCGAGCACCTCGGCGTAGACGGGCAGCAGCCGGTCGAGCAGCGTCAGCGGATCGAAGCCGGCCGCGACGCCGGGCGCGGGCTTGGCCAGCAGGAGGTAGCTGACGGGCCCGACGAGGACCGGCCGCGCGGCGAGTCCGAGGCCGAGTGCCTCGGTCAGCTGGGCGACCTGCGCGGCGGAGTCCGCGGCGAAGACCGTGTCCGGCCCCAACTCCGGGACGAGGTAGTGGTAGTTGGTGTCAAACCACTTGGTCATTTCCAGCGGCGCCACGTCCTGGGTGCCGCGGGCCATCGCGAAGTAGCCGTCCAGGGGGTCGGCGGCCACCGCGGCGCGGTGCCGCGCCGGGATCGCGCCGACCATCACGCTGGTGTCCAGGACGTGGTCGTAGTACGAGAAGTCGCCGGTCGGCACCTCATGGACGCCGGCCTCGGCGAGCTGCCGCCAGTTGGCGCGGCGCAGACCGGCGGCGGTGGTACGGAGCGCGTCGGCGCCGACGCGGCCCTTCCAGTAGCCCTCGATGGCCTTCTTGAGTTCACGGTTCGGCCCCTGACGGGGGTAGCCGTGCACGGTCGCTCGTGCTGCCGCGGCTGCGGACCTGCTGGTCACGGAACTCTCCTTCGCGAGTCTGTCTCCATGGACCACGGGACAGTCGGGGGCGCGAAGGAACGGCAAACCCGGCGGGACCCGGCGCTCTTCCGCCGGCCGTGCCCGCCCGATGTGTCCGCCGACCCGCCCTCGAGGTCACCGAGATCACCCCGCACACCGGTCGCGCGGGGGCACTGGCAGGTCTTCGGACTCGCGGGCACATCCGCCGAAGGCGGACATCTACTGGCCGTCGCTTCCCAGACCCGGCCGGGCCCAGTGCGTATGACGGCGGTCGTTCCCACTCACCGCTGCGGGGCAGTCCCGGAATTCCACCGGGTTCCCTCTTGCGACGCGCCTGCCTGGCGGGCAGGGCGAACCAGTTGCACGCGCCAGCCTAGGCGCTGCCGCCCGCGGGGGACACCGCCACCGGACCTCCCATAGGTGACATCGGCCACCGCCGGGACGGCAACGCGCCCCCGCCCGCGGTGCCGTGGCTTGCCCTGGAGTGCGCTCCAGCTCCTAGCGTGGGCGCACGACTTACCGCTGTCGCTGAACGAAGGGAACCTCGTGCGCTACACACTGTTCGGCAGGACCGGTCTGCGGGTGAGCGAGCTGAGCCTGGGCGCCATGACCATGGGCGACGACCGGGGCCAGAGCGCCGCCGAGGACACCAGCGGCCGGATCCTGGACGCCTACACGGACGCGGGCGGCAACTTCATCGACACCGCGAACATCTACACCGGCGGCGCCTCCGAGCGGATCCTCGGTGGGCTGCTGGAAGGCCGCCGGGACCGCTTCGTCCTGGCGAGCAAGTACACCTGCATGACCCACCAGGGCGATGTGAACGCGGCGGGCAACCACCGCAAGAACCTGGTGCGGTCGGTGGAGGCGAGCCTGGACCGGCTGCGCACCGACCACCTCGATGTGCTGTGGGTGCACGCCCGGGACAACTTCACGCCGGTGGAGGAGGTCATGCGGGGGCTCGATGACGTGGTGCGCTCGGGAAAGGTGCTCTACATCGGGGTGTCCGACTGGCCCGCCTGGGAGATCGCGCAGGCCAACACCCTTGCCGAACTGCGCGGCTGGACCGCGTTCGCGGGCTCGCAGCTGCGCTACAACCTGCTGGAGCGGACGCCGGAGCGGGAGCTGCTGCCGCAGGCCCGCGCCTTCGATCTGGCCGTGCTGGCCTGGGCACCGCTCGCGGCCGGCAAGCTCACCGGCAAGTACCGCCGCGGGGAGACCGGCCGGCTGGCCACCGCGGACGACGGCGCCACCCCGAACCACCTTGAGGAGGAGACCCTCACCGCGGTGCTGGAGGTCGCCGAGCAGGGCGGCTGGAGCCCCGCACAGGTGGCCCTGGCCTGGCTGCGCAGCCGGCCCGGCAACATCATTCCGATCATCGCGGCCACCAAGGAGAGCCAGCTGCGCGACAATCTCGGCGCCGTCGACCTCACCCTGGACGCCGACGCGCTGGACCGGCTCGACCGGACCAGCGAGGTGCCGCTGGGCTTCCCGCACGACTTCCTGCGGCAGCCGGGCGTCATCGAGAACGTCTACGGCGACCGCTGGGCCGAGATCGAGGACCGGCGCTCCACCCACCGCCGTACGACGAGCGACATCCGCTGACCGGACGCCGCAACGCGGGTCGCCCCAAAGCCGGACGCCGCCGCCTGAGCAGTCAGGCGGCGGCGTCCGTTCGGCTACCGCGGGAGCGCGGGCCGGGTCAGCGCAGCGCGCTGCGCTGCTGCCACTGCTGCCAGCTCTCCTGCCAGACCTCCAGGCCGTTGCCGACGTCGGTCTTGTTGGTGTTGGTGGTGTTCTTGACCTCGACCGTGGAGCCGATGGTCAGGAAGTCGTAGGCCCTCTTGGCGTCCGAGGTGGTCATGCCGAAGCAGCCGTGGCTGTTGTTCTCCACGCCGATCGACTTGTTCCACGGGGCGGAGTGCAGGAACGTCCCGGAGGCGGTGAGGTGGGTGACCCACTTGGAGTCCAGCATCCACTCGCTGCCGTGGCCGATGGTGGCGGAGTCCATGGTCTCGGCCGCGTTCTTGCTGCGGACGGTGTGCACCCCGCCGCGGGTCGGGTCCTGCGGGGAGCCCGCGGAGCCGGAGATGGTGCCGACGCTCTTGCCGTTCTCGTACATCGTCATGGTGTGCGAGGGGACGTCGATGACGGCCTTGTGGTCGGCGCCGATGGTGAAGCCGAAGTTGTAGTCCCGCGCGAACCAGCCGCCGTCACCGGAGTTGATACCGGACAGCGCGCCCTTCACGGAGACCTTGGTGCCGGACGGCCAGTAGTCCTTGGGCCGCCAGTCGATCCGGTCCTTGCCGGAGTAGTCCTTGACCCAGCCCCAGGAGCCCTCGACCTTGGGCTGGGTGGTGACCTTCAGCGCCCGCTCGATCTCGGCCTGCCGGTCCTTGGCCACCGGGTTGTCGAAGAGGATCGAGACCGGCATTCCGGTGCCCACGGTCTGGCCGCCGGACGGGGTGTTGGTGAGCTTGTTGACCTTGCCGGCCTGCTCCGTGGTGAACTTCGAGGTGGCCGAGGACTCCTTGCCCCCGTCGGACTTGGCCTTCGTCCGCACGGTGTACGTGGTCCCCGGCATGACCTTGCCGTCCGACTTCCAGGCCGCGCCGTTGCCGGAGAGCTCTCCGGCGACCTTGCCGCCCTTGTCGTTCTCGACCTCGACCGAGGTGAGCTTGCCGCCGTCGGCCCGTATGGATATCTGGGAGCCGAGCTTGGCCGGGGTCTTTCCGGCGGCCGGGGTGACGGTCACCTTGGTGGCCGGCTGGTCGGCCTTCGACGCATCGGCGCCGCCGCCGCACGCGGTCAGCAGCGCGGCAGCCGCGGTCACGGCGGGTATCAACCGGGCGGAGTGGCGACGTGGTCCGGCGAGCACGGGGATCCCTTCACAGCAGAACAACTGACAGTGGCGGAGCCCGGGCCCGTGAGGGGAGGACCGTCAAGGGACGCCAATGCCCCCGCCGCATAAGCAGAGGGGCTGTTCGCTGAAGTGGTTGTCTCGTGCACCGGAGAAATAGGACACAGTTCGATATCGGGGCGGGAAACCGCGACGGCGGGGGGGCGGGCCGGCGCCCCCCCCCCCCGCCCGCGCCCCCCGCGCCGCCCCCCGCCCCACCGCCGCCGCTCGTAAGGCGCGGGGGTCCACCGCGACCTACACCGCGCTCTCGTCCGGCCGTTCAGCGC